>JANNGX010000373.1:0-10651 GCA_031404115.1 Gemmatimonadales bacterium | reverse complement strand
GCCTCCGCCACCGTCACATCCTTTCCCTCGGCGCGCGGGTCGGCGGAGCGGAACATCTCCTGCATGAATTGGGTCACTCGGGTGGCCTTGGCGGCCTCGAGGCGAGCGCGGTCACGCTCCTAGCCCGCCTCGCGCGCCTGCCACGCCGTCCCCCAGAGTCCGGCCACCAGCGCCAGAAACGCCGCCGCCGCGCCGATCACCCCGGGGCGGTTGCGGCGCACGAACTTGCCCAGCCGATAGCCCATCGAGTCGGCCTGCGCCGCCACCGGCAGGCCGGCCAGGTAGCGCAGAATGTCTTCGCCCAGCTGCTCGACCGAGCCATAGCGGCGGGATTGCTCCTTGCGAAGCGCCATCAGCACGATGCTGTCCAGGTCCCCATGCAGCGACTTCTGCAGCCGCTTCATCCCGCTCGACTCGACCCGGGACGCCGTTTCGGTGGTGACCAGCGCGCTGGGCGGGGGCGGCGTCTCCTCCGAGATCCGGCGGCGGATCTCCTCGCGGCTCGGCAGATCCCGCCCGAAAGGGTGTTGGCCCGACAGGAGCTTGTAGAGGACCAGCCCCAGCGAGAAGACATCGGTGGCGGTGGTGACCACCTCGCCGCGGACCTGCTCGGGACTCGCGTACGCGGTGGTGAGCGGCACCACGCCCGGCTGGGTCAGGCCTTCGCCGTCGCTCCCATCGTCATCGCGGAGCAGCTTGGCGATGCCGAAATCAAGGAGCTTCACCGTGCGATCTGCGGTGACCAGTATGTTGCTGGGTTTGAGGTCCCGGTGAATGACGAGATTCTGGTGGGCGTACTGTACCGCCGCGCAGACCTGGCGGAACAGCTGGAGCCGCTCGCGCACGCCAAGCCGCTCCGCGTCGCAGTGGCGGTCGATGGGCTGCCCGACGACGTACTCCATCGCGAAGTAGGGCTGGCCCGAGTCGGTGACGCCGCCGTCCAGTAGCCCCGCGATGTTGCGGTGCTCGAGCCGCGCAAGGATCTGGCGCTCGTAGCGGAAACGGCGGAGGATGAGGTCGCTGTCCCGACCCCGGGAGATGGTTTTGATGGCCACGCGCTTCTGGTAGTGATCGTCGTCCCGGTAGGCCTCGAACGCAACGCCCATTCCTCCCTGCCCGACCACCCGCACCAGCCGGTAGGGCCCGACCCGGCTGCCGACCTCGGGGCCGGGTGTCCCGCCCGCGCCCTCGAGCCCGTCCGGCGGAAACGAGGCCGGGCGTTCGAAGCGGTCCTGTTCTTCGCGCAGCGCCTCGAGCAGGCTCTCCACCTCCCGGCGGAGCGGCTCATCGCCCACGGTGGCGTCGGCCAGCCAGACGTCCCGCGCCTCCGACGGCAGGTCCAGCGCCTCGTCGAAGAGGGCCTTGACGATTCTCCAGCGATCCGGCGAGATGGTCATATCACACCACGCGCAGAACGCGACCGGACCGGCTCATCTCGGTTCAGGCCCGCCGGAAAGCTCGCGCTGGAGCCACGCCTTGGCGCTGGTCCAGTCCCGCTTCACCGTTGCGGGGGAGATTTCCAATGCCTCGGCCGTCGGCTCGATGCTCAGGCCGGCAAAGTACCTCAGCTCGACGATCCGGGACTGTCGCGGGTCCATCGCGGACAAACGCTGCAGGGCCTCGTCCACGGCCAGGACCTCGTCGGTGTCGGCCGGGAGGCCGGCCACCTCGTCATCCAGCGTGACGGGGTGGCCGCCGTCCCGCTTGGCCGCGCTTCGCTTGCGCGCGTGATCGACCAGGATCCGGCGCATCGCCTGGGCGGCGATACCGAAGAAGTGTGAGCGGTTCTTCCAGGTTGTGCGTTTCTGATCCACGAGCTTGAGGTAGGCTTCGTGCACCAGTCCGGTGGTCTGCAGGGTATGATCGGCACGCTCGGCGCGGAGGTAGCCGGCGGCGAGCCGCTTGAGCTCGGCGTACACCACCGGCATCAGCTTCGCCATGGCGTCGGCGGATCCGCCCTGCAGGGCGATCAGCAGCTCGGTGACCTCACTGGGCGGGATGTCGGGCATCGGCCTCGGGGATGCTCTAGGCTGAGCGCACGGACTCGACAATCCGCTTGAGATCGAGGTGCTGGGCCTGCTGGTGGATCTCCGCCTGCACCCTGGGCAACAGGACCTCGGCCTCGGCGCGGAAGCCCTGGAACAGCGACCGAAGGTCTTCGCGGGAAAGCTGGCGGCCCTGGGCGTAGTACTGTTTGGCGGCATAGCCCAAGGCATAGGTGGTTACGAAGGAAACCCCGGCGCCGGCTGCCATGCCCGCAGTGCCGCCGACCACCCCCCCTAGCGTCCGCCCGAACAGGCCGCGGCCGAGCCCGCCGAGGATGCGTCGCGCCAGCCCGTCGAGCACCTGTGCCGCAGCGCCGATTCCCATGGCGCCCAGGAGATCCTTGACCTGGTCGGCATCGAGCGTCTGGCCATAGTCCGCTCCAATCCGGTAGACCAGCCGCATCTGCAGTGGAATGATCGCGAGCGACGCGAGATTCTGGGGCAGGAGCTCCAGTGCGCCGGTCAGGAGCGCTTGTTTCCGGATCAGCTCGTCCAGCGCGGCGTCCCGCGAGAGGGCTGGAATGCCGGCTTGGGCAGGGCGCCGGGTTTCACCGCGCGGGGTGCCCGCCGTCGTGTCGGGGAGCGAGCCGTTCAGCGGCGCCAGGGCCAGAGTCTCCACCTCGCGGTGCATCGGCCCGATGCCATCCTCCGGTAGCTCCAGCAGCCGCCGCAGCTCCGCCAGGAATGTGCGCTCGGCGGGGCTGGCCTGGCCATCGGCGTAGATCACCGTCGCCGCCATCTCGTAGGCGGTCTGGCGGGATTCCGAGGCGCTCAGCTCGGATACCGCGTCTCCCACCGTAAGCGAGCCCTGGTTGGCTCGGGTGGTGAGGGCCGCCGTGTCCCCGCCGCCAAGCCGGGCCGAGATCCGCTGGAACTCCGCCTGCTCGTCGGGTGATCGGTCGCCGTCCGCTAGCGCGGCCAGAAGGCAGATCGCCACGATGGGATCCCGGTCCTTCTCCTGCATGCCCTGCTCCTTGAAGGGAGAAATACGTCGTTGAGAACCTAATACCGGAATGCGGGCCTCGGGCCGCCACGGGGTTTGACGGGAGGGGCCCCTCCGGATAATTTTCGGCTTGTTGAAGGGGAGTAGCTCATCCGTCGGGAGACGGACCGCGGAATCGTCAGGACTGTCGGCTTTTCGGCCGGCACGGTTCCCGGGGCTATGGGGGCAAGAGCCTCCATTTCAGAGCGAGACCTTCGTCGGCCGTTCGATAACGGCGACGAGGTCTCGCTTTTCATTTTCATGGGTTTGGGAGGAATAACCGTGTCGACTGATTCAAAAACATTCATGCTGCTCGCCGGGATGATGGCACTCTTTCTGGGGCTGGGCCAGCTCTTCGGCGGTACCCAGGGGATGATGATGGCGCTCCTGGTGGGCGGGGCGCTCAACTTCATCATGTATTTCTGGAGCGACAAGATCGTCCTCAAGATGTATGGGGCCAAGGTCGTGAGCGAGCAGGACGCGCCGGAGCTCTATCGGATGGTGGACCGGCTCCGGCAGCGGGCCGGGCTGCCCATGCCGGTGGTGGCGATCGCCGCGCACGAGCAGCCCAACGCCTTCGCCACCGGGCGCAGTCCGTCCAAGGCGGTGGTCGCGGTGACCGAGGGCCTGCTCCGGCATCTGCCCCAGCCGGAAATCGAGGGCGTGATCGCCCACGAGCTGGCCCACATCAAGAACCGGGACATGCTGCTGTCCACCGTGGCGGCCGGGCTGGCGGGCGCGATCGGTTTCCTGCCCCGGCTCATCTTCTTCAGCAACTCCGATGATGAGGGCGACGGGAACGGCGCATTCGGGCTGATATTGATGATCCTGGCCCCGATCGCGGCCATGATCGTGCAGTTCGCGATTTCGCGGCGGCGAGAATTCGAGGCGGACCGGGTGGGGGCGGAGATTCTGGGGCGGCCCGAGCCGCTCGCCAGCGCGCTCACGCGGCTGGACGCCATGGCCCATCGGGTGCCGATGAATGTGGTGCCGGCCGCCGCGCCGCTGGCGCAGGTCAACCCGCTCGCGGCCTACGGTGGCGGGATGATGCGGCTGTTCCGCACCCATCCACCCACCGAGCAGCGGGTGGCGGCGCTCATGAAGCTCGCCCGGGCGTAGGCGATGGGCGGTCACGGCATACTGGTCTGGGGCGGGTTTACCGCGCTCGTTGTGGTGCTGCTCGCCGTGGATCTGCTGGTGGTCAACCGGCGCTCCCATGTGCTCAGCGTCAAGGAGGCTGGGCTGTGGAGCGCCGGCCTCGCCACGATCGCCACCCTGTTCGGCGGATTTCTCTGGTGGCGGGAGGGCAGCCAGAAGGCGCTGGAGTTCTATTCGGGGTACCTGATCGAGCTCTCGCTCTCGGTCGACAATCTCTTTGTTTTTCTCCTGATCTTCCAGTTTTTCGCGGTCCCCGAGAAGCTGCAGCCGCGGGTGCTCAAGTGGGGCATCTTCGGGGCGATGGTCATGCGCGGCATCATGATCGGGCTGGGCGCGCTGCTGCTGCAGAAATTCAGCTGGATCGTGTACGTCTTCGGTGGCATCCTGGTGATCACCGGCATCCGGATGCTGAAGCCGGGCGGCATCGAGCCGGTGCAGCCGGACAAGAACCCAGTGGTACGGCTGGCGCGGAAGTTCCTGCCGTTTACCGCCGAGTATTCCCAGGACCATTTTTTCACCCGGATGCATGGGAAGCTGTTCGGCACGCCGCTGCTGCTGGTGGTGCTGGTGGTGGAGTGGAGCGACCTGGTCTTCGCGATCGACAGCATCCCCGCCATTTTCGCCGTGACGCGGGACCCGTTCATCGTCTACAGCTCCAATGTCTTTGCCATCCTGGGGCTTCGGGCGCTGTACTTCGTACTGGCGGGCGTGATGGACCGGTTCCACTATCTCAAGCCGGCGGTCGCGGCCATCCTGGTGTTCGTGGGCTTGAAGATGGGCCTGAGCGCGTGGATCCACGTGGCGATCGGGTGGTCGCTTGCGGTGATTGTGGGGCTGCTGGTGGCGGGAGTGACGGCGTCGCTGATCAAGCCTTCGCCGACGGGGAAGCGGGCTCCGCCGGGAGATCCAACACATTGAGAGACGGGCGGACGGGCAGGCTCCCTCTCATCGAGATCTTCCGCGGCCCGGGCAAGCTCCCGGGCGAGTTCAACGACGGTCACCGCGAAGCCATCGCGATCTGGACCAGACAGGCGGCGGCTGATACCCTTCCCCGCATGACCACCCACACCAAGTACCTCTGGTTCGAAACCACGAAGCGGCAGGAGATCATCGACATCACCGAGGAGGTGGAGGAAGCGCTCACCACCAGCGGCATCCGCGAGGGCGTGGTGCTGGTGTCCGCGATGCACATCTCGGCGTCGGTGTTCGTCAACGATCACGAATCGGGCCTTTGGCAGGATATCCTGCACTGGCTGGAGCACACCGTTGCCCCGTGGGACCCCGCGCGCTACAAGCACAACGACACCGGCGAGGACAACGCCGCCGCGCACCTTAGGAGCCTCACGGTGGGGCACGAGGTGATCGTGCCGGTGACGGCGGGGAAACTGGATTTCGGACCCTGGCAGCGGGTGTTCTACGGGGAGTGGGACGGCCAGCGGCGAAAGCGGGTGGTGATCAAGGTGATGGGAGAGTCGCGGGCCGAATCCTAGTACCGAAACCCGAATTGCCCCTTGACCAGGAGCTCGTTGGAGACGAACCGCCACCCGGCCCGGCGTCCCGACAGGTTGAGCGGCTCTTCGAGGTTGTGGTTGTACACCACGAACAAGTCTCCCAGCGGTGTGAACGTCCAGCGGAGACGAGTATGGGTCCCTACGGTGCGGCTCTGATTGTCGTACTGGACGTAGCTGTTGACCTGGAAATCGGGCGAGAGGTTGACCCGGAGCCGGGTCCCGATCACTTCCTGTTTAAAGGCGCCCTGGGCGAGCCGGGCACTGTTCCGGGTGACATTCCATTCCACGATGAAGAGCGGCGATGGTTTCCAGCTTGCCGTGAGCACCACCTCGCTCAGGGTGCCGGAAAAAAATCGCCCAAACCACCAGGTAAACTGGCCGCTGAATTTCCGCTTGGACGCCAGCCCTGCCTCCAGCCGGTAGCGGGTCCAGTGGTAGCTGCCGGCCGGGATCACCACCGTGTCGGCGATCGCGAACGGCGCGGTGAGCCGCTCGCCGGCGGGCACGACGTTTATCTCGAAGCGGTCGCCGCTCTCCAGCCTCCAGTTGATCGGCGCGGTGAAGACGCGATAGCTCTCCCACCTCCCGTCGAGGTCGGTCACCAGCGTCGTGAGCAGCTCGTGAAACATCTGCCGGACCGGCAGGCCAAGGATCGGGCGGGACGGCCGCGGCTGAAAGTTGACGTTGAAGTTGATGATGTGGACCCCGGCGCGGGGCACGAATCCAAGGGAGGGGTCGAACGACTCCCCGATTCGCTTGAAGGTGAGCGCCGCATCCCAGAGATCGTTGGGATAGTCGATCTTGCCGCCGACCGCGTACCGCCCCTCCGACAGGCCCTCCCGGTCCATTCCAAGGCCCCAGAGGCCCGCCAGAAAATTCTTGTTGCCCATGAAGCGGGTCGTCTGGTAGGTCAGGTCGGCGCCCGCCATCCAGCTCCCGCGCCGTCCCAGCGGATCGCCCATCGTGGCAATGATTCCCGCCGACGATTCGTTCAGCAGATTGTGGCGGATCCGCATCACGCCCATCGTGTTCCGGGTCGGAAGGCTGTCGAGCCGTCCGGTCCGTACCACCAGCCCGCCATAGCTGGTCTGCCCGATCCGGCCGTTGGCTTTGAGCCCGGCATCGAGCGGCACCTCGCGGCCGCCGAGCAGCCCGATGCGGCGGCTGAAGAACGGATCCGCGTCGGTACCGATGCCGAGTCCAAAGTCGAAAATGTCGGACCCTTCCAGGAAGAAGGTCCGCTTTTCCGGAAAGACCAGCGGGAACCGCGTCAGGTTGGTGCGCCGCGTGTCCACGTCGGTTTCGGCGAAGTCGGTGTTGACGGTGAGGGACGCGAGGGAGTTGCTGCCCAGCCGCTGGGTGATGTCGAGGCTGGCATCCGCATCCCGATCGAGCTCGGCGCCGTTGGACGGGTGTCCGGCCGAGAGGGTCAGCGAGGGCCGCACGCTCAAGCCGATGCCCAGCGCGAACGCCGGCACCTCCGTCAGCAGCCCAGCTCGGCTGGTCATGTTGATCTTGACGTCGCGGTCGGGGCTGGCCCAGCGGTCGGTCTCCTGCAGCCGCTGCACCCGCCGCTGCACGTTGAACCCCCACGCGCGAAGACCGCGCCGGAAGAGCAGGCTCTTGGCAGGGATCCGGATTTCCAGCGACCAGCCGAAGGCCGTGCGCGCCGCCGCGGCTTCCCACACCGCATCCCATTCGGCGTTCTCGCTCTCGCCCTGATTGGTGACCAGGGCGTCGTAACGGGCGCCATTCGGGTTCACCACGAAGACGTACCCCGATCGGCCGTCGAGATAGGTGTCGAGCACGATGCGGATGTGGTCCTCGTTCGTGAGGCTCGCGTCGCGGGCCCGGGAAAAGCTCGTAATCCGACCGGGCTCCGGGTCGAAGGCCAGGATCCCGATGACGAGATCACCACCGCCGCCCAGCACCCGGACGACGGTACGGCCGGTCGCGGCCTTCCCCTCGATCGGTTCGATCTGAATGAGATCGGCGATCGAATCGGCGGTCGACCAGGCCGGTTCGTCGAGAATACCGTCGAGGCGGAGCGCCCCGGTCACGCTCCCGATCCGGAGCGTGGGACGATCCAGCGGCGTCGGAGGCTGGGCCACCAACGGTTCCGCCGCCAGCAGGAAGGCGGCGAGGCCGCCGGCCAGCAGTCCCAGGAGGCCGGACCGCGTCATGCGTGATCCTCCCAATGGTGGAGATGAAGCGGGCCAGTTCCAGGGGGGTGCCGCGAACCCTCGGCTAGCTCACACCCACCTGGATGATGCTCTGCTTTCCATTATGCCGCAGGCTGCCTCGGAGCCGCTCCACCGCCGCGTCGAGCCGCTTCCGAATCGTGCCATCGAACCAGTCCGTGTCGTCGACGAGGAGAAACCCGCCCGGCACCACTCGCGGCATCAGGCGCTCGATCTCGGCCCACACCACATCGGGATCGTGGCTGCCATCGAGATACACCAGCGAAAACGTCGAGAGCGGGCGTCGCGCCCCGTCGATCCACAGGTACAGCTGGTCCAGGAGCGCCAGGAACAGCTCCGAATCCATCATGTAGTGGATGTGGTTGGCGTGTGAAGCCAGGGCGCGCTTCATGCGAGGTAGTGCCGGTCGTCATACACAAAGGGCGCGCCCTCGTAGGGACGCGTCCCGTACGGATCGACCGTCAGGACCGGCGGACGCCGCGTTCCGGCGGGATAGACCAGCTCCAGTATGCGGAGCATCAGCAGCGCCGACCCCCCGGAGCGCGTGCCTATTTCAAGCAACGGCGCAGGATCGTCGCTCCGGGGCGCGAGGGTGACGGCCCGCGCGAGCTCCAGGAGATACTGGGTCCGTGTATCGCTCTTCCGGCGACAGCGAAAGACCTCCCAGCGCAGCCGGGCTTCGCCGGGGGTCCGTTCGCTATCGTGGTGTGCGGGAGCGGTCATCAGATAACGATACCGCCGGCACCCTCGATTCGCCGCTACACTTCTGTAATCGACTTCCTTTCAGGGCGATCGCCGGCTTGAGACCAACCCGAAACACGAAGGACCACGCCATGGACCGCCCGATGCTCGCCTGCGCCGCCTTGTTCCTCCACCTGATGCTGCAGAGTCCGCCGACCGCACCGACGGACGATCGCACGCTCGCCGAACGGCCGGTGTCCCGGATCGACTCGATCCGCCTGGCGCTCAAGATCCCAGCGGTGCCTTCGTCGTCGACGGTCACGGAGTCGCACACTTCCTGTTCTTGGACGGCGGCGCCGCGCGTCGCGCGCTCGAAGCGGCCGGCATACGCGTCCTGGCGGAACGAGCGGTGGTCGTCCCGGGGGTGAACATCGAGGTGGTCTATAGTGATCACGATCATCGGCTGATCTTCGTCGTCGACGACTCCGCGGCAGGACAATTGGTTACCGACGCGTGGGCCCGCGAGCGGTCCTGAACGGGGCTCCCCCCGAGTCTTTTCGACACACCGAACGTCCCTTCCAGAGGTCACCCGGACACGCGGGCAGAGTCCCCTGCACTCCGTTCGCCGTTGTGCCCCAATGGGTTGGAAATCCGCCTCTCAAGGCACGTGACGTGCACCAGCGAGCCCCAATGCCAAAGCTCTCCCTGGCCCTGCTGACCCTCCTTCTGACCGGCGCCGCCTGCGAAGCACCGACCGCGCCCGGCGAGGTCGATAATCTCGTCGCGGCGCGGGCCCTGTGGAACGTGAAAAGCAGCCCGACCTACTCCTACAAGGTCAACCGGAGTTGCGAGTGCGTCCTGGGCGGGCGCCTCATGGCAGTGACCGTCACTTCCGGCTCGGTAACCTCCGCCGAGTACGTCGATTCGGGTGCGGCGGTGGAGCAGTCGTTGCTGACCTACGTCCTCACCGTGCCGGACCTGTTCGATCTGATTCAGGATGCCCTGGACCGGAAGGCGGCCTACCTCGCGGTCAGCTACGATCCGATCTATGGCTATCCAAGCCGCATCGAGATCGACTATTCCGCCAATCTCGTAGACGACGAGGTGGTGATGAGCGCGCGCGAGGTCATGTTCCAGTGACCCGCCCACGGTTCCGCCTGTTGTTCGCCTCGGTCCTGGTGCTGTCCGGATGCGGACTGATCACGGGGCCGGGCGAGAACGACCGGCTCGAGGCCGCGCGCCGGCGCTGGGCCGCCGACGGTCAGCGCGATTACTCGTACGAGGTCCGCTCTGATTGCTTCTGCGGGCTGGCCGGACGCTGGATCGACGTTACCGTCCTGGGAGACCAGGTCGCGGCCGGGCGCTACCTCGACACCAACACGCCGGTCGAGACAACCTCCCTCGGCGCCCTTCCCACGGTGCCCGATCTCTTCGAACGAATCGACGATGCGGTCAGAGCGCACGCGGTGCTCCTGCAGGTCGAATACGATCCCCGGGATGGCCATCCCACCCGCATCAACGTCGACGTGAGCCACAGCATCGCGGACGAGGAGTACCTGCTGCAGAGTCGCAATCTCATGGGCCTCCTCACCGCGAGCGGCACCTCTCCGCCGAGGTAACTCGTGCAAGCCCTCTCACGCCGTCTGCTCCTCGCCGCATTGTTGCTTGCGGCCTGCACATCGACCCAGGAGAGCCCCAAACCGCCGCCGCTGCTCACCGAGCTTCCCCGCGCGCTCTCCCCGGTGGAAACCCGGATACTCGCCACCGGGAATCAGTTCGGGTTCGACCTGCTCCGGCAGGCCCGCGTTGCGGAAGGAGAGATCAACCTCTTCCTCTCTCCGCTGAGTGTTTCCCTCGCGCTCGGCATGACCCTGAACGGCGCCGCGGGACAGACGCTCGACTCGATGCGCTACGCCCTCCGGCTGGAGGGGATGTCCCTGGCCGAGATCAACGCCGGCTACCGGAATCTGATAGAATTGCTCCGAGGTCTCGACAAGACCGGCACGTTTCAGATCGCGAATTCGATCTGGGCCGATGCCGGCGTGACGTTCCTGCCGAGCTTCTTGTCGGCGG
>JANNGX010000372.1:0-4436 GCA_031404115.1 Gemmatimonadales bacterium | reverse complement strand
GGGTTGTCGTGGGGGGCCCGGCCTGCCGGGGGGGCTGGCGGGGCCGCCCCGCCCCCCCCACACCCCCCGCGGCCCCCCCCCCGCGGGCCGCGCCAGAGTACGTTCCGCCCCGCGGGGCGGATCATCCCTTGCCGAGTCGCTTGGTCTTGACCAGGATGGCTCCACCTTCATGCCCGGCGCCATACCGTCCCGAGGCCTCGGTGCCACCCATGTAGCGGATCTCGACGATGTCGGCCGCCAGCACGCTCTTCATTTCGTCGACGTCGCCCCGCTTCACGTCGTCCAAGTACATGACCGCCATGAGCGAGTTACTGGCGCCGCCGGACGAGCCGCCGTAGGGGCTGCTTCCGCCCGCGCCCCCGCCCGGCTCGGTGCCGCTGGGCTTGTAGGGATCGGGGGTGCTGCCCGCCGAGCTGCCGGAGCTGGAGCCGCCGTCGCCGCCCGTCGACTGGTAGTCGATCTTGGGGCGGGAAGCCCCTCCGGAGCCAGCACTCATCCCTCCCTTGGCCCGGGTCGGCTTCAGGAAATTGGGGCGGAGGAGCTTGACCGCGTCGTAGGCGTTGGCAATGTCCGGCCGTTCGGCGATTTCCTCGGCAGTCAGGACATACTTGTCGCGTTTGACCTTTGCTGCCGGCTTGATCTCGACCTCCTGAGCACTGACGGGGGTGACGAGAACGGCGGCTACCACGGCCGCGAGCGCGAGAGAGGTCCAACGGGAAATGCGCATAGATCCTCCTGGATCTGGAGCCCTCTGGAACGTACAGCACGGGCGGGAGGCGGTCAACGCGGACAGATTTCGACTCGCCGGATGACCTCCCCTTCTCTTAACTCATCCAGCAGTTCCATCCCCGACACCACCCGTCCCCACACGGTGTACTCGTAGTCCAGCCGGGGATTGTCCACCAGGTTAATGAAGATCTGGCCATCGCCGGTATCGCGCCCCCGGGTGGACACGCCGAGGGTTCCGCGCGCGTGGGAACGGGGGCCGAGCTCGTCCCGCATGAAGGGTCCATCGCCCGCGTACTCGTTCGCTCCCGGACTTCCCCCTTGAAGCACGAAGTTGGGCACCACCCGATGGAATGTCAGCCCGTCGAAGTACCCGCGTCGCACCAGTCGGGCCAGGCGAACAACCGTCACCGGCGCGTCGTGGATGTCGAGCTCCACATCCATCACGCCTTCGCCGATCGTGAAACGGAACAGCTTGCCGCGGAGTGCCTCCACCTCGGGCAGAGACACGGGCGCCGGTACGAGACGTCTTGGCGTCGCGCGGTGCCGCCGGCCGGTCCACTCCGTGAGCGTCGCTGCGGCCGACTCGGCCACCACCGGATCGAAATCCCGGAGATAGGGCCGAAGCGCGGGAGCGGCCCAGGAGCTTCCCAGCTCACGCAGCCGGGCGAGGAGTGCCACGCGCGCGTCGCGGGATGTTTCCCGGTGCTCCCTCGTGGTGCGGTCCAGCGCGAGCAACAGGGCGCGCGCGGCCTCCTCGCGGCCAGGACTGCCGGCGAGTGCCGCGGCCGCGCCGAGCAGCAGTTGATAGTCCGTCGCAACGAGGGCGGCGCGGTATACGCGGTCGGCGCCGTGTCCGGTCAAGGTCGCCAGCCCCGCGATGGCGGCTTCCCGCACGTTGGGCACAGAATCGGCGGTATATCGGAGCAGCGACTGGGAGTCCCGAACCAGGGCGGCCGCGCGCGCCGCGTACATCCGTGATTGCCATGCCGGGAGGAGACCGGGCTCCGCCGCCAAGCTCCGCGCCCGATCCGGGGCCACCCGCGCGAGGCTCAGCCGCGAGTGCGCGGCCCGATGCCAGCGCTCTCCCGGGGCCGGCGACGCGGCTCGCGCAAGCCATTCCTCCACGGATGCATCGCCGGCGCAGCCGGAGAGCAAGTCGATGGCCGGCAACGCCACGGCGGGGATGCCCTCGCCCGCCGCCGCCAGGAGTTGCGGGCAGGCCGCGACTCCCTGGAGGCGGGCCGCCGCGCGGAGCGCCTCGATCCGTACCATCGGCGCCGGGTCGGCGAGCGACGCGGCCAGGAGCCGATCCCGCCCGGCTCCCGCGGGAATCTGGCCGAAGCCGGTGACCGCCAGCCGGCGGCTCTGGGGGTCGCGTGCGGCAAACATGCGGCCGAGTGTGCTGGAGTCGGCCGCCTGCGCCACGAGCAGTGCGCCGAGCGCGTGGCGCCGGGTGGGCTCGTCCGGCCCTGCGGCGGCGAGGGCCCTGAGCCGCTCGAGAAGCGCGTCGTCGAGGGAAATCCGCCGCCAGGTCGCCCGCACCAGCATCTCGAGTCCCCGCGCCACATTCCGGGAAGTACCCCGGTTTTCCCCGGCGGCGCGCGCCAGCCTCAGCAGGTTTTCCCGGGCCAACCGCACTTCCTCCGTGGTGACGTAGGGCAATCGCCCGAGCGCGAGCGCGAGTGCTCCCTGGACCATCGAGTCCCGCTCTTCGACGACCCGCGCCGACAGCGCCGTCACGATAGCGGGCCACGCCGCGCCCCGGTGAGACGGGGACGAATCCTCCCGGAAGCCCTGCGCCGCCTGCGCCAGCGCCTCCGCGGCCTGCGCACGAATCGGCGCGGAGGGGTGTCCCAACAGCGGAAGCAATGACGCCGCCACGCCGGGGCGCTCCAGGCGCCCCAGCGCTCGCGCCGACTGGAGAACCACGGCAGCCTCGGGGTGGCGCAGACTTGTTTTCAGGAGCGAGAGGTCTGCGTCCGAGGGGGCGCGGCGGTCTTCCACCCGGAGAAGCTGCGTCCGGAGCGACGGCACCGCCTGGGCGGCCCCAGGGCGTGCGGCGAGGCCGGAAAGGAGGAGCCAGAGGGTCAAAAGGGGGCGCATAGAGTGCTTTCCGAGGGAAAATCGAGTTTTTCCCTATTGTGTCCAGAGAGAAGATGCTTAACTTTTCCTTCCGGGAGTACTGCGTTGCGCCCCAGCAGGTCACCGTTCGGACCCTCGACAGGAGACGTATCGATGGCGAAAAAGAAGAAGGCCGCCAAGAAGTCCGCGAAGAAGAAGGTCGCCAAGAAGACCACCAAGCGGAAGCCGAGTGCGGCGTTCATGAAGCCGATGCAGCCCGACGCGGCGCTCAGCGAGATCGTCGGCTCCAAGCCGATTCCCCGGACGGAAGTCACCAAGAAGCTCTGGCAGTACATCAAGAAGCGGAATCTCCAGGACAAGAAGAACCGCCGGAACATCAACGCCGATGCGGCGCTCAAGGTGGTCTTCGGCGGCAAGGCCACCGTCAACATGTTCGAGATGACCAAGCTGGTGAGCAAGCACATGAAGTAGGCGGTTCCCCCCGGGGAACGCAGCGAGGGCCGGGCCAGCGTGCCCGGCCTTTCGCTTGGTCCGGCGGTCGACCTCAGGGCTCCCGCGCGAGCGGAGGCAGCCGGTCCATCCAGGGGCGGGCCCGTTCCAGCTGTGCCGCGAGCCGGTAGAGGGTGGCCTCGTCGCCGAAGCGCCCCACGAAATGCATCCCGATCGGAAGGCCGGATGCGTTCCAGCAGAGCGGGACGGACATCGCCGGCTGGCCGGTGGCGTTGATCACCGGCGTCCACGGGATGAATTCGAAGACCCGGTCGGCGGTCCGTTCGAGGATCCCGGCCGCCCGAAGCAAGCTCCCGGCGCGCAGCGTCCCGATGATCCCGAGCAGTGCCCGCTCGGAGCCGGTGGGCTGGAGCGATCCGGTCAGCGGCGGCGGCGCGGCGAGCGTGGGGGTCAGCAGCACGTCATAACGCTCGAAGAACGGCGCGACCTCTCGCGCGGTGCGCTGCAGCAGCCGGATCGCCTGGGAAAACTGCGAGGCGGGCAGCGCGCGCCCCAGGAGGATCAGCGCCCAGGTGGCGGGCTCGAAGTCGGCGGGGCGGCCCCGCCGTCCCAGCTGCCGCTCTCCGTCGGCGATGTCTCCCGCCAGCTCCGCGGTGATCATGGTGAGAAAGGCGCGGGCAAAGGCACGGCCATCGAACGCCGGCGTCGCCTCCTCCACGTGATGGCCCAGTCCCTCGAGGAAGCCGGCGGTGTCCCGCAGAGCGCTCACGCAGTCGTGGTGCACCGTGCTGCCGAGCCAGGGCCGGTCGGTAAAGGCGATGCGCAGCCGTCCCGGTTCCCGGAGGAGCTCCTCGGCGAAGGGCCGCTCCTGGTACGGCGACGCGTAGGGTGCGCCGGCATCGGCCCCCGCGGTGGCGTCGAGAATGGCCGCGCTGTCCCGGACCGAGCGGGTCACAACATGCTCGACCACCGCGCCGTGCCAGATCTCGCCGAAGTCCGGACCGGTCGGCACCCGGCCCCGGGAGGGCTTCATTCCGAAGAGGCCGCAACAGGCCGCGGGAATCCGGATCGACCCGCCTCCATCGCCCCCGGTGGCCACCGGCACCATCCCGCTCGCCACCGCCGCGGCCGAGCCGCCGCTCGAGCCGCCGCTGGTGCGGGTGAGATCCCAGGGA
>JANNGX010000371.1:0-2756 GCA_031404115.1 Gemmatimonadales bacterium | reverse complement strand
GGGAGAGTATCAGAACCTGGTCGGCATCTGGGCCGGTCCGGGAGATTCGCTGATGGTGTCCGACATCCTGGTGCGACGGCTGACGGTGTTGGACCGGGACGGAAACGTCGTACGGTCGCTTTCGCTCGGTGGTACCGCCGGGGGCTTCAGGTCGGTCAACGGGTCGGTGGATTTCGCCGTGCCGATGGGATGGATGGCGGATGGCTCCATCGTCGGCCTGGCCCAGACCTTCACGATGAACGCCGTGCGCGACGGGATCTTCCGAGACACGCTGGCCGTGGTTCGCTACGGGCCCGATGGCTCGGCGCGCGACACGGTGGGCCGGTTTCCCGGACCAGAGATGGAACAGATGACCCTCACCATGGGGACCCAGTCGATGGCCGCACCATCACCGGTGCCGCTGGGGAAGCAGTTCGTGGCCTCGGCGCGGGGTGATCGCCTCTACGCGGGCCTCAACAACAAATGGGAAATCGAAATGCGCGGCCTCGATGGTGTGCTCAAGCGACTGATTCGCGCCAGCATCAAGCCGGCGCCGATCACCTCGGCCGACGTCGCGGCGAATCGACGGGCGCTGCGGGAGCAGATGGAATCGCAGCCCATGATGAAGAATGTGCCGGAGCCGATCAAGAAGCAGCTCACCGCGCGGGTCGACCAGGCGAAGTATCCTCCGGTGTTCGCGTTCTTCGCCGCATTGCTCACGGACGGGCAGGGAAACCTGTGGGCCCAGGAGGTCGGCTCGGGTGCGGACAAGACTCAGCGGTATGCCGTCCTCGATTCAACCGGACAATACCTGGGTCGAGTCACGATGCCGGCCAATTTCCGGGCATCGTCTATCGGACCCGATGCGGTCTTCGGCGTCTGGAAGGACCAGGACGACGTGGAGCACGTGCGCGCCTACCCGCTCCGAAAGGGGCCCGCGAACTAGGCGTAAGTCATTATCGGTCAGGGCTTACGCTGATTATCTTATGCCGATGGAGCACAAGGCACTCCCCGGATTCCGGGACTTCTTCCCTGAAGAGTTCGCCCTCCGGGCCCACATCTTCGAGGCCATGCGCGGGGTCTCCCGCCGCTACGGTTTCGAGGAATACGACGGTCCGCCGCTCGAGGCCGCCGACCTGTACACCGGGAAGAGCGGGGCGGAAATTCTGGCCCAGCTCTATCACTTCACCGACAAGGGCGGGCGGGCGGTGGCGCTTCGTCCCGAGATGACCCCGACCCTGGCGCGCATGGTGGCCGAGCGCGCCAACGGGCTCAAGAAGCCGATTCGGTGGTTCTCGATCCCCCAGCTGTTCCGGTACGAGCGCCAGCAGCGGGGCCGGCTGCGGGAGCATTTCCAGCTCAACTGCGATCTGGTGGGGGAGTCCGGCCCGCTGGCGGACGCGGAGCTCATCGCCCTCGCGATCGATGTGATGCGGGCGCTCGGACTCACGGCCGCCGATGTGCGGGTGAGGGTCTCCGACCGAAGGCTGCTGACGGTTCTCCTCGAGGAAATCGGGATCGGCACGGAACGCCAGAGTCTGGCCTTCACGGCGCTGGACAAGCTGGGACGCTCCGAGTATGCCCCGCGGCGGAAGGCGCTGGTCGAGGCCGGTGCGTCCGAGGATGCGATCGCGGCGCTGGAGTCCCTCCCCCAGATACGGACCTGGGCCGACCTGGAAACGCGGTTTCCCGGCGCGGCGCAGGCAGGCCAGCCGCTTCGGGACTCGATGGCGGCCCTCGACGCGATGGGCCTCGCCGATTTTCTTGACCTCGATCTCACCATCGTGCGCGGACTGGCCTACTACACCGGGACCGTGTTCGAGCTGTTCGACGCCCAACGCAGCCTTCGCGCCATCTGCGGGGGCGGGCGCTACGACACGCTCCTGGAGCAGATCGGCGGGGTGAACCTCCCCGCGCTCGGCTTCGGCATGGGAGACGTGGTGCTGGGCGAGCTGCTCAAGGAGCGCGGATTGGCGCCCGACGCACCCACCGGCGCCCAGGTGTTCGTGGTTTCGGTCACCTCCGAGGAACGCCCGGCGGTGCTCCGGCTGGCCCACGACCTGCGGGACGTCGGGCTCCGGGTGGAATACTCCCTGAGCGACGACAAGATGGGCAAGCAGCTCAAGCTGGCCGATTCGAGGCGGGCCAGGTTTGCCGTCGTACTCGGGCCGGAGGAGCGGTCTCGCCAGGCCGCGATTGTGAAGGATCTTTCGGCAGGCTCGCAGCGTGAGGTGCCGCTCGCGGACCTTCCCGCTCTGCTGATGCACGAACTTGGTGGCGGCGCGGCCCGCTCACCGCTCACCGCTTACCGTGCCCCCGCCCATGGCTGACAACAGAGCCCTGACCACCCGGGCCCAGGACTTCAGCGCCTGGTACAACGAACTGATCATGAAGGCCGAGCTGGCGGACTACAGTCCGGTGCGCGGCTGCATGGTGATCCGGCCCAACGGCTACGCCATCTGGGAAGAGATGCAGCGCGCGCTGGACCGGATGTTCAAGGAGACCGGCCACCAGAATGCCTATTTCCCGTTGTTCATTCCCCAGAGCTTCCTGCACAAGGAGGCGGAGCACGTCGAAGGCTTCGCACCCGAACTGGCCGTAGTGACCCACGGCGGGGGGAAGGAGCTGGAGGAGCCGCTGGTCATCCGCCCCACGTCGGAGACCATCATCTACGCGATGTTCTCCAAGTGGATCCAGAGCTGGCGCGATCTGCCGCTCCTGATCAACCAGTGGGCCAACGTGGTGCGCTGGGAGCTCCGGACCCGGCTCTTCCTTCG
>JANNGX010000370.1:0-4797 GCA_031404115.1 Gemmatimonadales bacterium | reverse complement strand
CGGTGAGCGCAATGGCGGCGAGACCCACCTGTGCCGCCCGGCGCACCACCCCGGCCGGCGGCAGCACGCCGTCCGAGGCGGTGGAGTGCATGTGGAGATCGACGGACAGAGGGAAGCTCAGCGGCGATACCCCGATTCGGGTGTGGTCCACGGCGGTTGGGACACCTTCAGGAGCGCGATCAGCTCGGCGTCACTCAGTTGCGCCAGCGCGGATTCGCGTCCCTTGGAAAGCTGCGGAGAGTAGCGCACCATCCGCTCCAGCCGCGGGGCCGGAGCCACGCGGGTGAATCGCAGCCCGAATTCGTCCTTGCCGTACTGGGTGATTTTTCCGGTGGAGGACACCATCCACCGTTCCCCGTTCGTTTCGAAGGTGCGTCCCGACATGGCTCAGCGTTCCTCCAATGAGATGTGCTCCCGCACCATTCAGCACGCGGGGCATGTCGTTTAGACCGCGTCTTCCGGGAAGGCCTCGAGGGTCTTCCGGAGGTCGGACAGGAAACGATCGGCGTCGGCGCCGTCCACGATCCGGTGGTCGAAGGACATGGCGAGCACGCCCATGGTCCGGATCGCGATGGTATCGCTGCCATCGGCCGCCGTGATCACCGCAGGACGCTTCACGATGGCGCCGACCGCGAGAATCCCGGATTGGGGCTGGTTGAGGATCGGCAGACCTACCAAGGTGCCGAATACTCCGGGATTGGTGATCGTGAACGTGCCCTTCTGCACTTCGTCCGGTGAGAGCTTCTTGGAGCGGGCCCGCTCGGCCAGGTCGGTGATAGCCCGCGCAGTACCCAGGAGGTTCAACTCGTCGGCCCGGCGCACCACTGGTACGATGAGCCCCCAGTCGAGGGCGACGGCTATGCCGAGGTTTACGTCCCGCCGGTAGAGCGTGCTCTCACCCATGACCGATGCGTTGAGGACCGGGTGCTTTCGGAGGGTTTGTGCCACCGCGGAGACGATGAATCCGAGGTAGGTGAGGTTCACCCCCCGCTCGGCGTATTCCGCCTTCTTCCTGGTCCGCAGCCCCGCGATCCGGGTGTAGTCGATCTCGATCAGGCTCTGCACGTGCGCCGAGACCCGGCGCGACATGATCATGTGGTCGGCGGTGAGCTTCCTGATCCGGGACCACGGTTCGACCCGGTCGCCCTCCCACGGCTCCACGACCGGGCCGGGAACGATGCGAACCCCGTCACCGTGGCTCGGCTCGGCGACCGGAGGGACGGCGGGCTGCTGGGGCGGAGACTGCGGGGCTGAGCGGCCAGCCGGCTGGGACGCGTCCGGAGCGGCGCGAGACCCCGACTTGATGAACGACAGCACGTCGTTTCTGGTCACGCGGCCGGCCATTCCCGAGCCCGCGATGCCCGTGATGTCGAGGTTATGCTCTGCGGCGATTTTGCGCACCAGCGGTGTTGACTTGGCGCGAAGCCGCTCCTCGAGCGATTGATCCGGGCTGACCGCGGCCGTACGGCTCGGCGCCGAGGCGGCCGCTGGCTGGGCGATCGACGGCGGGGGGGCGGCACGAGCCGGCGCGGGAGGGCCAGAGGACTGGGCCGCCGTCCGGCTGGGCGCCGGAGCCGCAGGCGTCGCGGCGGGAGCCGGTGACGGCAGGGCGACCGCCCCAGCCTGTGATGCGTCGGTTTCCAAGCGACCCACCACGGTCTGCACCGCGACGGTCTGGCCCTCCTGGACCAGGATCTCAGCCAGGACACCGGCGGCGGGCGCGGGGATCTCCGCATCCACCTTGTCGGTGGAAATCTCGAAGAGGGGCTCGTCGCGCTTGACCATGTCGCCGGCCTTCTTGAGCCACTTGCTGAGCGTGCCCTCCGCAATGGATTCACCCATCTGGGGCATGACCACGTCGATCTTTGCCATGTCGATCTCCTAGTACTTCGCGACCCACCTCGCTGCACGCACCACATCGCTGGTCTGCGGCAGCACGAAGTCTTCCAGCGTCGGGGCATAGGGCAGCGGCACGTCGTGCGCGCACACCCGTTTGACCGGCGCGTCCAGCCACTCGAAGGCCTGATCGTTGATCCGGGCGGTGATCTCGCCCGCCACGCCACCGGTTCGGGTGTCCTCGTGCACGATCAGCACGCGGTTGGTCTTCTTGACGGTCGCCACGATGGCGGCATCATCGAGCGGCAGGAGGGTGAGCAAATCCACCACCTCGACCGAGAGACCGTCTTCTTTTTCGAGTTGTTCGGCGGCTTCGAGGGACTTCCAGACCATTGCCGACCAGGTGATGATGGAAAGATCCCGGCCCGGACGCACGACCTTGGCCTGGCCGATCGGGGTCAGGATCTCTTCTCCCTCGGGGAGGTCTTCCTTGACGCGGCGGTACAGGTACTTGTGCTCGAAGTAGAGCACCGGGTCCTCATCGCGAATGGCCGCCTTGATCAGCCCCTTCGCATCCCGAGCGGTGGCAGGCGCAACCATCTTGAGCCCGGGGGTATGGAGATACGCCGCCTCAGGGTTCTGGGAGTGGAACGGGCCGCCCCGCACGAACCCACCGGACGGACCGCGAATCACCATCGGCGTCGCGAGACCGGCGCGGTACCGCGCGGTGGCGACATAGTTGGTCAGAATCGAGTAGGCGCACGAGAGAAAGTCGATGAACTGCATCTCGCACACCGGCCGCAGCCCCATATGCGCGGCGCCGGCCGCGGCGCCGACGATGGCCGTCTCGGCGATCGGCGTGTCGATGACGCGGGCCTCGCCAAAGCGCTGTTGCAGCCCCTCGGTCACCTTGAACGCGCCGCCGAACGCCCCCACGTCTTCGCCCAGCACGAAGACGTTTTCGTCGCGCGCCATCTCCTCCGTGATCCCGGCGCGGATCGCCTCGAGGTAGGTGACCTCAGCCATCGAGCCTCCGGTACCACTCGAGCTCGGCCCGGGGCGGATCGGCCAGCACTTCGTCGAGCGCCGTGAGGGGTTCGGGGAGCGGCTCGTTCTCGCAGAGGGTCACCGCCGCGTCGAGCTCTGCCGCGATGCACTCATCGATGCCACGGAGCTCGTCGGCGCTGGCCCACCCGGACTCGGTCAGCCGCCGGATGTAGCCGTCGATGGGGTCCTTGGCCTCCCAGGCGGCGATTTCCGCCTTGGTGACGTACGACTGGTTGTCGTGCTCGGCGTGCCCCTTCCGACGAAAGGTGATCAGCTCGATCAGCGTCACGCCCCCGCCCTCGCGGGCATGTTCCACCGCCTGTTTGGTCGTTTCATAGACGGCCAGAACGTCGTTGCCGTCGGCCTGGGCGCCGCGCACCCCGTAACCCGCTGCCTTCTCGACCAGGTGGGTTACGGCGGTCTGCTTGCGCAGGGGAGTGGAGTACGCGTACCCGTTGTTCTCGGCGATGATCACCAGGGGGAGGCGCTGCACTGCGGCGAAGTTGATCCCTTCGTGGAACGCGCCGGTGCTCATGGCGCCGTCTCCGACGTAGACCATGCCCACCCGCGGCTCTTTGCGCATGCGAAACGAGAGGGTCACGCCCGCCATGACCGGAACCATGTCGCCCAGGTGCGATATCTGGCCCAGGAACCCGCGCTCGAGGTCGTTGAAATGGATATTGAGCTCGCGGCCGCGGGTGGGGCTCTCGGCCTTGGCCATATACTGGCGCAGTACCTCCACCGGCTTGGCGCCCTGGACCAGCATCGAGCCGAGGTTTCGGATCAAGGGAGAGAGGATGTCTCCCTTCGAACGATCGAGCGCGTAGGCGCTGCCGACCGCGTCGGCCTCCTGACCCAGCGATCGAAACAGACCCCCGACCACCTTGGTCTGGCGATAGAGGTTGACCAGCTTCTCCTCGAGCGACCGGGTGAGCCGCATCCAGTAGTACAGCTCATGCAACTGGGTCCGGGTGAGCCCGGCGCAGAGCGGAAGTGAAGCAGGCGTGGCGGTCGTGGTCATGGGCGCCTTGGGGCTAGTAGGCTCCTCGCACCACGTGTTCCGGCTCCGCCAGGGTGTGGACCACTGCCAGAAACCGCTTGGCGAGCTTGTCGAGCTCGCTCTCACCGGGCTGGTTGGTTTCCACCGTCACCAGGGTGTAGTGCCCACCTTCCGCTTCCGCGGTTACGGTAAGCTGGCCGATGGTCCCGGCAAAGCGGCGCCGGCGGGGCGATTCTTCGATCGGCGCGACCCGCCGGGAAAAAAATTCCGCCGCCCGCGCGATGACCGCGTCGGGGGAGGCGTGGGTCCGGTGGAAGTACTTCACAGGGACCGGCTACTCCTTCCCGTATTCATAGTACTCCACCCCCAGATGGGTAATCTGCTCTTCACCCATCAGGTAGCGCAGTGTGTTCTTGAGCTTGGTATGCTGGATGAAGAGATCGTGCTCGGGATAGAGGCCCGGCGCCACCTGGGGGCTCTTGAAGTAGAACGAGAGCCACTCCTGCACCCCGGACAGCCCGGCGCGCTGGGCCAGGTCGAAGAACAGGGCGAGGTCGAGGACCAGCGGCGCGGCGAGAATCGAGTCGCGGCAGAGGAAGTCCACCTTGATCTGCATCGGGTAGCCGCACCACCCGAAGATGTCGATGTTGTCCCACCCCTCCTTGTTGTCGCCCCGGGGTGGATAGTAGTTGATCCGTACCTTGTGATAGAGGTTGCCATACAGCTCGGGATACATCTTGGGCTGCAGGATGTACTCGAGCACCCCGAGCTTCGACTCCTCCTTGGTCTTGAAGCTCTCCGGATCGTCCAGCACCTCGCCGTCGCGGTTGCCCAGGATGTTCGTGCTGAACCAGCCGCGGATACCCAGCATGCGCGCCTTGAAGCCCGGTGCGAGGATGGTCTTCATCAGCGTC
>JANNGX010000369.1:0-4108 GCA_031404115.1 Gemmatimonadales bacterium | reverse complement strand
GCGCTCATCGACAAGGAGTTGGACCCCAAGGCGCTCCGGGCGCTCGAGCCCTGCCGCATCCTCATCGTCGACGACAGCAAGGACGCCGCGGAGAGCATGGCCCGGCTGCTCCTGCTCGCAGGGCACGAGGTGATGGTGGCGCACGATGGCCAGAATGCGCTCGAGCTCGCCGCCCGGGAGCAGCCGGCAATCGTCCTGCTGGATATCGGGTTGCCCGGCATGGATGGCTACGAAGTATGCCGCCAGCTCCGGCAGCTCTGCACCGCCGGTACCCGGATCATTGCCGTCACCGGCTACGGTCAGGACCGGGACCGGCAGCGCTCCACCGAAGCCGGCTTCGACGCTCACGCGGTCAAGCCCGTCGATCCCGCCGAGCTGATGGGGCTATTGGCGGGCTGCTGATCCCCTCCGAACGGCACTTGCGGACTCTCCCCCGCCCTTCGAGTTTAACGGGGCCTTTTTCGAGTCTGCGGAGGAACATTCCACCATGGCCAATGCGACCGTGCCCATCACCCGGCCGGGGTTTCTCAAAACGAACCGCCGGGACCTGTGGTGGGTCAAGCCGCTGGTCATTCTGGTCATCCTGGGCAGCTTCGTGGTCTATTCGACCTGGGCGGCGTTCCAGAATGCCTACTACACCTTCGGGCCCTACCTGTCGCCGTTCTACAGTCCGGAAATCTATGGCAGCTCGCCGCATGCCATCCTGGGTCCCAAACCAGGGTGGTGGCCCGGGTTCCTGCCGTTCAGCCCGGCGCTGCTGATTCTCCCCTTCCCGGCCTTCTTCCGGTTCACCTGCTACTACTATCGCGGGTCCTACTACAAATCGTTCTGGGCCGATCCACCGGCCTGCAGCGTAGGAGAGCCCCGCAATACCTACCTGGGCGAACGCTCCTTCCCGCTCATTCTCCAGAACGTGCACCGATACTTCATGTATGCCGCGGTCGTCTTTCTCTTCATCCTGGCGTACGATGCCTGGAAGGCCTTCTGGTGGACCGACCCCGCCACCGGCACCGAGCGGTTCGGCATCGGGCTGGGCTCGCTGCTGCTGGTCGCCAACGTCATTTGCCTCACCGGCTACACCCTCGGCTGCCACTCGCTCCGTCACATCGTCGGCGGCTTTCGCGACCAGTTCTCCAGGCGCAAGGCGTTCAAAACCCCCTATGCCTGCGTCACCTGCCTCAATTCGGTGCATCACCGCTGGGCCTGGGTGAGCCTCTTCACCGTGGCGTTCAGCGACATCTATATAAGGATGTGCGCGATGGGCTACTGGCACGACCTCCGGATCATCGGATGACCGAAGTCCAGAACTTCGACCACGACGTCCTGGTCATCGGGGCCGGCGGGGCCGGCCTCCGGGCGGCCATCGAAGCCGCCGCCAAGGGCGTGTCGGTCGGGCTGGTGTGCAAGTCGCTCCTCGGCAAGGCCCACACCGTCATGGCGGAAGGCGGCGTGGCCGCGGCCATGGGCAATGTGGACGATCGGGACAACTGGCGGGTCCACTTCACCGACACGCTGCGGGGCGGCCAGTATCTCAATAACTGGCGAATGGCGGAGCTGCACGCGAAGGAGTCGCCCGACCGGGTGCGCGAGCTCGAGGCCTGGGGCGCGCTGTTCGACCGCACTCCCGACGGCCGGATCCTGCAGCGCAACTTCGGCGGGCACCGCTATCCGCGCCTGGCCCACGTGGGAGACCGTACCGGCCTCGAGATGATCCGCACCCTCCAGGATCACGGCGTGCACCAGGGCATCGACGTGCACATGGAGGTGACCATCGTCACGCTCTTCACCAGTCAGGGGCGGGCGGTAGGCGCGCTGGCCTACGACCGGGAGCGGGGCCGGTTCCGGCTGTTCCGGGCCAAGGCCATCGTGATCGCCACCGGAGGCATCGGCCGGGCATACCAGATCACCAGCAACAGCTGGGAGTACACCGGAGACGGGCAGTCACTCGCCTATCACGCCGGCGCGGCGCTGATGGACATGGAGTTCATCCAGTTTCACCCCACCGGGATGGTCTGGCCTCCCAGCGTGCGGGGCATCCTGGTCACCGAAGGAGTCCGGGGCGAAGGCGGCGTGCTCAAGAACAGGGACGGCCGCCGCTTCATGTTCGACGACATCCCGGAAAACTACCGGGCCCAGACCGCCGACAGCCCCGAAGAGGGGTGGCGCTACGTCACCGGCGATAAGAACGCCCGGCGTCCGCCCGAGCTACTGACCCGGGACCATGTGGCCCGCGCCATCGTGCGCGAGGTGCGGGAAGGCCGGGGCAGCCCCCACGGCGGGGTGTTCCTCGACATCGCATGGATCAAGGAGAAAATGCCCAAGGCGGCGGAGCACATCAAGAAAAAGCTCCCCAGCATGTACCACCAGTTCAAGCAGCTCGCGGATCTCGACATCACCACCACCCCTATGGAAATCGGCCCCACCGTCCACTACATCATGGGCGGGGTCCGGGTCGATGGCGACACCCAGATGAGCAGCATCCCCGGCCTCTTTGCGGCGGGCGAGGCCGCCGCCGGGCTGCACGGCGCCAACCGGCTGGGCGGCAATTCACTCTCCGACCTGCTGGTGTTCGGGAAGCGCGCCGGAGAGTCGGCCGCCGCGTTCGCCGGCAAGCAAGGCTCCGTTGTGCCGGACCCGGGAGAGGTCAAGGAGGCCATGAAGGACGCGCTGGCGCCGTTCGACCGTGCCACCGGCGAAAGTCCCTATGCGGTGCAGCACGATCTCCAGAACATGATGCAGGAAATGGCCGGGATCGTGCGCACCGAATCGGAAATGCTCCGCATGGCGGAGAGCCTGGTCAAGCTGCGCGAGCGCGCGGCCAGGGTCAGCGTCCCGGGCAATCGCGAATACAACCCCGGCTGGCACACCGCGCTGGATCTCCGCCACCTGCTCACCGTCTCCGAAGCCATTGTGACCAGCGCGCTGGCCCGCAAAGAAAGCCGGGGTGGCCACTTCCGCGATGATTACCCCGACAAAAAGCCCGAGTTCGGCGGCAGCAACTTCGTGGCGACCAAGGACGCCGGCGGGCATCTGACGCTCCGCTCGGTGCCCATCGCGCCGATGCCGGAAGAACTGAAGAAGCTGGTGGAGGAATACAAGTGAAGGCCACATTCGACATCTGGCGCGGCGAGCGCGGAGCCGGCCACTTCATTCCCTACGATACCGACGTGTCCGAGGGCATGGTGGTACTGGACGCGGTCCACGACATCCAGAGCAGCCAGGCCGGCGATCTTGCCGTGCGCTGGAACTGCAAGGCCGGCAAGTGCGGCTCCTGCTCCGCCGAAATCAACGGCAAGCCCCGGCTCATGTGCATGACCCGGCTCAACCAGCTGGACCTCACCAGGCCGGTGACGGTGGAGCCGCTCCGGGCCTTTCCCCACCACAAGGACCTCGTCACCGACGTGAGCTGGAATTACCGGGTCAAGCCGAAGATCCGGCCGTTCACCCCGCGCAAGCCGGACGCGCCGGACGGTACCTGGCGAATGCAGCAGGAAGACGTGGACCGGGTCCAGGAGTTCCGGAAGTGTATCGAGTGCTTCCTCTGCCAGGACGTCTGCCACGTCCTCCGGGATCATCACTTGCACGAAGAATTCATCGGACCCCGGTATCTGGTGCACGTGGCCAGCCTCGAGATGCACCCGCTCGACACCCTCGACCGCACCCAGGAGCTCCGCAAGACCCACGGGATCGGGTTCTGTAACATCACCAAGTGTTGCACCACGGTCTGCCCCGAGAGCATCCACATTACCGACAACGCAATCATCCCGCTCAAGGAGCGGGTGGTCGACCGCGCCTACGATCCGCTGGTCAAGCTGCTCGGCCTGTTCAAGGACAGGAAAACCGATACCTGAGGTTCCCCATGCGCACGCGCAAGCTCGCGGCACTAACATTGCCGCTCCTGCTGGTAGTTCCCGGTACCGCCGCCGATCCGAAGCTCAAGCAGGAAGCGATCGCGGCCGTGGAGAAGCGGGCCACCGACCTCGTGGGCCTTTCCGACAAGATCTGGGGCTTCGCCGAGACGGCGCTTCGCGAATCCCGCTCCTCCGCGCTGCTCGCCGACTACGCCGAGCAACAGGGATTCCGGGTAACCCGCGGGGTGGCGGGCATG
>JANNGX010000368.1:0-2408 GCA_031404115.1 Gemmatimonadales bacterium | reverse complement strand
CGCCGGATCGGTCAGGCTGATGGCGCCGCTCTGGATACCCGCCACCACCTCAGGGGGAAGCGCCTCGGCGTCTACTTTGAGCCCCACCGCAAGCGCCGTCGTCGGATCCACGGCGGCCTGAATGACCTCGTGCAGCCGGAGCGTATCGGTCCAGAACGTCTCGTCGCCGAAGGTGTCGAACCGGAAGATATTCTTCCCTTCGGCCGCCAAAGCGGGATCGGGCGGCTCCGGACCGCTCGGTCCGTTGTTCCTCCCGCAGGCGGCCAGCAGCGCGGCCACGCTGCACCCCACCAGTGTGGCGGCACCTGCCGCGCGGAGTATGGTGAACATGACAACTCCTCTCATCGCTCTCGCCTCCCTGAAGCCGGTCGGTTCCACCGATCGGACGGCGCGGGCGGATGCCCGCGGTTGCCACATTCCAATGTAGGCGTGAGGGGAGCGGCGGTATGTTATCGAGCTAACATCCCGTGTAACGCAGGAGGAGCGGTGCTGGTCTCAGTGCGCCATCGCATCCGTTCGCGTGTCCGCCGTCTCGCCCGGCGCGAGCGCCCGCAGGACACCGACCGCACCCTTGGTTGCGTCGGCAAATGCATGGGTGACGAAGGGGTAGTCCCCGGGCTCCCGGAGCCGCAGCTGGAAAATGTTCCCGCCACCCACGGGGATGTTCACGGTCTGAATGCCGACTGCGGGGCCGGCCTGGGTCCCGCCTTCGTAAACCCGCTCGAAAATTGCGCCCACCACGTGGAAAGAGCTGATCCGGTTGGGGCCCGCGTTCACCACGTACAGCCGCAGCAGCTCGTTGGGCCTCACCTCTATTGGGTGGCTTGCGTACTGACCAGCCCTGCCGTTGAAGACCACATGGTCCGGCGCGAGGCTCAGGAGCTTCTCCCACTCCAGGCTGCGGGTGCCGTCCGCCGCCGGCTTGCGGGTTAGATAGAACTCGCTCTGGACGAAGACAAATTCTCGGGCCTTGGGCAAAGGCGTGGCAGGGTCCACGACGAGCGCACCATACATCCCATTCGCGATGTGCATCGCCGCGGGTGCGGTGCCGCAGTGGTACATGAAGGCGCCCGGCACCCGCGCCACAAAGCGGTAATGCAGCGAGTCGCCCGGCATCAGGTTCACATAGTACTTACTCGGCGCGATCTCGGCCGCATGGAAGTCCATGCTGTGCGGAATGTTCGCGCGGTTCACCAGGGTAAAGTCCACCGTGTCTCCCTGGCGTACGTGGAACGCGGGCCCAGGCACCGTGCCGCCGAAGGTCCAGGCGGCATACTGTACTCCAGGCGCGATAGTCACTGGAGCGTGTTTCATCTCGAGCCGGATGGTGTGGAGGTGGGTCCGCTTGGCAGGGGCGAGCTGTGGGAGCATCGGTGCCGGCTCCGCATCCGGTCCGCCGATTTTCGCTTCGCCGTGCGACACATCGGCGGGCGGGACGGTGTCGATCACCTCCTGGGGACTCGTCGTGCGCTCCTGACTGCCGGGGGCGCCGGACGCAAGACCTCCCGGTGGGGTGCGCTCGGATTGGTCGGAATGGCAGGCAGCGAGGAGGAGGCTGACCGTGCCGGCGACCATCCACAAGACGCGGGGCATATGAATTCCCTGGTTAAGGTCACGACCGGTTCGGCGCATCCGAGTCCGGGTGCACGACCGTGAGAAGGAAGACGCCACCGGCCGCCGAACGAGCGGCGTGCTCCAGGCCCGGGGCCAGGACCAGCACGTCACTTGGGGCCAACAGATACTCCTGGTCGAGGGCGCTGACGGTCACGTCGCCTTCCAGGACGTGAATCGTGACCGGCCCGCCGGTGCGGTGTGCGGGAAGTGTTCCTCCCGGGGGCAATGGCAACGATCGTGAGCCGGAGCGGTCCTTCCTTGACCAGCGTCCGGGCGCTCCGTCCATGCCGGGCCAGAAGCGAAGGGTCGATCAGGCGTTGGTCCTGGGACAGATGATGGATGCGGACATCGCCGTCGAGTGTCCGGCGCAGTGATGACATGGTGGCTCCTTCGCGATGTGATCCGTGCTCTACCTCGCTCGTGGCTCCCCGGTGCTGGTGCCCAACGGCTTCACCCGGCTCCACGCGTGCAACGCAAACGTGCCCGCCGCGGCTGCCTCCGCCAATCGGCCGATAAACGGCGCCACAGGCGCACCGCTCCCCTGCCCGAAACCTACAGCAAGCACCCCGACGTTGAGCATGGCCCAGGCCAGGGCCACGGCGGTTTCGCTGCCCCGCTCACCGTCACTCGCGCGGCGCGGAAGGATCCAGTAGGCGACACCGAGCGCGAGGTTCATGGTCCAACCGAGCGTGAGCAACTCGACGTGCAAGGGCCGCAGCCAGGCGATGAGCACGGGAGCGAACGGCGTCACTTTGTATGCCAGCATCACCGCGCCGAGCCCAAACCCAACGACG
>JANNGX010000367.1:0-5873 GCA_031404115.1 Gemmatimonadales bacterium | reverse complement strand
CCATCCCGAGCGGCAGCGCGATGTGGACGAAGAGATTGACGAAGAAGAAGGCGCTCGGCACCGGGCCGTCACCCGCGAAAATACGGCTGAGCGGCTCGGAGAAGATCGGCAGCACGTCGAGGAGCCGGCCTCCCTCGAGCGCCAGCCGTTCGCCGAAGGTGTCCCACGCCATGACGAATCCGGTCCAGGCGCACACCAGCCCTGCGGCGAAGAGGAACAGGCCCGACATCCAGGCGAGGGTGCGGGGTCCCCAGCTCCGGTCCTGCGCAAACATGCGGAAGGCGTGGAGCGCCGCGGCGAGTACGAACAGGTCGGAGGCATAGCGGTGGAGGGTACGCATCCAGCCGCCGAGCCACGGGTCCGCGGCGAGACGCGCCACCGAGGCGGCGGGGGAGCCCAGCCGGTAGTACAGGACGAGGTAGAGGCCGGTCCCGAGCAGGACGAGGAGCATGGCGACCGCCACGGTCCCGGCCTGGTGGATGGGATTTCGCTCCCACCCATACAGCCTCGTGAGCACGGCGTCAAAACTGGTGAGCAGGCGGCGAAAGGGGCGGGTGAGCGGACGCATATTGACGTTGGGATGAGTTTATCATATGATCATGATGTTAGCAAGATTCTTCCATCCGGTACCGACTCATGTGGCTCAACAGCACCGCCCAGAACGCGCTCCGTGCGGTGCTGTATATCGCCGAGCATGCCGCCGACGGTCCGGTACGGGTGGACGACATCGCCGCATCGCTCCGCTGCCCACGCAACTACCTCTCGAAGACGCTGCACGCCCTGGCCCGGGCGGGCGTCTTGCGCTCGACGCGGGGACCGAAGGGGGGATTTCAGCTCGCCGACCCTCCCGACTGCCTGGCCCTGTCTCGCGTGGTGCGCCCGTTCGAGCCCGCCGGTGAACGGCGGTGCCTGGTGGGCCGGGCCGACTGCGGTGACGCCCATCCCTGTCCGGCCCATCCCCGGTGGTCCCGCGTTGCCGCGATTGTCGAGGACTTTTTTGGGCAGACGACGGTGGCCGATCTGCTCAAGCCGGACGCCCGATCCCACGCCGCCTGAGTAACGCCGTTCGACCTTTGAGAGGAGGATCCGCATGCCGCCCCCGCCCAATCCGCCCCAGGAGCCCCTTGAGCGCCCCCCCCTCGGACAACGGCTCTTCGACAATGTCTTCCTGCTGCTCGTGCTCGGCATGCTGATCATGTTCGTGGTGTACACCGGCTGGGGGGTGTGGGAAATCCTCTCGATGCCGAAGGCCACCCTTCCCTGAGAGGTCGTGATGCTGACCAAAGTTCATACCGGGCTCGATCCGGTGCCGGGTATCTGGTGGAGGCCGGCGCACAAGGCGGAGAAGGTGTGGGTTGCCATTGCCTTCGGCTGGTGCATGGTGCTCTTCGCGATGATGCCGCTGTGGCACTATCGAGGCGGACAGAACCCGTCGGGCGTGCGGCGCCGGGTGGATCCCCAGGCGTATTACGCCCGCACGATGGCCTTCGCCAAACAATACAAAGTCGGCGAAGACCAGGGCCTGCCGATCGTCCAGCCCCCTCCCGGCGCCGACGTCTACCTCGTCGGCCTCACCTTCCAATGGTACCCGATTCTGAAGCTCGAGCGCGGCAAGGAGTATATGCTCCACCTGTCTTCGCTGGATGTGAACCATGGCTTTTCGCTCTTTCCGGTGAACGTCAACTTTGCGGTGGTGCCGGGTTACGACTACGGACTGCGGGTCACGCCGACGGCCTCGGGTGACTTCCGCATCATCTGCAACGAGTTCTGCGGGATCGGTCACCACACCATGGTCGGCCGGGTGATCGTCGTCGATGAGACCGGGCAGCCGGTGGCGGACAAGACGAATGCCCGGATCCGGTCCGGAGGTGAGCGATGACCGCGCCCTCGGCAGCTTCGTTCCGGATCTGCCCCGCGACCGGCCGAACGATTCACCTGCAGGCCGAGCGACTCATCAAGGCCAATGCGGTGGTGGCGGTGGTGGCGCTGCTGGTTGGTGCCATCGCGGCGCTGCTGCTGGTGCTGACGCGATGGCAGGCGGTGCACCTGCTTCCGGCGGTGTGGTACTACCGGCTGCTGGGCGTGCACGGCATGAACATGCTGATCTTCTTCATCATCTACTTCGAGATGGCGGTACTCTGGTTTGCCAGCACGGTACTGCTCAACGCACGGCCGGCGGCGCCGAAGTTCGGATGGTTCAACTTCGGGCTGATGCTGGCGGGTACGCTCATCGTCGAGTGGGCCCAATGGAGCGGCAACGCGGACGTGCTCTTCACGTCGTATCCGCCGCTCAAGGCCCACCCGCTGTTCTACCTGGGCGTCATCTTCTTCGCGGTGGGTGCGCTGCTGGTGGTCTGCCAGTTCTTCGCTACCCTGGTGATCGCCAAGCGGGAAAAGACCTACACCGGCTCCATGCCGCTGGTGGTATATGGCGCCGTGACCGCGGCCATCATCGCGGTGATCACGCTGGTGCACGGCGCCCTGGTATACATCCCGACCTTTCTCTGGTCGGTGGGCCTGATCCCCTATGTGGATCCGCAGCTCTATCGGATGCTGTGGTGGGCGCTGGGGCACTCGTCGCAACAGATCAATGTCGCCGCGATGGTGGCCATCTGGTATATGCTGGGCGCGCTCACGGTCGGGTCGGTGGTGCTCAACGAGAAGGTCAGCCGCTCGGCGTTCGTGCTCTACATCCTGTTCATCTCGATGGCCTCGGCGCACCATCTGCTGGTGGACCCCGGGTTCGGTTCTGCCTGGAAAATCGTGAACACGTCCTACTTCATGTACATGGCGGTGCTCGCCTCGATGATCCACGGCTTCACCGTGCCGGCGGGCATGGAGCTGGGAATGCGTTTGCGCGGGTTCACCGATGGGCTGTTCGGCTGGCTCCGCCGCGCCCCCTGGGGCGATCCGGGTTTCTCCTCGCTGGTGTTCTCGATCATCGTCTTCGGGTTCGTGGGGGGGATCACCGGGGTGACGCTCGGCACCGAGCAGATCAACATCATCGCGCACAACACGCTGCGGGTCCCGGGGCACTTCCATTCCACGGTGGTCAGCGGCACCGCGCTCGCGTTCATGGGAGCGACGTACTACCTGCTGCCACTGGTCTTCCGCCGGAAGGTGGCGTTCTGGAAACTGGCCAAGCTGCAGCCCTATCTGTTCGCCGGGGGCCTGCTGCTGCTGGTGATGGGGATGACCTTTGCCGGCAGCTTCGGGGTGCCGAGGCGGCACTGGGACATCTCGTTCTCGGATGCGCCGTTCGGGGTGCAGTTCAACCCGGCGGTGGATTTCTTCCTCGCCATGATGGGGATCGGCGGCATCATCGCCGTGACGGGGGCCCTGTCGTTCATCCTGATCGCCGTGAAGTCGGTGTTCTTCGGTGAGCCGGTGACCGAGTTCCCGCAGGGCGCCGAGGTTGCGGGAATACCGCAGGGGCTCACGAACCCGCCGGTTCACGCAACCAACGTCGACGAGCTCAACGAGGCGCTGCATGCGCCCGGGCGCGGCATTGCGGGGGCAACGCCCGGTACGCTGGTGCTGGTGGGCGTGTTCCTCCTGGCGTTCATGCTCTACTACTTCACCAACTGGAAGCTGCTCAGCTTCCTGTGGAAGATCGGATGACCCAGCCACGGACCGGCCGGCCCGGCGCGGCCTCGCTCGCGCTGCTGCTGATCCTCGCGATCACGGCGGCGTGGTGGGCGCTCGCGCTCTGGCCGGCCGGTGCCGTGGAGCCGGCGTGGCTGCTGCGAACCCGTGCCGTCTGCTTCGGGTCGGCGCCGGGCGGATTGCCCGACGCCGGGGGGTGGATTCTGCTGATCGGCGAACCGATCGGGATGCTGGGTGTCCTGCTCGCGGTCTGGGGCGGAGCGCTCCGCGACGATCTTCGCCGGATGCGCGCCGATCGCCGCTGGCGATTCGCTATGGTGGGGGCCGGCGCGGTCAGCCTGGTTGGACTTGCGGCGCTCGGCCAGCGACTGGCATCCGCCACGGGGCTCGGAACGGCCCCACCGGCGTCATCACCCGGCACCCCGACCCTGGTTGACGTCGCGGCACCCGCCTTCGTCCTGACCGACCAACGGGGCCGGCGCACTTCACTGGAGGATTTCCCGGGCCGGCCGGTGCTCCTCATCTTTGCCTTCGGCCACTGCACCACGGTCTGCCCGACGATCGTGCACGACGTGCGGATCGCGCGCGCGGCGGCCAACCGCCCCGAGGTGCCGCTCCTGATCGTATCCCTGGATCCGTGGCGCGATACGCCGGCGCGCCTTCCGTCCCTTGCGTCGGGGTGGAAATTGGGCCCGGAGGACCGAGTGCTCTCGGGGAGCGTCGAGGAGGTCGAGCGCGCGCTCGATGCGCTGGCGGTGGGACGCCGGCGTAACGGCACGACCGGAGCGAAGTCGACGGTATTGAATCCCGCGCTGTAGCGCACTTCGCGCGGCGGCGATTCCTGCACCGTCACAACGATGACCTTGGCCGAGTCGGGAGTGGAGACGTCGAGAGGCGGCCGCGGCTCGATTGCCGCGCGGCGGAACAGATTCGATTCGTAGAGGGCGCGCTGGCTCCGCAGCATGTCGGAGCGGCGAAAGATGTTGCCGACCCGGAGCGTCAGTGATTTCATAACTGTGCTGTCGCTCACTCCCTCGTTGCCGTCCACGACGATGTCCTCGATCGTCGTCAGGTAACGGGGATTGAGCGTGAAGCTGACGACAGCGGTTCGCGTGGCCGGGTCGATCACGATGGAGGTATCCACTTCGGCGTCGGCGTAGCCGCGCTCCCACAGGCTCTGCATCAGGAAGACCCGCGACGAGTCGAGCCTGATCATGTTGAGAGGACCCTTGGGGCCGATGACCACTCTTCGTCCGATCTCCCTCGGCGTGAGTAGCTCGGTGGCCTGATTCACGATCACGTTGGAGACGATGGTCGGCGGCCCCTCCTTGATAGAGAACGTCACCGCGACCTTGTTCCTTCCTGCCGGCGCGACGATGGTGTCTACCGTCGCCTCGCGGTAACCGCGCTTCCAGTAGAAGACTCTGATTCGCAGCGGATCGCGCTGGAGCTCCCCGCGATCGAGGTGCTTCTCGGTGTAAAAGATGTTCGCCTTGCTGATCCAGCAGAACGGCTTGAGGATGAAGCTGTTGCAGTGGGACGCGGTCGTGTGGATGCTCTGTCTCAGCTCACCCTGCTGAACGACGTGCACTCCGTTCAGCTTGACGCTCACGACCTCCGGATTGCCCGGCTCCTTCTCCTGTGAGAGAAGCGTTGCCGGAGCCAGCGCGAGCGCGCCAGCGAGGAGAAGGACGAGGCGCGTCACCGGCGGCTAGGGCTTAGAGGCCTTCCAGCAGCGCGTCGTTATTCGGCGTCGCCGCAATGCGCTTGATTAGCCACTCCATGGCCGAGCTCGATGGCATCTGCTGTAAACCGCGCCGGAGTGTGTAGACGTGCTCGAGCTGGTCGGGGCGGAACAGCTTGTCTTCGCGGCGCGTGCCGCTGGTGGCGACGTCGATCGCGGGGAAGATGCGCTTCTCGGACAGCGAGCGATCGAGCTTGATCTCGCAGTTGCCCGTTCCCTTGAATTCCTCGAAGATCACATCGTCCATGCGCGATCCTGTCTCGACGAGCGCGGTCGCAATGATGGTGAGAGATCCTCCGCCGTGCTCGGGAGCGACCGAGCGCGCGGAGCCGAAGAACGCTTTGGGTTTCGCCATCGCCGAGGAATCCAGTCCGCCGCTCAGCGTGCGTCCGGTGCCGCGCTCGACGGTGTTGTACGCGCGCGCCATGCGGGTGATCGAGTCGAGCACGATGACGACATCCTGTCCGAGCTCGACGAGGCGGCGCGCTCTCTCGAGAACCATCTCGGTAACATCGGTGTGGCG
>JANNGX010000366.1:0-2590 GCA_031404115.1 Gemmatimonadales bacterium | reverse complement strand
CGGCCATCCCGTAGACCACCTTCATCACGCCGACCACCGCCGTGTTCTCCCCCTCGCGCACGGCGCTCGCCACCGAGATGGACACTCGCCGAGCCGATTCGTCGTAGGCCGCGGCGGCCGGGGTGCGCCCGCTGTCCCGGGCCTGCCGCCACCATGCCTCGTCGCTCTGAACGAAATCGGTCGTCCGTTGGGTGGTAATCGCGTTGTAGCCGTGAATGTCGGTGACCAGCACCTCGACAAGATCGAGCGACGCGGCGCGTTCGAGGAGGAAGCGGCGGGGCCGGGGACCGACGTCGAGTGTCCGGGTGGAGTCGAAGCGCTGCTCGGCGACTTCGATCGGCTGCCCGATCAGCCCGAGCCGGGCAGCCCGAACGCCGCCCAGGTTCGCCGCCTCGACGACGCCGGGGAGCGAGGCGAGGAGGTTCACTTGCCGCTCCCGCTCGGCCAGAACGTCGTCGACCATGAGGGCCGCCTGGTCGGCGGCCTGGAGCACTACGGCGTCGGCGCGACGCATGATGCGGTCTTTGATGAGACGGCTCCCCACCCAGGCCATACCGGCAAGGAGGAGGAAGAGAGCCACGCCGATCCAGATGACGATGCGGCGGCTCAGCGAGCTGGTGGAGCTCGAGGCTTGGGGGTCTATCGCCACGCTCGAAGTATAGGGAGGGGCCGGCGGGGGCGGTATGTCCCTGCATTCCAGCGGGCTCTCTTGACCTCTGCTTGACCGACTGCGCCGATGCTTCCTGGCGTCCGTCACACCCCGTGGCGGACCCTTCCAGGAGGAATCGAATGCTGCTCCCCACCGTTCTGCTCGCTGCCGCCGCGCTTGCCACCGATGCCCCGGCGCTCGCTGTCTCGGTCAACAGCTCCCGCCATGAAGTCGTGCTCCGGCTGGGTCCGTTCCGGCTCGACGCGGCGCCGGCCGGAGGTGGAGCGGAGGTGCACCATCATCACGGCCACCTCGAGATGGGCCAGATCCGGTTCGCCTGGCCGGTGGCGGGATGGGCACGCGGATTCCGAATGACCCTTCGGGACGGCGCCGGGACCGCGCTTTCTCGGGAGCTGTTGCATCATGTCAATCTGATCCACCTGGACCGCAGGCAGCTCCTCACACCGCTCTACGAGCGGTCGCTGGCGGTCGGACGGGAAACCGGGGACGCGATGTTGCCGCGGTCCACCGGTGTGCGCCTCGAGGCCGGTGCACCGATGGCCCTGGAGTCGGCATGGTCGAACCGGACCGGCACGGACTACGGGGACGTGACCCTCGAGCTGACGCTCTCCTATCTGCCGGCGAACCTCGCCCCACGCCCCCTCGACGTCCGTCCGATGGTCATGGACGTCGGCTACGCCGCGGGCGTGAATAACACGTTCGATGTCGGTCCCGGGCGGACGGTGCATCGGCGAGAGTTCCTCATGCCGATCGATGGCCGGCTTCTCGGGGTGGGCGGTCACTTGCACGACTACGCCGAATCGCTCCAGCTGGTGGATGTGGCGACGGGGAAAGTGCTGATCACCGTTCGGGCGGAGGTGACCGCGGCGGGAAAGCTGGTCGGCGTCTCCCGCGTGCTGTACGGTGTCACCGGGGATGGCCTCAAGTTGAGCGCGGGCCGGCGCTATCAGGTGGAGGCAGTGTACGCCAATCCCACCGGCCGGACTCTCCCCCAGTTCGGCATGGGGGTGATGGTCGGGGTCTTCGCTCCGGACGATCCGAAGCGCTGGCCGGCGCTGGATCGCGCCCATCCGGAATTTCTGGCGGATCTGGCGGAGCTGGACCGGAAGGGGTGGGGAGAAGCGGCGCGCCGGCCCTAACCCACGCCCCGCCGCGAATTGCCGCAACGAAGAAGCCCCATCGGACCGACGCCCGATGGGGCTTCTACCAGTTTGATGGGCCCGGAGGGAGTCGAACCCACGACCTCTTGCTCCGGAGGCAAGCGCTCTATCCAGCTGAGCTACGGACCCGAACTGCGGGGAAGGCCCCATGCCTTCCAATATCGGGGCGCCGGGATTCGAACCCGGGACCTCCTGCTCCCGAAGCAGGCGCGCTACCAGGCTGCGCTACGCCCCGTCCTGCATTCTCCGACCACCATGCGCCCTGAGGGATTCGAACCCCCAACCTTCTGATCCGTAGTCAGATGCTCTATCCAGTTGAGCTAAGGGCGCGGCTGACCAATGGGCGGTACAAGATTCGAACTTGTGACCTCTACGATGTCAACGTAGCGCTCTAACCCGCTGAGCTAACCGCCCTGAGACACGGTGAGCGGTGAGCGGCAAGCGGTGAGCGGGGTGTCATCACCGCTCACCGCTCACTGCGCACCGCTCATCGTACAAATAGCGGGGGTGGGATTTGAACCCACGACCTCCGGGTTATGAGCCCGGCGAGCTACCAGACTGCTCCACCCCGCGACGTTTTTTCACAATCAGTAGGTCGGTACGTCCGTCCTACCGCCCTTCGAGAGCGGGAAACGGGACTCGAACCCGCGACCCCAACCTTGGCAAGGTTGTGCTCTACCAACTGAGCTATTCCCGCGGACCGAACGGGCTCCCAACCTACTGCAGTCCGCCCGCCCTTCGCAACGGCAATCCTGTGCGC
>JANNGX010000365.1:0-6399 GCA_031404115.1 Gemmatimonadales bacterium | reverse complement strand
CTTTTGGGATGGCACCCAGAAACATGGCGCATTTTGCGTGGTCGCAGACAGAGACCATTCTTCAGGTGCACGGAAGTGGACCGTTTACGTCCACGGTGGTCGAGCCCGTGTACGAGCTTGCTGATCAAGGCGTGTTCTCGCTGACGTCGCTGCTTCTGCCAGGTCGTCCCACCTGGTCGAGCCCGCCGGACTGCTTTGCTCTCAGGATTAGCGCGACGGTGCGCGGCAATGCTGGTGAAGGCGACGTGGTCGGCGCGCGGTGCTTCCCACCCCGGAGCGACGATCACCGGAGGAACCATCTCATCCAGGGAGTGACCATGAAGCGAGTACTCGTCCTCGGCCTCTTAGCGCTCTCCGTGCCGAGCCATGCGCGCGGGCAGGCAACGACACCGCAGATATCCAAGCCTGGCGTGCGGTACGGCGCGAACCCGGCCGTGGGCCGCACCTTTACGCACGACGGCGTCAAGCTCTACTACGAGGTTTATGGTGCCGGGGAGCCCCTGCTGCTGGTGCACGGCAACGGCGGCAGCATCGCCGATCTCGGCGCCCAGATTGCCCACTTCCGCAAGCGATACAAGGTGATCGCCATGGACAGCCGGGATCAGGGGAGGTCCGGCGACAGTCCGGACAAGCTCACCTACGAGAAGATGACTGACGACCTTGCGGCGCTGCTCGACCACCTGAGGGCCGGACCAGTGAACGTGCTGGGGTGGAGTGACGGAGGAATCGAGGCCCTGCTACTCGGGATCCGGCACCCGGCGAAGGTGAAGAAAATTGCCACGATGGCCGCAAACCTTAATCCGGGCGAAGACGCCCTGCGCCCTGACGTCATCGCTTTGGTCAGGTCGATGATCGCAGCGGTCCCCGCCGCCGACAGAGACACGCCACAGGGTCGGCGCGCACTAAAGGTGACCGGAATGATGCTCGATGAGCCGCACATCGAGGTGAAGGCGCTCGAAGCCATCACCGCGCCCACGCTCGTGCTGGCGGGCGATCACGACCTCATCCGCGACGAGCATACCGTCGACATCTACCACCACCTCCCCAACAGCCAGTTGGCCATCTTCCCGAACGCGACGCACATGGTGCCGTTCGACGACCCGGTGTCGTTCAACGCCACCGTGGAGCGGTTCTTCCGCACGCCGTTCGTGAAGAAGCAGCGGATTGATGACACCCTCAAGTCCTTGGAGAAACTGCGTGCTTCCGTGCCGTAGGGGCGCTGCGTCGTGCCTCTGCGGTGGGGAGGGCGGCCGCAGCTTCTCCCGTTATCTACCGCCCGCCGCTCCAGACTCAGGTGCCGGCCGTCATGACCACCGGCGCATGATCACTGGTTCCCGCCTCCGCCAGCACGACACAGCTCGTTGCCCGGGCGGCCAGAGCCCGTGACGCGAGCACGTAGTCCAGCCGCCAGCCGATATTGCGCGCGCGCATGCTGCGCCAGGGCGCCCACCAGGTAAACAGGTTCTCGTTCGCCGGGTCGAGCACGCGGCCCACGTCTACCAGATCGTCACCCAGGAGCCGCTCGAACAGCGCGCGCTCCTCGGGTAGCTGGCCGATCGAGCCGGGATTGCGCTCCCTGGGGTGCACGTCCATCTCGGTGCGGGCGATGTTCATGTCGCCACACAGCACAAGCTCGCGGCCGGCCTCGTGGAGCCGCCGGCTCCAGGCAATGAGCCGCTCCAGGAAGCTGATCTTCGCGGCGAAGTCCTTCCCGCCATTGGGCACATAGACCGACGCGATGACCACGTTGCCAAGGTCGAACTGAACGATGCGCGACTCCATGTCGAAATCCGGATGGCTGAACACCGGCTCGCGATCGACCAGGTCCTTCCGGACTTGGAGCGACACGCCCGAATACCCTCGCAGGCCATGCCAGTAGGCCCAGTAGTCCTCCAGCTTGCAGGGCTCGGGGATCTGCCCAAGTTCGGCCTTCAGCTCCTGCAGGCACACAACGTCGGGCCGGTCACGCTGCAGCCATTCCACCAGCTGCGCCTGCCGGGCGCGGACGCCGTTGACGTTCCAGGTAGCGATTCTCATGGCGCGGGGGGATTCTGGAGTAACTTGCATAGACCCTAGTGACCAAAATAATCACTGGAAGGGCGGCCGGGATGCTCCTGCAGGTTACCGCCATCGTCATCTTCGTCGCGGTCTTCGCGATCGCGACGCTGCGCAAGGTGCACCTCGGCATCCTGATGTTTCCCGCCGCGTGTGGGGTTGGAGTCTGGCTGGCCGGGATGCCGCTTCGAGAGGTGGTGGGAGGTTTTCCGATTGCCATCATGGTCCTGCTGGTGGGTGTTACCTACCTCTTCGCCATCGCCCAGGCAAACGGCACGATCGACCGCCTGATCGAAGCTGTTCTTGCCAGAGTGGGGGGCAACGCGGTCATCCTGCCCTTCGTGTTCTTCGCACTCACCGCCGCCGTTTCCGCGATGGGCTCGCCCTTGGCCGGGCTGGTGATGGCTCCGATCGGCATGCCAATCGCGAAGCGATACGGGATGGACCCCATGCTGATGGCCCTCGCGATTGGCTGCGGCTTCAGTGCGGGGGCCTTCGCCCCCACGAGTCTGTTTGGCATCGTGAGCTACGGAACCGCACATCAGGCCAATATTCACTTGAACCCGTTCGCCCTTTTTGCCGTCGCGGTCATCGCCAACCTGGTTCTGCTGACGGCTGCCTACCTGATCTTCGGTGGCTTCCGATCCATCGGGCGACGCGACGCCTCCGCCGCATCCATCGCGCCCGCCGTAGGCTCGCCCCGGGTCCCGCTCGGGAAGAATCAGATCGCGACTATTGTCTCCCTGATCGGACTCGTGGTCGCGGTCATCGCCGGTTCGCTCGCCGGCCTCGACCCGGACATCGGCGTGCTCTGCTTCGCATTTGGCGCCGCGCTGACGCTCATCGACCCGGCGTCCGGCCGGGCTGCGGTGTCCCGGATCGACTGGTCCACCGTGCTGCTGGTCGGCGGCATCCTCACGTTTGTGGGGGTGCTTCAGAAGATGGGGGCGGTCGAGCTGCTCGGGGAGGCTGCCGGGAACGTGGGCACTCCGATCCTGGCCGCCCTGGTCATTTGTATGAGTGGGGCGCTGGTGTCTGCTTTTGCCTCCACCACGGGCATCCTCGCCGCCTTGGTACCGCTGGCGCTGCCCCTGGTGGCTTCCGGGGATGTCGCCGGCTGGGCGCTGATCAGCGCGCTCGCCGTGTGCTCCTCGATCGTGGACGTCTCGCCCTTCTCCACTGTGGGAGCGGCCTTGATCGCCACCGCCGCCGAGGAGGACCGTCCGCGCATGACATCGCTGCTGACGCGCTGGGGTATGTCCATGGTGGTCCTGGGCCCCATCGTGCTCGTGGGGATTCTGGTACTGCCCGGCAGTCTGTAGCCATACCTCGCCAGTGACTAGGCGCCGCGCTTCCCTCGCACCGCGCCCCAGCCCGCCTCTTCGCTCCGGCTGATTCGCTTCTGCGCCGCCAGCGCCTCGAGCACCAGCTCGCTGGCGGCGACTTCCATTGGCGTGTCGGCCACCGCGGCCAGGCCGACGTCATGCACCAGGGGGAGCAGGCCCGGCACCAGGGCAAACGCCTTGATCGCCGCGTGGGCCCGCTCGTCGCCGGCAATCTTGAGCGCCGAGCCCTGGTCGAACCAGCCGACGATCCGGTCGAGGCGCTCGTCTTCCTCGTCTCCGATCCGGTCCTGGCAGGTGCGCAGCGCCGCCTTCCGAATCAGCTCCTTGGCAATGAGCTCGGCCCCCTGCAGCTCGCCCTCGTACTCGAGCTCCAGCTTCCCGGTGATCGACGGCAGCGCGGCGTACAAATCGGCGACGCGCGGCACCGCTTCCCGCTCGCCATGCGCCATCGCCCGCCGCTCGGCGTTGGAGACCACGTTCTCCAGCACGCTGATGGGAAGCCGCTGACTCACGCCGGACCGCCGGTCCACCCGCTTGTCGCCCCGCGCCTCGAAGGCCACGCGCTCCACCAGCTCGCGGATGAAATCCGGAATGCGGGCCGGCGGGGCGGCGCCGTCGCGGACGATCCAGGCCTCCTGCGCGGTGATCTCCATGCCCAGCTCCAGCGAGCGGGGATAATGGGTGATGATCTCGGAGCCGATGCGGTCCTTGAGCGGCGTGATGATCTTGCCGCGCGCGGTGTAATCCTCGGGGTTGGCGGTGAAGCAGATCAGCACATCGAGCGGCAGGCGGACCGGATAGCCCTTCAGCTGGACGTCGCCCTCCTGCATGATGTTGAAGAGGCCGACCTGAATCTTTCCGGCCAGATCCGGCAGCTCGTTGATCGCGAAGATGCCGCGATTGGCCCGGGGCAGCAGCCCGAAGTGCATGGTCAGCTCATCCGAGAGCAGGTGGCCGCCGCGCGCCGCCTTGATCGGGTCGAGGTCGCCGATGAGATCGGCAATGGTGACGTCCGGTGTCGCCAGCTTTTCGACGAAGCGATTGTCCCGGTGCACCCAGGCGATCGGGGCCCGGTCGCCGTCGGCCGTCAGGAGATCACGACCGTATTTGCTGATCGGCGCGAACGGGTCGTCGTTCACTTCGCTCCCCGCGAGGATCGGCATCCACTCGTCGAGGAGACTGGTGAGCCCGCGGAGGATCCTGCTCTTGGCCTGGCCGCGCAAGCCAAGAAGGATGAAGTCGTGGCGGGCCAGGAGGGCGTTGGCGATCTGGGGCAGCACCGAATCTTCGTAGCCCAGGATCCCCGGAAAGAGCGCCGCCGCTCCGGCAATCGCGGTGAGCAGGTTCTCCCGGACCTCGTCCCGCACCGATCTCCCCTTGAACGGCGCCGTCCCCCACCGGCTGTCACGGAGGGCGCCGAGGGTGACCGGAAGTCCTTCTGGCTGTGGCTGGTAACTCATTGGAGCGCCTCAACACGACGTAAGTCTATGTCCCGCTTGACAGAAGGCCACTTCGCAATATCTTTGGCGGCTGTATCATTTGGCGTCACCCGAGGCGCCCAGCCCCCGAACCACCCAAGGAGTAACAATGTCGAAGTACCTGGTTGTTGCCGCGGCTTTGGCCCTCGCGGCCTGCGGCAAGAAGGACGCAGACGCTGCCACGGCGGATACCACCGCGGTCAGCACGACGACGACCACCACCACGACCACCACGACCACCGACACCACGATCAAGACGGACACCACCAAGGTCGCCGGGGACACCGCGAAGGCGCACTAGGGACGGACAGGTGGACCGTGAGGGCGGGCGGCCGATAACAAACGGCCGCCCGTGTTGGTGTCCGTCTCAGTCCAGCTCGAACGGCAGCTTCACGACGGTGGCGAAGCGTTCCCCCACCGTGACGACACTCCCGATGTCGACTTCCCGCCGAACCATTCCCAGCGCCAGCACCCGGTCCTCGAGTACCAACGTGCTCCGGGCCTGTCCGACATCCTTCCCAGCCAACATAAGCGTGCGCTCGGGGAGTGGCTCCGGTCCCGCGACGGCAAGGCCGCGGAGCGAGCGGTTGACGTGTCCTCGGAAGTGGATCCGCGCCACGGTCTCCTGCCCCGTGTAGCAGCCCTTGGTGTACGACACCCCGCCGATCTCGTCGAAGCGGACTTCCTGCGGCAGAGTCCTCTCATCGATTTCCCGTCCCAGCGCCGGCCACCCGGCCAGGATTCCAGCGGCGCCGAGATCCTGCGCGTCTCCGATGAGCGCGCGGCCACCTTCGAACTGTCCGGCAATTCGCTCGTGGTCCGCGGCCGGTGCCACCACCAGCCCGGTGAACGGCGCGGCGGGGGTCCCGCCCGCGACCAGCACTCCCTGCTCGGGACCGGCGCGAAGCAGTTTGGCCGGCGCGGGGACCGATGTGTCGAGGGCGCGGGCCAGCCGTTCGGGGGCAGCGGCCCCGAGCAGCCACGCGGCCCGGTGGGTGTCGGTGAGGTCGGTGACCCGGGCGAGGCGGGGCGGCAGGGACCGGCGGAACAGCTCGATCGCTCCGGCGCGCGCGGATCCGGCGGTGACGATCGTGAAGCGCTCCCCCTCACGCAGCACCCACGCATCGAACACAATCATCCCCTTGGGCGTCAGCATCGCGCCATACACGAGCGAGCCATCTCCCGGCGCCGCCAGATCGTTGGTCAGCAATCCCTGCAGACAGGTCAGCGCGCCGGTGCCTTCGACCCGGAATAATGCCGGCGCATCCGGCACCAGGACCGCCCCGGTGCGCAGCGCGTGAACGCGGGAAGCAGGGAGGGCAAAGTCGAGCTGCATGGTGGGAAGGTAAGCTCATCGCCTTTCGTGATGGCGGGCGATCTGGGCCGCGGTTCGGGCATGCATGTGCATGTCGAGGATAGGCGGAAGCCTCGATTGCGCCGCCGCGCCGCCGCCGGCGACGGTAAGCATCGCGACCAGGGCAAACGCACGCAGGACGGCGCGGCCTCGACGCATGCGCTAA
>JANNGX010000364.1:0-26688 GCA_031404115.1 Gemmatimonadales bacterium | reverse complement strand
TTCTTCCGGGGGCGAATCTCTATCAAGCGGGGGCGGCTTTTTATGAAATTAAGTAAGTACTTGCGGGCCCCCGCCGCCGTGCTCGGCTCCTTCGAGATGCTGGGCCGTCTTCGGCCGGCGCTCCACGTTGTCGGGCTGATCCCTTCGGCCGAGAACATGCCGTCGGCCACCGCCATCAAGCCCGGGGACGTGGTGACCAGCCATCTCGGCAAGACCATCGAGATCGTCAACACCGACGCCGAAGGGCGGCTCCTCCTGGCCGACGCGCTTTCCTATGCGCGGCGCTACTCGCCCGCCTGCGTGGTCGACATCGCCACCCTCACGGGCGCCATCACCATTGCGCTGGGTCATGCCGCGGCCGGCGTCATGGGAACCGACCCCGTCGTGGTTGCAGCTCTTGTGGCGGCGGGACAACGCGCCAACGAGCGAGTCTGGGAGCTGCCGCTATGGGAGGAGTACCGTGAGCTCAACAAATCTGATATCGCCGACGTGAAGAACAGCGGCGGGCGCGCCGCCGGAAGCATCTCGGCCGGCTGGTTTCTCCGGGAATTCGCGGAAGCGTTTCCATGGGCCCACCTCGATGTCGCCGCCACGGCCTATACCGATCGTGAGGATGCCGCCATGGTGAAGGGGCCCACCGCCATGGGCGTCCGGCTTTTCAGCGAGTTCCTGCTCGCGCGGGTGTGAGGCTCTCCCTCCTCGCGGCGGGCCTGCTCCTTGCCGCGCGGGCCTCTCTCCTCGGCGCGCAGGTTGTGGACACCACTCGCGCCGATTCGCTGGCCCGCGATACCACCGACTACACTGCGCAGTTTCTCAAGGCACAACAGGACGCCAAACGGCTCATCCCGGTGCTGCCGCGTGTCGGGGCCGGGGCACTGTTGCCCTTCCGGACCCGCGTGGTCTTCGACCGGGACTCGATCCTCTGGCACAACGCGGAGACGGTGAGCGACGTGCTCACCAAGGTTCCCGGCGTCTTTCTCCTGCGGGGAGGCTGGGCCGGCCGGCCGGAGCTCCCGGCCTACCAGGCCCGCGGGAGCACCTCGGTCGAATACGTCCTCGATGGCGTGTCGTACCTCCCCATCGGGCAGGACAGTCTGATGGTCGACCCTTCACTGCTGCCGCTCAGTTTTCTGGACCGCATCGAGATCGAGAAGCTGCCGGGCCACCTTCGGGTGCTGCTTTTTACCCACCGCCACGATCGCAGCGTTCCCTACAGCCGGATTGGAATCGCCAGCGGGGACCTGCAGATTGCCCGCTATCAAGGCCAGCTCCAGAAGAGCAGTTCCAAGGGCATCAACTTCTCGGCGGCCTTTGATCATTTTTCGGTGCCGGCGCAGGCAAGCGTGAGCGGGGACTACTCCAACACCCAGGGCTGGCTCCGGCTCGGTTACGTCCCCTCGGCACGGTTCGGAGCGGAACTTCAATACTTCCGGAACTCTCCCGATCGTCAGGCGGTGCTTGCCGAAACGGGCGCGAGGGACACGCTGAGCAGGGCCCGCCACGGCTCGAGGAACGACCTTCAGGGGCGACTCTTCCTGGCCCGGCGCGGCGACGGCCTGGGCCCGAGGCTGGACCTGGTGGTGAGCCACACCGGCTGGGTCGATGAGATCCAGAAGGATTCCACTCCGAGAGCCGTCAACGGCATTGAATTCAACGGGGTCCTCCTCGAGATCGACACCGTGTACGACCAGACGCGGCATCGGCGGGGCGTGACGCAGGCCGGCGCGATCCTGGGGTATCGGCTTCCGGCCGCAAGCCTGGACGGCTCGCTCTTCTACCGGTCGACCTGGACGCCACTCGAGGCTCGTGCGCGCGGCGGAGTTGCGCCGTACCGCTGGCTCACGGCCAGCCTCGAGGGCGTGTACCAGCGTCATGATGGCGGCCGGAATACCCAGTGGCTCGCGGCGCGAGCCGGCGTGACGATGCCCTACGGACTATCGGCGAGTGGCGTCTGGCGCCGGGGGTCGGCTGTGGCCCTCCCCGCGATTCAGGCGGATTCGGCCCAGACGCTCGATGATCGGAGCCTCACGGGGGCCTTGCGATGGGGTTTCGGAGAGATCGAGGTCTCCTATTCCTCGAACGCCGGCTATCGCCCGAGCTCTTACGCGCAGTACGCCCAGCTCGTCACCATCGGTCCAAGCGTCCGAACAGAATGGCTGACCGTCAATGCCCGGGTCGCCCCGCGCCAGTGGCTGGTGTTCGACGGCTGGTACAGCACACCGCAGGGCCACCGGCCCGAAGGACAGCCGCCGACCCACTCGATGCTGAACGCTACCATCCAGAGCAAGTTTCTTCCCACGTTCCGGAGCGGCATCTTCAACTTGAAACTGCAGCTCACCGTGGAGAATTGGGGCACCGGGATTCTGGCCCGGGATGCGGCGGACGTTCCGATCACCCTCCGGGGGGCAACCCAGATGCGCTACTACATCGGCCTTCAGATCGGGGCGTTCCAGGCCTACTACGACCGGTACAACGTCGCGGGGGCACGCTTGCCCTATGTGCCGGACGCGAAGCCCGGCCGCGCCGGACTCGGCCCCCCGAGGTTTGCCAGCACCTTCGGCGTGCGGTGGCAGTTTTCGAACTAGCAATCAGGGACCGCGGCCCGATCCTTTGTTTCGGGATCCCGGATTCTGGATCTGAGATCCTTCACTTCCTAAAAACGGCCCTAACGCGTTATATTTCAAGGCTATGCCCCTCAGCATGACCGGGTTCGGCGCGGCCGAAGGTGCGGTGGCGGGAGGGACCCTCCGGGTGGAAATCCGGACGGTGAACCATCGTTTCTTCAATCTGGCAGCCAAGTTGCCGTCCGACTTGGCGACGCTCGACGTCGAGCTCAGGGAGCGGCTCCGCCGGGACTTCGAGCGGGGTCACGTCGCGGTGCAAGTGCGGTGGGTCAGCCTGCCGGTGGCCGGCGGCTCTCGACTCACGGTGAACCTCGACCGGGCGCGGGAGGCGGCGGATCGGCTCCGGGAGCTCCAGGCCGCCATCGGTCAGACCGGGGACGTGCCGCTCGAATTGGTGACCCGGCAGCCGGATGTGTTTCTGGTGCTGGAAAGCGATACGCCCGGCGCCACCTGGCCCGAGGTCGAGCCGATCGTGGCCGAAGCCGGCGAGCAGTGCCGTGCGGCCCGTCTGCGCGAAGGCGGCCTGCTCGCCGCGGAGCTCCTGGGGCGGCTCGAGCTCATCCGGCACGAAACGGACGGGGTCGCCGCGCGGGCCCCGGAGCGGCTGGTGCGGGAACGAGACCGGCTCCGGGTGGCGGTGGGCCAGCTGCTCGACGGACGGCAGGCCGACGAGCAGCGTCTTGCGCAGGAAATCGCGGTCCTCGCCGAGCGGCTCGATGTCACCGAAGAGCTGGTCCGGCTAGGCGCGCACCTCGGCGCCTGCCAGGAGGCACTGGGCTCCTCGGCGCCCGTGGGTAAGCAGCTTGGTTTCCTGGCCCAGGAGCTCGGACGGGAAATCAATACGATCGGGTCCAAGGCCAACGACGCCGCGATGCAGCACGCGGTTGTGGCAATGAAGGGAGAGCTGGAGCGATTCCGGGAACAGCTCGAGAACTTGGAGTAGCGCCGTTCCTTCTCGTGATCTCCTCGCCCTCCGGGGGGGGGAAGTCGACGATTGCGCGGCATCTCCTCGAGGCGCGGGACGACGTGACCTACTCGATCTCCGCGACCACGCGCCCGATGCGGGCCGGAGAGGTCAACGGTTCGAGCTACCATTTCCTCGACCGGGACGAATTTGAGCGGCGGGTTACCGCGGGCGAATTCATCGAGTCGGCGGAGTACGGTGGGCATCTCTACGGGACGCTCCGCTCCGAAATCGAGAAGGGGCTGGCCGAGGGAAAACACGTCGTCCTGGATATCGAGGTCGAGGGGGCACGACAGGTCCGGGCCAAATTTCCCAACTCCGTACACGTGTTCGTCCTGCCTCCGTCGGCGCCGGTGCTGGTTCAGCGCCTCCGCGGCCGAAAAACCGAAGACGCGGCGGCCGTCGCCAGCAGGCTGGCAATCGCGAGTGAGGAATTGCTGGCGGCCCGCGAATATGAATACGTCGTCGTGAACGATGACGTGGTGGATGCCGTGGCCCACGTGGCCGCCATCCTGGACGGCGAAGCTCGCCGGGTCCGCCGCCTCGTCAATCTGGATCTGGTCATCGAAAACCTCCGGCGGGATCTCGCCGGGCAGTAGCACCAAGGAGCACGCCATGGAAATCTTCACGCCCGCGGACGCCGCGCGGAATGCCGGCACCAAGTACCGGTCCATCCTTGTGGCGGCACGGTTTGCCCGGTACCTCAACGAATTTCCAAAGGACCGGCAGGTGCAGTGGTCGGAAAACGAGCGCGCCATGAAGCTGACCACGCTTTCGATGCGCAAACTGGTCTCGGGCGAGCTCAACTTCCGCGAGCTCCGGCGCCGCCGCTCCGAGGTCTAGCTCGTGTGGTCCGGCCGGCACGTCGTGGTCGGCGTGTCGGGCGGGATTGCCGCCTACAAGAGCTGTTATCTCGTCCGGCGCCTGACCGAGGCCGGTGCCCGGGTGGATGTCGTGCTCACCTCCGGCGCCGCCGAATTTGTGCGGCCCGCCACGTTCGAAGCGCTCTCCGGGCGCCCGGTCCTGACCTCCCCTTGGGAGCCGGGGCGGGCGCTCGATCACATCCGTCTGGGCCAGCAGGCGGACGTTCTCATCGTGGCGCCGGCCACCGCCAACCTTCTGGCCCGGGTAGCCCATGGACTGGCCGACGACCTGCTTACTTCCATCCTGCTTGCCGCCACGCGGCCGGTGTTGCTCGCGCCGGCGATGAACGACGCGATGTACGCCGCGCCGGCGACGCAACGGAACGTCGTGCTGCTGGTGGAGCGCGGCGTGACCCTGGTGGGGCCGGCAGCCGGCCCGCTGGCCGAGGGACCGTCGGACCGGCCCGGCCGGATGAGCGAGCCGGACACCATCCTGCACCACGCCACGCGACTTCTCCTGGGCAAGGGACCGCTGGCCGGCAAGCGGGTCGTCGTAACCGCCGGACCAACGCGCGAGGCGCTCGACCCGGTGCGATTCCTCAGTAACCGGTCCAGCGGGAAGATGGGGTTTTGTCTGGCGCAGGCCGCGTGGCACCGCGGCGCCGATGTGCGGCTCATCACCGGCCCCTCGGCCCTTGCGGCACCGGTTGGCCCCACCGTCGAGCGGATCGAGACCACCGCCGAGCTGGAACGCGCGGTGGCGGCGGTCCTGCCCGAAGCCGACGTGCTCATCATGGCCGCTGCGCCAGCGGACTATCGCCCCGAGGAGCCGTTGGCGGGCAAGCGCCCCCGGTCGGCGGGTCCGCTGGTGCTCCAGCTGGAACCAACCGAAGACGTCCTCATCGCCACGCGGGCCCGCCGACGGAAAGACTGCGTCATCGTCGGGTTCGCGCTCGAGACCGGCGATGCGGTGGCGAAGGGCAGGGAAAAGCTGTCGAGCAAGGCTCTGGATCTGGTCGTGGTGAACGATACGCTGGAGCCCGGCGCCGGATTCGAGGTAGATACCAATCGGGTGACCATCCTGGACCGGGAGGGCGGCCGTTGGGAGGTCCCGCTTGCGGGCAAGGACCGAGTTGCGGAGCAGATTCTCGATCGGGTGGAGGCACGACTTGGCGCTTGATCGGCGGAAATACCTGGCGATGCAACGCGAGCTGGGCGGCAACGAGGTGATCCTCTCGCAGCCGCCCGGATCGCCGCGGCCCACCGGCGAGGCTCCCACCGGGGTCCCAGCGGCTGCGCCGACCGCACCTCCAGCTCGCCGGCACTGGAGCGTCGATGCCCCCCCGATTCCAACCGAGCCCGGGATCACCATTCCACCCCGCGAGCGCGGACTGCTGGAGGCCGCGCCGGCGTGGAGCAGCCTGGACGAGGTGGCGGGGACCATAGCCAGCTGCACCCGGTGCTTCCTGGCGCAGGGCCGTACAAACACGGTCCCAGGGGACGGCAATCCAGCCGCCCGCCTGATGTTCGTCGGTGAAGGGCCCGGCCAGACCGAGGACGAGACCGGACGGCCGTTCGTGGGCAAGGCGGGGGAGCTGCTGACCAGGATGATCGAAGCGATCGACCTGCGCCGCGACGCGGTGTTCATCGCCAACACGGTCAAGTGCCGTCCGCCCCAGAACCGCAAGCCGCTTCCCAACGAGCTGGATGCGTGCCGGCCCTATCTGGATCGACAGATCGAGCTGGTGAATCCGCGGGTTCTGGTGGCTCTTGGCGCCACTGCCGCGGAGTCCCTGCTGGGCGTCAAGCGAAGCCTCACGGATTTGCGCGGGAGAGTACATTCCTTCCGTGGCATCCCGCTGGTCGTGACCTACCACCCGGCGGCCCTCCTCCGAAACCCGAACTGGAAGAAGCCCACCTGGGATGACGTCCGTATCGCCCGACAGCTTCTCGACGGTTGAACAGAGTCTCCGGTCCGCGCCCTGGAGCCCGGATGCGGAGCAGGCGGTTCTGGGGGCGATGCTCATCGACCAGGACGCCGCGCTGCGCGCCGCCGAGCTGCTCGACCATTCCATGTTCTACAAGGAGGGCCATCGCAGACTGTTCCGGGCCCTGGTAGCCCTGACGGAGCAGCGGGTGGTCATCGACCACATCACGCTCCGTGACGAGCTCCTGCGGCGCAACGAGCTCGACTCGATCGGCGGGGCCGAGTACCTGGCCGAACTGGTCGACTCGGTGGCCACCCCGGCAAATCTGGAGCATCACGCTCGGATCCTGCGGGAAAAATCCATTCTCCGCCGGCTCATCGAGGCCTCCACCGGCATCATCCAGCAGGTCTACGAGGGACGGCTCGGCGCGAACGAGCTGCTGGATCAGGCCGAGGGCCGGATCTTCCGGATTTCACAGGAGCGCCGTACCGACGGCTTCGTCCGGATCAAGGAAATGCTCTGGCCCACGATGGAGCGCATCGAAACGCTCCATCGCAGCGGTACGGCGGTTACCGGCGTGCCCAGCGGCTTTGCAGATTTGGATGCGCTCACCTCGGGGTTCCAGAAATCGGAGCTGGTCATCGTGGCGGCCCGTCCATCCATGGGCAAGACCGCCTTCTGCCTCAACATCGCCACCAACGCGGCCCACAAGGGCCACGGAGTGGCGGTCTTCTCGCTGGAAATGTCCAAGGACTCGCTGGTGCAGCGAATGCTCTGCGCGGAGGCCATGATCGACAGCCAGGCGGTACGCCAGGGCCGGATCCGGGATTCGGACTATCCCAAACTCGCCCGCGCGTCCGGAATCCTGCAGCAGTGCCCCATCTGGATCGACGACAGTCCGTCGCTGACCCTGCTGGAAATGCGCGGCAAGGCGCGCCGGCTTCGGGCCGAAGTCGACGTGGGGCTGGTCATCGTGGATTACCTGCAGCTGATGCGAAGTCCGGACTATTCCGACAACCGGGTCCAGGAAATTTCGGATATTTCCCGGTCGCTCAAGGCGCTGGCGCGGGAGCTCGAGATCCCGGTCATTGCGCTGTCGCAGCTGTCCCGTGCCTCGGAGCAGCGGGGCGGAGACCGGACCCCCATGCTGTCCGACCTTCGGGACTCCGGCGCCATCGAGCAGGATGCGGACGTGGTCATCTTTATCCACCGTCCCGAGATGTACAAGGATCTTCGGGAGAAGGCGGAAACGGCGGGTCAGAACATCGAGGGCCTCGCGGACATTCACCTTGCCAAGCATCGCAACGGCCCTACCGGCAACCTCAAGCTCCACTTCCACAAGGCGTTCACCCGCTTCGACAGTCACGCCGAGCGCGAGGGCTCCTGAGTGGCGAGGCCCCGCTCGGTTTACCGCTGCACCGAGTGCGGCCACGACCACTCCAAATGGGCCGGGCGCTGCGAAGCGTGCGGGGAGTGGAATACGATCGCGGAGGAACCGCTCACCCTCTCGAAGCCCGCGCCGCGATCCGGCGGACGAGCGGACGGACGGATCAGCGCGCAGGCCAGGCCCGTATCCCTGGGGGACGTGGAGCAGTCGCGCCTGATCCGCTGGACCACCGGCATTCCCGAGTTCGACTTCGTGATGGGCGGCGGCATCGTGCCGGGCTCGATGGCCCTGATCGGCGGCGAGCCGGGTATCGGCAAGTCGACGCTGCTGCTGCAGACCGCGGCGCGGTTGCGCGCGGCGGGCCGCCACGTGCTCTACGCCAGCGGTGAGGAATCGCCCGAGCAAATCCGGCTTCGCGCCGACCGGTTGCTGGAAGACGCCGGCCCGGTGCTGGTGCTGGGCGAGACCCGCCTCGAAGCCATCCTCGATGCCACGCGCGCCACCGGCGCGGAGCTCCTGGTCCTCGACTCGATCCAGACGGTCTATACCGACGCCCTGGAGAGCGCCCCGGGCAGCGTCGGGCAGGTACGCGAGTGCGCCGCGCACCTCATGCGATTCGCCAAGGAGAGCGGCACGGCCGTGTTCGTCGTGGGGCACGTCACCAAGGGCGGTACCATCGCGGGGCCCAAGACGCTCGAGCATATCGTGGACACGGTGCTGTACTTCGAGGGCGAGGGCTCCCTCGACTACCGCCTGTTGCGGGCCACCAAGAATCGCTTCGGCTCGGTCGACGAGCTGGGCGTTTTTTCCATGACCGAGAGCGGCCTGGCGGCGGTGCCCAATCCGTCGGCGGTGTTTCTCGCCGCCCGCTCCGAAGGCACCAGTGGCAGCGCGGTGACCGCGCTCATGGAAGGTACCCGCCCGGTCCTGGTGGAAGTGCAGGCGCTGGCCGCCCCGTCGGGATACGGAACCCCGCAGCGGGTGGCGACCGGCATTGATCCCAAGCGCCTCGCGGTGCTGCTGGCGGTGCTGGAGCGCCGGGGCGGCGCCAGCTTCGCGCAGCTCGACGTCTTCGTTCAGGTCACGGCGGGCGTCCGGCTTCGGGAGCCGGGCGCCGACCTCGCGGTGGCGGCGGCGCTGCTCTCCAGCCTGCACAACCTGCCGACCCCGGCCGACGCGCTGTATCTCGGTGAAATCGGCCTGGGTGGAGAAATCCGTCCCATCGGCGGGCTGGAACGCCGTCTCGCGGAGGCAAGCCGTCTCGGTTTCCGCCGCGCATTCGCGTCCCCACGGCAGGCCGCCCAGGTGCCCGGCCTGCGGCACGTGGCCATCTCCCACGTGGATGAACTGGCGGGCTCCCTTGCCGCGTGACGTGGGCGTCGTGGTCGTCGCCGCAGGCAAGAGCGAGCGGATGGGAGGCGAGCTTCCCAAGCAGCTCCGCTCAGTGGCCGGCGTTCCGCTCCTGCTCCGCGCGCTCCGCCCGTTCCTTTCCCACCCCGATGTGCTGGAAGTGATTGCCGTGCTTCCCGCGGCGCATGTTCACGCCCCTCCGGCCTGGCTCGAGGGGCTGTCGGGAGAGCGGCTCCGGCTGGTGGCGGGCGGAGAAACCCGCATGGACTCCGTCGAAGCCGGGCTTGACGCGCTGGCGCCCGCGTGCACGATCGTTCTGGTGCACGACGGCGCGCGGCCGTTTCCCGACCCCTCGGTCATCGACCGGGTCATCGCCGCAGCCCGACACGGGACCGGGGCAGTCGCCGCGGTTCCCGTCACCGATACGCTCAAGCAGGCGGAGCCACCAGCCATCGGCGCGCCGGGCCATGTCATCCGCACCGTGTCCCGGGATCACCTCTGGCGGGCGCAAACCCCGCAGGGCTTTCCCCGTGCAATGCTCACCCAGGCCTTCCGGGCAGCGCGGGAGGCCGGGTACTCCGCCACCGACGAGGCGGCGCTGGTGGAGCGCGCCGGCGGGCCGGTGGTGGTGGTCCATGATGTCAGCACCAATCTGAAGGTCACTACCCCCGATGACTTCCGCATGGCGGAGGCACTCGCGGCGGCCGGTTCATGATTCTCCCGCTGCACAGTCGCGCCGACGCCGAGGCCGCCGTCCCGGCGGTGCAACTCCACATCGGGAATGGCGGGTTGCTGGCCTATCCCACCGAGACGGTGTACGGGCTCGGATCGGCCGCCGAGGCGCGCTCGCTTCGGCGACTCGCCGCCCTCAAGGGGCGGCAAGCCGGCAAGCCGTTCCTCCTCCTGGTAGCCAGCCGCGCAATGGCGGAACGAGCCGGCCTCGTGTTCACGCCCTCCGCCAATGCGCTCGCCGAAGCGTTTTGGCCTGGCCCGCTCACCCTGGTGCTTCGCGGGGGAGAAGGGAAGCTGCCCGAGTTGCTCCGCGGTCCAGAGGGCGGATTTGCGGTGCGCTACACCTCGCATGCGGCGGTGGCCCGTCTGATCACCCTCCTCGACCAGCCGCTCACCTCCACCTCCGCCAACCGGCCCGGTCAGGCGCCGGCGGCCGGCGCGGAGCAGATCATTTCGCTGTTCAAGGACGTCTACGACGCCGGGGACCTTCTGGTGCTGGATGGCGGGACCCTGGGCAACGTGCCCCCTTCGACGATCGTCGACTGCACCTCGCCGCAGCCGGCCCTGGTCCGGGAGGGTGCCCTCCCGCGAGCCGAGCTGCGCCGTGCGGTCGGGAGGCTGGCCCCGTGAAGGTGCTGTTCGTGTGTACCGGAAACACCTGTCGCAGCGCCATGGCGGAAGCCATGCTGCTCCAGGCGGCCGAAGTCGCGGGGATCAGTAACCTCGAGGTGTCGTCGGCGGGCATCGGGGCGTGGGAAGGCGCTGCGGCCTCGGAGGGCGCGTATCTCGTGCTGCTGGAACAAGGGCTCGATCTCTCGAATCACAGAGCGCGTCTGCTCACCAAGGAGCAGGTGGACGCTGCGGACTTCATCCTGACCATGGCGCGATCCCACCTTGGGAGAGTCCGCGAGATGGGTGGAGGGGCACGGGCGCACCTGCTCGGAGAGTACGCGGGCCGCGAGGGAGACAACATCGAGGTGCGCGATCCCTATGGCGCCGAACTGGACCAGTACCGGGAAACCCAGCGTGAGCTGGCGGGCATGATCCCCGCGGTGCTCGCGCGTCTCACTGGGGGCGTCTAGTGGAAATCGGCGGCGCCACCCGGGTGTTTGCGCTGCTGGGAGACCCGGTCGCCCACTCGCTGTCGCCCGCCATGCAGAACGCCGCGTTCCGCGCCCTTGGCCTCGACGCCGTCTATGTGGCGCTCCGATGCGACGAGCGCGCGCTCGGGGGACTCATGGATGGGCTGCTCCGGCAAGGCGGTGGCGGCAATGTGACCATTCCGCACAAGGCGGCGGCGGCGGCGGTCCTCGCGGTGCGGGGAGACTGCCAGCTCCCGGTGTGCAACACCTTCTGGAGCCAGAACGGCGTGACCCAATGCGCCGAGACGGATAGCGATGGCATTCTCACCGCGCTGGCACGGCTGGGTTCCCCCTCGGGCGCGTGGTGCCTGGTCGGGACCGGGGGCAGCGCACGGACCGCGCTGCGTGCGGCGGCGCGCGCGGGGGTCGGCGTGGCGGTACGGTCGAGAAGCCCGGAGCGGGCGGCCCAGCTCCGGGCCCTGGCGGCGGCGGCGGGTGTGCTGGAGGTCCCGGCAGAGTCCTGTCCAGTGGTCATCAACTGTACGCCGCTGGGTCTGTCCGACGCCGATCCCCTCCCGGTCCATCCGGGAGAGTCGCCGGCCGCACGAGTGGTGCTGGATCTGGTATATCGCCGCGGCGAAACCGAATGGGTCCGAGCCATGCGCGCCGCCGGCTGCGTGGCGGCGGATGGTCGGGAGGTCCTGGTCGAGCAGGGGGCGGCGGCGTTCGAGCGCTGGTACCCGAAGCGGCCGGCCCCCCGCGAGGTGATGCGAGCCGCCGTCCGTGCCGCGCTGGGCTGAGCTCCGCGACGTCTTCGGCGCGGCAGAGCGCTGGCTCCTTCCGGCCGAGTGCCTGATCTGCCATGCAGGGTTGCCCTCGACGCCACATGATCCGCTGATCTGCCCACCCTGCGCCAATCGCTGGACCCCGCTCAACGAGCCGCGCTGCCAGCGCTGTGGCCAGCCACTCACGCCAGGTATCGACTGCCGGCTCTGCGCCGGGTGGCCTTTGGAGCTCGGCCGCGCGGCCAGCGCCGTCTGGCTGGATCCGGGCGCTCGCCGCGCAGTGCACCTGCTCAAGTATGAAGGGTGGTGGCGGGTCGCCAAGGTGATGGCCGAGACGATGCGCCGCCACGCACCGCCGCCGGCGGGTTCGACCCTGGTCCCTATTCCGCTGGGCGCCACGCGGCTGCGTACCCGGGGTTATAATCAGAGCGCCTTGCTCGCTGATGCGCTCGGAGCACTGCTCGATCTGCCGGTGTCGCACCGCGCGATCCGGCGCCGACGCGAGACGACGACCCAGACGGCGCTGACTCCCGAAGAACGGCGAGCCAATCTGGCCGGCGCCTTCGAGCCGATGGGAGCGCTTCCGGTCAATCCTGTTCTGGTTGACGATGTCTTCACGACCGGCGCTACGCTCGCGGAAGCCGCGGCGGCTTTGTTCGGCGCGGGAGCGGGCGCGGTGTCTGCCGTGACGTTTGCGAGGGCCCAGCGCCCGCTGGCGGATGCTGCGGCCGCGCTGGCAGCTGGACCGCCATCACTCTTCTGGAGACGGGAATGACCAAGCGGGTTGCTATCAATGGATTCGGGCGCATCGGCCGCAACGTACTTCGCGTGGCCGGTCTGGGTGGGGCCGCGGACCTCGAATTCGTCGCCGTGAACGACCTGACCGACACCAAGACCCTGGGCCACCTCCTCAAGTACGACTCGGTGCACGGGCGCTTCCCCGGCCCGGTCGAGCCGCACCCCGACGGCCTCCACGTCAACGGCACGACGATCAAGGTCTTCTCGGAGAAGGATCCTTCCAAGCTTCCGTGGAAGGACCTGGGCATCGACTATGTACTCGAATCGACCGGCCACTTCACCGATCGGGACGGTGCGGCAAAGCATCTCTCGGCGGGCGCCTCCAAGGTGATCATCTCGTCGCCCGGGAAGAAGGAAGACATCACGATCGTGTTCGGCGTGAACCACACCAGGTACGATCCCGCCGCGCATCACGTCATCTCCAACGCCAGCTGCACCACCAACTGCCTGGTGCCCGTGGTGAAGGTGATCCGGGAGCAGTTCGGCTTCGTTCGGGGGTTCATGACCACGGTGCACGCCTACACCAACGACCAGAACATCCTCGACCTGCCGCACAAGGATCTTCGCCGCGCCCGCGCGGCGGCGATGTCCATCATTCCCACCACCACCGGTGCCGCCAAGGCTACCGCCCTGGTGATTCCGGAGCTCAAGGGGAAGATCGACGGTGTGGCGCTCCGAGTACCGACCGCCGACGTCTCACTCGTTGACCTGACCTGCATCGTGGAGAAAACCACGACGGCCGAGCAGGTGAACGCCGCGTTTCGCGCGGCGGCCGCCGGTGAGCTCAAGGGAGTTCTGGCGGTGAGCGATGAGCCGCTGGTTTCGATCGACTATACCGGCAACCTGATGTCGAGCACGGTCGACTCCCAGCTCACCACGGTGCTGGAGGGGAACCTGGTGCACGTCTCGAGCTGGTACGACAACGAGATGGGGTACTCGGCGCGCTGCGTCGATCTGCTCCGCTACCTGGGAAGCCGCGAGGGATGAAGCGGAGTGTTGCAGCCCTCGAAGGCGCGCGTTTCGACGGGCAACGCGCGCTGGTCCGGGTGGATTTCAACGTGCCGGTGAAGGATGGCCTGGTCACCGACGACACCCGGATCCGGGCCGCGCTTCCGACCATCCGGTATCTGCGGGAAAAGGGAGCGCGGGTAATTCTCCTGTCGCATTTCGGGCGACCGCAGGGGGGGCCGGACCCCAGGTACTCGCTGCGTCCAGTGGTGCGGCCGCTGGAGTCGCTGCTGGGCTGTCCGGTCGGCTTCATCGAGGATCCGGCAGCAGAGGCCGCGGTCGCGTTCTCGCGCCGGATGACCCGTGGCAGCGTCGCCCTGGCAGAGAACACCCGGTTTTATCCCGGGGAGGAAACCAACGACCCCGAGCTCGCGCGGCGCTTCGCCGCACTCGGAGACTTGTACGTGAACGACGCGTTCGGGTCGGCGCATCGGGCCCACGCCAGCACCGAGGGTGTCGGGCATCTCCTCAAGCCGGCGGTGTCCGGTTTCCTGATGGACAAAGAGCTGGCCTACCTGGGCCAGGCGCTCTCCAGCCCGAAGCGACCGTTCATCGCGGTCCTTGGCGGGGCCAAAGTGAGCGGCAAGATGGATCTGATCGAATCGCTGCTGCCCAAGGTGGACGCGATTCTGATCGGTGGCGCGATGGCCTGCACCTTCTTCAAGGCGATGGGCCTCGAGGTGGGCCGATCGCTGGTCGAGGACGACCGGCTTGAGCTGGCGCGGAGCTTGATGACCAAGGCGGGTGAGACGCTCGTTCTGCCGACCGGTTGCGTCGTCGCCCCGGAGCTCAAACAGGGCATTACCACCATGGCCGTCACACGGAACCGGGTTCCCCAGGGGTACGGGGTCTACGACATCGATCCCGGCACCGTGCGCCTGTTTCGCGAAAGGATCATCACCGCAGGTACCGTGCTCTGGAACGGACCGATGGGTGTATTCGAGACCCCGCCGTTCGACCTCGGGACGCGGGGGATCGCCCTCGCCATGGCGGAGGCCACCCAGAACGGCGCGGTCACGATCGTGGGTGGCGGCGATTCTGCCGCGGCAGTCACCCAGGCCGGGCTGGCGGGGCAGATCACCCACGTCTCCACTGGCGGCGGGGCGGCGCTCGAGTTTCTCGAAGGCAAGCTGTTGCCCGGCGTCGCTGCCCTCGACGAAGCGTGAACGATCCGATGCGGCGGCTGCTGTTCTGCGCCAACTGGAAAATGCACATCGGGCCCGACGAGGCCAGGGACTACGCCCGCCGATTCCGGGCCAGCGTCCGCGGCGCCGGCAACCGGGATTCCTGGTTCTTCCCCAGTGCCGTGAGCATCGAAGCCGCCGCCGCCGGGTTCGAGGGATTGGCCGGAACCCGGGTGGGCGCCCAGGATGTCCACTGGGAGCCCAAGGGAGCATTTACCGGCGCGGTCTCGGTGGCTCTGGCCAGGTCGGCGGGAGCCACGGTCGCGCTGGTGGGCCATTCGGAGCGCCGGCACGTATTTGGTGAGACGGATGGGGAAACCGGCAGAAAAGTCCGTGCGCTGCTCTCCGGCGACATGACGCCGGTGCTCTGCGTCGGCGAGAAGCTCAAGGACCGCGAGAAGGGCAATACGGCTGAGGTGGTGGGCCGCCAGCTCGGCGCCGGGATCGAGGATCTCGCACCGGGGGAGCTCGACCGGCTGGTCATCGCTTATGAACCGGTATGGGCCATCGGAACCGGTCGCAACGCCACGCCGGAGGACGCCGCGACGGTGCACGCTGAAATCCGGGCCGCGCTCAAGGAGCGCGGCGCTACCACGATCCGAATTCTCTACGGCGGATCGGTGAATCAGGCAAACGTGGCATCCCTGCTCGCGGAGCCAGAGCTCGATGGGGTCCTGGTGGGCGGGGCGAGCCTGGATCCGGAGGGATGGGCCGGTATCGTTTCCATGTCGCTGGCGTGAGGGAGGGAGCAGTGGGGCGGGTTTGACTGAGGACCGCTCGCCGTCTACATTTCAGGGCTAGCAACTACTGGATTGGGAATGCTTTACAACTTTCTGCTCAGCCTGCTAATTCTGGACGGCCTGGTTCTTACAGCCGTCGTTCTGCTCCAAGCGGGGCAGGGCGGTGGGCTCGCCTCCCTGGGTGGCGGCACGACCGACCTGGTGATGGGTGGCCGACAGGCAGTAACCATCCTCCACAAGACGAGCTGGATCAGCGGCGCCCTCTTCATGCTCCTGGCGCTTCTCCTGTCGATCGTCGCGTCGAACACCGCCGTGGGAGACAGCGCGGTACAGCAGCGTCTGCGGCAGCAACCTTCGCAGCAGACGGTGCCGACGGCTCCGCTGCAGACTGCGCCCGCACCCACCACCGCCACGCCGCCCCCCGCGCCGGTTCCTCCCCCGGCAACCAGGCCGTAGTGGCCGCACTGCCGAGCGGGGCGATCGGATGACCGACCGCCCCGCTTTCGTATTGCTCGAAGACGGCACCTGGTTCGGCGGCACGATCCGCCACTCGATTGTCCCGGCCCTGGGCGAGGTTGTCTTCACCACCAACATGTCCGGCTATCAGGAGACATTCACCGATCCGAGCTATCTCGGACAGATCGTGGTGATGACGGCTCCGATGATCGGGAATTACGGCGTCAACCCCTCCGACATGGAATCACCGACTCCGCAGGTGCGGGGCGTGGTGGTGCGGGAGCTGAGCCGGGTTCCGTCCAACTGGCAGGCACAGAGCAGTCTCGGCGAGTGGCTGGACGCCGCAGGGATCCCCATCATCGAAGGCGTGGACACTCGCCGGCTGACTCGGCACATCCGCTCCAAGGGGGCCATGCGTGGTGTGATTGCGATGGGCTCCACGCCGACGCCCGACATCACTCGACAGCTCCTTGCCTCGCCGCGCATGGAAGGAAGGGACCTGGCCTCCGAGGCCACCGTGCGGACGCGGCATACCGAGGGTGGCCGTGGCTGCCACGTCGTGGCCTACGATTTCGGCATGAAACGCAACATTGTGACCATGCTCGCGGCCGCCGGGTGTCGTGTGACTGTCGTCCCGGCCGACACCACCCCCGAGCAAGTCCGGGCGCTTCAGCCTGATGGGCTGTTCCTGTCCAACGGACCCGGGGATCCCGCCGCGATCGGGTACGCCATTCAGAACATCCGGGAGCTGGCCTTGTCCGGACTGCCCACGTTCGGAATTTGCCTGGGTCACCAGCTTCTTGGTTTGGCCTTCGGAGGAACCACCAGCAAGCTGCCCTACGGCCACCGGGGTGGAAATCACCCCGTCCGGGACCTGGCCACTGGGCGAGTGCTCATTACCTCTCAAAACCACGGGTTTTCGGTAGACGGGACCCCCGATGGGATCCCCGGTGCGCCCGATCTCGAGGTCACCCACGTGAATCTGAACGACGGAACGGTGGAAGGCCTTCGGCACAAAGCACTTCCGGTTTTCGCCGTCCAGTATCACCCCGAGGCATCCCCCGGCCCTCACGATGCGCACCCTCATTTTGCCGAATTCCTCGACCTGATAGGGTCGAGAAGGCGGCAAAACCCCGCAACCTCTTGACACACAACGGTTAAGCTCCTACTATCAGCGGGTGTGGACGCTCTCCCCTTGGGAGATGGCCAGTCCGCTGACCCGACTGGGGGGAGCATGACCAAGGCCGATCTGGTTGAGCAGGTAACCGCTGCGATGGCCCGCACTTCGGGGCCGCTGATCTCCAAGAAGGACTGCGCGCGCGTGGTCGATGCGTTCCTTGACGCGATCAAGAGCGCGCTCAAGGAGCAGCACAACATCGAAGTGCGTGGCTTCGGCACCTTCAAGATCCGGCGACGAAAAACCCGAATGGCGCGGAATCCGCGGACCGGGGAGCCGGTCGAGGTTGCGGCGCGGCCGGTGCCCGTCTTCAAGCCCAGCAAAGAGTTGCGGGCTTTGGTGGCCGACGAGCCGCATGAGGGTCTCGACGGACCGGACGACGACGAGATCGGCTAGTCGCACGTCAGGACCATCTCTCGGCGGAACCGGGCTCTCCGGTTCCGCCATTTCGTTTCCAGTCGGTGCCGGTGTGCTTGCCCCCTGGGCCCGCTGCGCTCATACTCCGGTTCCCATGGCTCTGTCCGGCACGAATCCCCCGACTATCCGCGTCCGCCTCTTTGCACGCTATGCCGAGCTGCTGGGGGCGGAGTACCTCGACCTCCCTGCTGCGGCCGAAACCACGGTCAGCGACATCCTCGCTCACGTGCGGGCCCTGCCTGGCGGTGCCGGGATCGGGGAGTCCACCCTGATCGCCGTCAATCTCAAGCAGGCCGCACCCGATTTCATGGTCATGCCGGGTGACGAAGTTGCCGTTCTCCCTCCGCTGGCGGGGGGCTGATCGTGGGCTTCCTGACCGCGGACCCGATCCGCCTCGAGACCCTCATGTCCCAAGTAACGGCGCCGGAGCGAGGCGGCGTGGTCACCTTTCTCGGCCTGGTGCGCAACCACCATGGCGGTCGATCGGTCATCGGGCTCGAATACAGCGCCTACGAGCCCATGGCCGAGCTCGTCTGTCACCAGCTCATTGCGGAGACGGAATCGATGTGGCCGGTACGCGCGGCGTTGCGCCACCGGCTGGGCCGACTCGGCATCGGGGAAGTCGCGGTGGCAATCACGGTGGCGGGCCATCACCGAGATGAGGCCTTTACCGCGTGCCGGCACCTGATCGAGGAGCTGAAGCGACGGGTGCCGATCTGGAAACGGGAGACCTATGCCGACGGGACCGAGGCCTGGGTCGACCCGACCGGCCCGGGCGCGGTACGGAGCGAGGAGCGAGAGGGAATGATTCCGTGGTAAGGGACGTCTTCGACCGTCCGTTGGGAAGTCTCCGGCTTTCCGTCACCGATCGCTGCAACATGCGCTGCGGCTACTGCATGCCGGAGGAGAGCTACACCTGGCTGCCCCGCGCATCCTTGCTGACTTTCGAGGAGCTCGATCGCCTGGCGGGGATCTTTCTCGGTCTGGGCGCCGCAAAGGTTCGCCTGACCGGAGGCGAGCCTCTCCTGCGCCACGACCTGCCTGCCCGCCCTGGTGCGGATGCTGTCGGCACGGTCTGCGCTTCGAGACCTGGCTCTCACCACCAACGGAATCCTGCTCGAACAGCATGCCGAGGCTCTCAAGGACGCGGGGCTGCGGCGGGTCACCGTGAGCCTCGATACGCTTCGGCCCGAGCGCATGCTCGCGTTTGCCCGGAGCAACCGGCATCACGATGTCCTGGCCGGGATACGCGCGGCCCGGCAGGCGGGGCTCGGTCGGATCAAGTTGAACAGCGTGATCATCCGTGGCTTCAACGACGATGAGGTGCCGGACCTGCTGGAGTTTGCCCGGGAGCATGGCCACGAGCTCAGGTATATCGAATACATGGATGTGGGCGGCGCAACGCGATGGCGCTCCGATGACGTGGTGTCCCGGGCCGAGCTGCTCACTCGCGTGACGGAGCGCTTCGGACAGCTCGAGCCGCTGCCGGATCCCGATGCACGGTCCGCGCCCGCCGAGCGTTTCCGGCTCGGGGACGGAACCGTCTTCGGGATCATCGCCTCAGTCACGGCGCCGTTCTGTTCCACCTGCGATCGCAGCCGGGTGACGGCCGACGGAACCTGGTTCTCCTGCCTCTACGCCGAGGGGGGCATCGACCTGCGGGAGCCGCTCCGACTCGGGAGCACGGACGAGGAGATCGCCGGCCTGGTGTCGGAGGTGTGGCGCCTCCGGAAAGACCGCGGAGCAGAGCAGCGGCTGGCCACGCCGGACCGAGGGGTGCTCCACCAGATTGCAGGGCTCCGCGCCGATCCACGGCGGGAGATGCACACGCGAGGCGGATGATGGCGCTGCATATCGCTCTGATCGAGCCGAAAATCCCACCCAATACCGGCAACATCGCCCGGCTCTGCGCGGCCACCGACACCAGCCTCCACCTCATCGAGCCGCTGGGGTTTTCGATGGACGACGCGAAGATGAAACGCGCCGGGCTGGACTACTGGGACTCGGTGGACCTGTGGGTGCATGCCGGGTGGCGGGACTTCCGCGACGCGATGTCCCGCGAGCGTTGTCTCTATTTTTCGGCGCGCGCTACCGTTCCGCTCTCGGAGGCACAATTCCGTTCCAACAGCGTGCTGGTGTTCGGGAACGAGACCGACGGGTTGCCGGACCGCATCCTGGAAAAGTATCCCGCGGGATGCTTTACCATCCCGATGCCGAGCGGCAAGGTGCGGAGCCTGAACCTCGCGACCGCGGCGGGGATTGTCCTGTATGAGGGGCTGCGTCAGCTCGGCGCCAAGGACGCCGCGAGTCTGGCGTCGGCGTTCGTCGCCGAGGAGCCGGAGGCCGAGTCCAAGGGCAAGGGGGGGGCCAAGACCGCGGCCAGGCCGCGTCGCCGGCGGCGTCCGTAGCGTCGTTGGCCCAACCCCCGGGCGGGGCTACATTTGCCGCCTCAACGTCGACCGTCAACCCAGAGTCTCTTCATGATGAACAAGATCACTGTGGTCGGCGCCGGAAACGTCGGGGCCACCGCGGCCCAGCGGCTGGCCGAGAAAAATCTCGCCCGAACCGTGGTGATGGTGGACGTTGCCGAGGGAATCCCCCAAGGCAAGGCGCTGGACCAGTGGCAGTCCGGTCCCATCGAGGGCTACGACACCAGGGTGGTCGGCGCCAATAACTACGAGGCCGCGGCCGGCTCCGAGATCTTCGTCGTGACCGCCGGCATTGCCCGGAAGCCGGGCATGAGCCGCGACGATCTGGTCAAGACCAACGCCGGCATTGTGCAGTCGGTGTCCAAGGAAATCGCGCGGGTGGCGCCGAATTCCATCATCATCATGGTTTCGAATCCGCTGGACGTGATGTGCTACGTTGCCATGAAGGCCAGCGGCTTTTCCCGCGAGCGGGTCCTGGGCATGGCGGGCGTTCTCGACACCGCGCGGTACCGCACTTTCCTGGCCGACGCCATGCAGGTATCGATCGAAGATATCCAGGCCATGGTACTGGGCGGCCATGGTGACACGATGGTTCCGCTGATCTCCTGTACCACCGTGTCCGGCATGCCGGTGACCCAGCTCCTGGCCAAGGACACGCTCGACGCCATCGTCGCCCGTACTCGTAACGGGGGCGCGGAGATCGTGGCGCACCTCAAGACCGGCTCGGCGTACTACGCGCCGAGCGCGGCTGCGGTCCAGATGGTGGAAGCCATCGTGCTGGACAAGAAGCGGGTGCTCCCCTGCGCGGCCTGGCTACAGGGTGAGTACGGGCTGACCGGGATGTTCTGCGGCGTCCCCTGCAAGATCGGGCGCGGCGGTTTGGAGCAGATCATCGAGGTGGCACTCACCGAGCAGGAAAAGAAGGACCTCCACGCCTCCGCCGAAGCGGTGCGCAGCATCCAGGCGACCCTCGCGGTCTGACGGGGGGCCGATGCACCCACCGCGTCCCAGGCTCACCGTTCGCGTCGGTGTCGCGGGCCATCGCTGGAACAAGCTCCAGCGCCAGAACACCGAGGCCATCCGCGAGCGCCTCAACCAGGTCTTCGATTCCATCGAGGACGTGGTCGACCAGGTGCTGGCCGACCCCGCGGCCGGATACCTGGACCCCGAGTCCGCGGACCCTCCTCCCTCCGCGGTGCTGCGGGTGCTCTCCGGCCTTGCCGAAGGCACCGACCGGCTGGGCGCTCAGGTGGCGAGCGCCCGCGACCGGAAGTGGCTCCTTACCGCGCTGCTGCCCTACCCCCGCGACAAGTACGTCCTCGACTTCAAGATGAAGAAGGAACTCCCGGACGGCACTGCGGTGCGCTGCCGGGAGGGTGAATTCGGCTACGACCAGCCGGACACGGCCTCGGTGCAGGAGTTCGAGGAGCTCCGGCTGGCGGCGGAAGGTGAGGGCGGGGTTCAGGAGCTGGACGGTGCGGCCGGCAAGCACGGCGCCTATCGGCAACTCGCCACGGCGCTTTGCCTCAACTCCGATGTCGTCGTGGCGGTGTGGGATGGAACGCCGGGCGGCCCCGGCGGTACCGGCGACATCATACGCCTGGCCGGCGACTATGGTATCCCGGTGGTGCGGATTCCGACGGACGGCGTCGGCAATCCCTGGCTACACGATCCGGGGCACCACGCGGAGAAGGACGACGCGGCGCGCCGCCTCGGACTGCGCTCGCTCGCGGAGCATTTCCGCCGATTGCTCGTGGCACCGAAGCCTTCTCCGGAGGACGAGAAGGAGGAGGACAATCCGCGGGAGAGCTATTTCCGCGAAAGGGTCCGGAGCAAGAACGCGGGCCGAATCTACGATCTGTTCTTCAATTTCCTGTCGCCGAAAGGGCCGTCCGGCCCACCTGCTGTGACCCCGGCGCTTCGGGTCGCACCGGACGAACCCTCGGTGCCGGTCCGCGGCGAGGACGCCGAGCCGGAGCATCTCACTCGGCTCCGCCGGCGGTGGGTCAGGGACTGGACGGAGCAGGGCGCGTCCTACGCGCTGTGCACTGCATTGACCAGGACGGGGGTTCACCGGCACTACGCCTGGGCCAGCCATCTCGCTAACTACAACGGCGGCCGCTACCGGAGCGCTTTCCTGTTGAACTACATGCTCGCCTGGCTCGCCGTGACGGCCGCGGCGGCCGGGATCGCTTTCGAGCAGGCTGGGAACCACTCGCTGGTTCAGGCAGCGGCGATCAGCGAGGTGTTTATCCTCGGCTTCGTCATGGCCATCGTGTGGTACACCGGGCGGCACCGGTTTCATTCCCAGTGGCTCGACTGCCGCCGCCTGGCAGAATGGATCCGGCTGCTGCCCATGCTCCTGCCGCTCTCGCGAACCCCGGTGCTCGGCGTCGAATCGAACCCGGGTCTCTCGTCACAGGAATCGTGGGTGGATTGGATGTTCCGGGCGGTGGTGCGCGAGGCAGGAATCTTGTCGCTGGACGTGGGACAGCACCTGGAGGGCGCTCAGGGCATCCTCGCCGCAGGCATCCTGGAAGGACAGATCGACTATCACGCACGCACGGCCCGGAGAAACGAGCGGGTCGACGCGATTCTGCACGGAATTACCAAGGGGGCGTTCGGACTGGCGCTGGTGATTTCGCTGTACCACCTCCTCAAGGTGCTCGGGGTGGACTGGCCGGTCCCCGAGACGGTGGAGCGCGTGCTGCTGGTCCTGAACCTGGCCATCCCGGCATTCGGCGGGGCGATGCACGGCCTGCGGAGCCAGGGCGACTACGAGGCGACCGCGATTCGATCGAGACGGATCAAGGAACGCCTGGTGGAGCTGCGTCAGGAGCTGCGCGAGCTCCCGGCTCCTACCGTGGGCGGCATTGCGGAGATTGCCGTCAAGACCGCGAGCGTGATGAACGCCGAGCTCTCTGCCTGGCTGGTGGCCTACCAGAGCAAGGCGATTTCTGCCGCCTGATTCGCCGACGCAGGGCTCACGAAGGTCCGCCGGCACATTGGCTTAGCCGTGATGATCGCGCGCTGATTCACGCCTGAACGTGCGCTGATGCCTCGCGCGTAAGTTCCCTCCCGACAACGATCCCGTCTGCCACCATGAATACACTTCGGGGAGATCGCTCCATGACTCATCGCCTGATCCAACGAGCCTGTTTCGGTGCCACGGCCTTCGCGTTGGTCGCGCTGCTGCCGGTTTCGCTGACGGCCCAAAAGGGCGCGCTCGCACCAACCGACGTCACCATTGTGGGCGCGGGAAACTCGGCGACGGTGAGCTGGACGCCGGTGCCGGTAAAGGGGGTGACCTATCGGGTGCTCCGCGGACTCGAGGCCCGGGCGCCGGGAGAGGACCTGACCCGACCGATCGAGGCCGTCTCCTTTGTCGACCCGAAGGTCGAGCAGGGTGTCACCTACTTCTATCAGGTCATCGTCGTCTACGATGACGGGACCTCGGCAGCGGCCGCGCCGGTGGCATTCACGCTCCCGAGTGTCTCGCCCGGGACGCCCACCCCGGCCTTCGGTCGACCGATCGGCCGGGCCCCGGGCGCACCTGGTCCCCGGGTTGCGATTCCCACCGCCGTGACCGGAATCATGGTCAACGGAACGACGGCGTCAGCGACCGTGTCATGGCAGCCGGTTCCCGGAGCGGTGAGCTACTCGGTCACCCGATCGACACCGGACGGGTATGTCCCGACAACCTTCCCCGGGCTCACGACCCCGACATGGATCGACCCCGGTCCGCGGAGTATCGGCTTCGAGATGGCCGGCGTCTACGGGTATCTGGTCACGGCATCCCTCGGGGGCGGGGCGAGCGTCTCGGGACAGGTCAACTGGACCCGACCCAACCCGACTTGCGCTGCGCCACTCCCGAATCAGCCCATGCTGACGCTTCTCGATCCGACGAGCCGCGGTCCAATCACCCACTATGGCCCGTATCCTAGCGGGGCAGTCTTCGCCTGGCAGAACAACAAGATTCCCGGAGCCAGCGTCATCGCGTTTCGGATGGAGCGCAGCGTGCAAGGAACCAACGCCTGGACGCTGGCGGCGACTTCGTGCGGGGGAACATTACCCATCGTGGGCACGGGGAATATGGCCTTCATCGATGGCCTCGGGGGAATCGTCCCCAACACCGCCTACCTCTACCGCCTCACGGCGATCGCCCCGACTGGGGAGATGGGGGCGGGCACGATTCCGTGGACCTCGCCGAGTGCCGTCCTGCTGCGGTGGCTTTCGGCGACGGTCGTGGGTAGCACCGTCACCTTGAAGGTGAGGTACGAACCTCCCGCGACCAACGCGCCCATTGCCCCGACATCCATCCGGGTCACTTCATCCTCCGGATCCACCCAAACGCCGTCGGGCGGACCGTGCGCCGGCCTGGCAGGTTGCTCCTTTGTGTTCCCCACAATGGCCAGGGGAACCCACCAGTTCACGGTTATCGCCACATGGACATCCCCCATGGGGTCGGGGCAAGCCCTCGACAAAACCACCGCCGAAACGACCGTCGTCGTCCCGTGATAGCAGCTCCGACGGGGGCTGGGCTACGGCGTATTCCGGGCCAGCCAGTCGAGCGCAACACGGCGGCGTGCCTGAAACGGCGAGTCGGCCTTCTCCCAGGCAGCTGCGACCTCACGGTAGTGCGCCGCCGCGCTGTCCCGCTGTCCCGCGGCGGCGAAGGCCTGGGCCAGCAGCTCGTGGAGCTCGGTGCGCGTGATATATAGGTTTGATCCGTCGATCCCACCGCGCAGGGCCGCCCGGAGCGGCAGGACGGCTTCGGGGGCGCGGTTGAGCGTCAGGAGACTCCGGGCCAGCTCGTAGTTGATCCGGGTGTATCCCATGGTCGGCGAGTATTCCGCTCTCCGGTACGCCTCGACCGCTTCGGCGTGCCTCCCGCCTCGGGAGAGGAGTAGTCCGCGCAGGAAATGGTGCAGCCGAGAGCTCCGGCCGAAGAGGCTGCGTGGACCGATCATTTCCACGCTGTCGGCCAGGCGCCGAACTGTAGCGGTATCGCCCGCGGCGGCGTAGGCGGCCGCGGCATGGGTGAGATTCCACACGACGCCGCGGGCACGATGACCAGGGGCATCGATCGCAGCGGCGTTCGCCGCCAGTGCGCGAAAGCCGCGAACCGCCGCCGCATGGTCGCCGCCCTCGAAGGCGACAATCGCCTGGTTGATTCCATCCGGTTCGAGGGATTCGGCGGATACCTGTCCTCCTCCGGGGATCCGTCCTTCCTTCGCGAGGGCCATTGCCTCTCGCAGCCGTCCCTGGTTCCGTAGCGCGATCAGCCAGACCCAGCGAGCCTCACTCCGGCGATCGCGAGCCGGGTCGGCCAACGCCAGCGCCGCAGCCTGGCCCAATTCGTCGTACTTCCCGCGCCGGATCGCTGCTCGGAACCGTGCCGCATCAAAATCGTTCCGCCGTTCACTCACCGAGTCGGCCCTCCGGAGGGCCGCCTCGGCCTCGTCCCAGCGTTCCTGCCGCCAGCGGATCTCCGCCAGCACCCCCAGCGCTTCCGGTGACCGGGGGCGAAACCGGATCCAGGAGCGGACGGCCCGCTCCGCGGCCGGCATTGAATCCCACGACGAGTACAAGTCGAACAAATGGTGAAGCCGCTCACACGCATGGCAAACGGCATCCGGCTTGGCGCTGCCGGCGGAATCGAGGGCAACGGCGCGACGATAGGCGGCGGCGGCCGCGGGATAGTCTCCACGATACTGCTGCACGACGCCGAACAGCTCCTGGCCATCGGGGTCGGCGGGGAAACGGATGGCCAGGGACTCCGCCGGGGCAAGCGCAGCCGGATCTTCCAGGGGCACCAGGATCCGGCCGAAGATCAGGAGCCGTTCGCGGTCCGGCGCGCGAGGGGCGAGCCGGATTGCCCGCTCCCGCAGTGACGGTTCGGTAAGACCATTCAGCAGGGCCCCGCTGCGCCAGGCGTAGTAGGCCGCCATGGCGAAGGTGGAGTCGTTCTCCAGCGCGGCCTCCATCAGGCGGTAGGCCGCCGCCACGTCGTACTGAAAGAACGAACGCAGCCCTTCCTCGTACAGTCCGTACGCGATCGGTGACGAGGTGCTCACGTCGGCAATCGGTTTGGTTGGTGCCGCCAGGCCGAAGTCCCTGGCGATCGCCGCGGTGGCGCTATCCACCGCGGCGTAGCGATCGAAGGCCCGGACCGAATACCCGTGGCGCACCACGCCGGACCGCAGATCGACGCGACGCAGCTCGAATCGCAAGCCGCCATCGGAGGCGAAGCCGAGCTCTCCCTCGAGAATCTCGCTGGCCCCGGCGCGTCGGGCTGCGTCGGGCAGGGTGCCCGGGACCGTGTCGGTGCCCCGCGGGATGAGCTCGAGCAACCGCGAATTCGCCACCACCGAAAGACCGTAGATGCGGGCCAGGCTGGTGGCGAGCATGTCCGTGAGCACACCGCCGCTGCGAGTGGAGTCCCGAGTGGCGCCATCCCGAAGGGAGCCGACCGCGATCAGGGGGAACTCGGGGCCCGCAGGAGGACGGGTCCATCGCCACGCGGCAAATGTCGCCGCGAGAAGGAGGGCCCCCGCGGCCGCACGGAGCAGGGCCGTCCGGCGGCGCGAGACTGCAGCGGGAGGACCCCCGGACGGCGGCGTGGGAGTCAGGTCCGTGGGGACCGATTCGGTCCAGCGCGCTTCGCGGTGGGGAACCGGCTGGGAATGCTCCGCGCGCAACCGTTCGAGCAGTTCCCTGACCTCCGGCTCGGGTGGAGCATCCAGATCCCGGCGCAGCGCGGC
>JANNGX010000363.1:0-13378 GCA_031404115.1 Gemmatimonadales bacterium | reverse complement strand
GCTCTCGACCGGCAACACCGGGGCGGCGGCGGGCGTGGCGAGCGGCTTCACCGCGACGGTGACCAACGCCTCGATCAGCGCCGGCTTCACGAAGTGCACGGTGCAGGTGGGCGCGGGCGCGGCTTCGACTGCGGACGGCGTTATCGCGTGTTCGTAGTCTGAATACCGATTCTCCAATTGGTTTTGAGCGAAAGGCGGGCCCGACTGTGGGCCTGCCTTTTCGTGTTTCCGGTGCGCGTTCGGGCCTGCCGGAGCGCTTCCACTTCTTCCGACCTCAGCGCTGCCAGGCGTTCGCGACATGGGGCCGAACCGACAATGAACCGGCGAGAGCTCGTCTGCGGATGCCTCTGCCAAGGCCTGGAGCCTTCCTACGACCCGGGCTCGGTCCTTCTCAAAATCGGTTGGGCGGGTTCCCTCCTTGTGCGGATTGACGCCTGGACGGGATTCGGCTCCCCTGGGCCATCGCATTGGAGAGGAGAGGACGAGCCATTTGAGGACCGGGTGGGGTTTGCCCGAGGGCTTCGGGCCTGGGGGGACTCGGCGTCCAAGAACGGAATCTCCGGCGTCGCCCAAGGGGTAGAGTATTTCCGCCGGTGTCTGGGTCCCCCAACTGTCGCGGGGACGTCGGAGTGAGCCGATCCAGGCCGGTGAGCAGGCCCGTAAGGGTGGGGGTCTCGGCGAGAGTACTCACGGGAGGATGCCTCGGGTGATCAGGACCTGCGAGGACCGGCTCATCGTGCGCCATTCCCATTGTCCATGTCGGCGGCAATCCGCCACGACCCGCCCCGCTCCCGTCGGACGAGGAGGATGAATTTGCCGATGTCCGGCAATGCCAGCGCGCCTCCGGATCTCTCAAATGCCCGGGTGATGCCGGCCCGGCCGCGGACCGGCGGGTGTCCCGACTGCAGCACGAATCCGTCTTCCGTGAAGCGCTGAGCCAGCCCAGCCGGTGAACGTGCCCCCCATTCGCGCTCATAGGCTCGCAGCACGCGATCGAGTTCCGGAGGCAACGAGACGGACGGCACAGTCGTAGCCGTGGTCGGGGTCGCGGCCTGAGCGGCAATTGGACCAGCGAATGTCAGTGTACAGGCGAGAAGGACGAGGGCCGATCGAATCATTGGGCACCTGGAAAGAACAGGGAATCGGAGTGGGAATGTTGATGCTTCAGGTGGCGCCCTTCACAACCTCGTACGTCAAGAGCACGATGCCGGTTGGGTAGCGCCGCGTGTCAAGGAGATGCAGACGTTCCATCCGATCCAGGCCAGGGAGAAACGGGATTCCCCGACCGAGCACTACCGGGACGACGCCCACCTCGATCAGGTCGACTTCGCCGAGCTGGAGGAGGCTCCGGAACAGGCTGCCGCCGCCAAACAGCCAGATCTCCTTCCCCGGGGCTTGACGAAGAGACGCCAGGACCGCGGGCGCATCGGCGCCCACGATTGTGACGCTTGAGTGGGCCTCCGGGCGGAGCGTCCGGGAAAAGACATAGGTTGCGAGGCCCGGCATTGCACCCCCGCCCGGCGCGGCCAGGGCCGCCTCGTACGACCGCCGTCCCATCAGCGCCGTGTCAAAACGGCCCATGAAGACGTTCCAGTCTATCTCCGGTTCGTTCGGGATCCAGTCGTACTCTCCGTCCGGGCCGGCGATAAAGCCGTCGAGGCTCATTGCCACGCTGTACCAGATGCGACGCATTCAGCCTCTCAACCCGGTCAAAGAACGGACGCTATCGGGCTCCCGATGCCGCACCAAGATGATGCCCAAGGTGATCATCCACAGGGGGAGCAGATAGTTGTTAGTGGCCGCCACCGGCGACACGGCGGTCGTGAGATTCCGGAACATCCCGATCCATCCCATAAACCCCGTCAGGAGGCCACCGACTGCCACCCAGCGAGGGGTCGTGCCCGACCTGAGAGGGGCGCTCCGGAAGTCCCAGTTGCCGCCGGCATGACCGAAGTTCCAGCCTTCACCCTGCTTGACAATGCTGAAACCGACGGCGTATGGACCGATGCCTACGGGGGGTGACCATTTCCTGAATCATCGATTGCGAGAGCACTTGCCGGGATTGCCCCAGGAGAGCCTTCTGGACTTCGATCGCGAATCGGGCAAGATCCGTCGGCGTGGTCCAGAGGCCTGCGGCGGCCATTTCCGGATAGACGTGCCACTTTGCGTCCATGGTACGCGCCGCCCCGCTGGGGGCGCGCGCGGCGTGCTTCTGACGCTCCGAAAGCAGCGGTTGCTCGTAGGTGCTGTTCGTCGTCCCGATCGGATCGAGAACGTATTCGCGCATGACTTGAGGAAACGGTTTGCCGACGACGTCCGTTAACGCGAGCTGCTGGATGGTGACGGCACCACCCGAAGTACTTGTAGCCGGTCAACGGCGGACGCTCCAGGCGTACCATCCCCACGTTGGACGGCGCAAGGCCATCGAGAATTTGCGGATGCTAGGAAGGGGAGCAGCAGGATGGTAGCCGGGAAACCCAAACCCGTCGCCGGTGCCCGAGGTGTGAGTCATCAATGTGCGTGGTGTGACGGGGCGTTCTTTCGTGAATTCACTCATGGGCAAGTGCCACGATGTCAGTATCGTGTTGATCTCCTGATCGAGACTGAATTTGCCGTCTTGAACGGCCTGCAGCGAAGCCATGGCGGCGACTGCTTTGCTGATCGAGGCGGCCTGAAACATGGTGGTCGTTTCCACCGGCGTTCCGCTCTCGACGTCGGCAACACCCCACCCCTTCGCCCAGCGGATCGTAAACTCCCGGATCACGGCTATGCTCACGCCGGCACACGCAAACGTTCCATCATCTGCAGCAAGGACTGTGAATCGAACCCTCCGCGGTTCGGCACCTGCGGACCCTCGATGACCGTGATCATCGACACGGGATCCTGCGCGGTCATGTCGCGCGCGAGGCAGAGGGTCATATCACACCCACAATGGTGGCGATAGTGTCCGGCACGGGCTCGGCACAGGCCCCGAGGCCGGGCAAAGCAAGGGTCACAGCGAGGCGGCACATCCAGCACACCTTGATTGTGCGTGCCACACCCAGGTGCAAGGCCGGCAGCATCCTAGCGGTCTGGTCGCATTCGGCGAAGGTCCGGTTCCTGCGCCAACAGCCGTTCGACGAAGTCCAGCCGTTCCTGCGTCTCGCTCAGCTCCCGCCGCAGGGTGCTCACCTCGCCTTGGAGCGCTTCGAGAACTTCACTCGCTTGGATCCCGACCTGGCGCCTGCTGCCGCCGGGACCCTGACGCAGATGGTAGGCCCACGACCCGAACGCCACCGCGAGCACCGCGTGGATCGTGGCATGCCATGGCCGCGTTGGCCCGGTCGCAAAACCGACTGCGACCACGTTGATGACGCTCAACAGGACGGCGATCGGATACCATAGTGCGGGCTTGAAGGTCATGGGAGATCCTGTGGAGTCTGCCTCACGGTGCGGGACTCCGGGCGAGACGGGACGGCTCAATAAACGGTCTACGGATCAGAAAGTTGGCGGCTCAGGCCGGCGTAATCCATTTGAACCCATTCTTCGGCGATTCGACCTTCCGTGAACCGATAGAATGTGATGCCTGTAACTTCGATGCGCCGACCGGTTGCAGCCGCCGCACCAAAGGGGCCCTGGTGCGTGCCGGTTACGCGCCATCGGACAGCCACCTTGTCATCGTGCGCGACGTGATCGAGGGCTTCGCGACGGACGTCAGGGAAGGCCGTCCGGATTTGGGTCATGAGCTCGCGGACGGCGCCGAGCCCCACGACTCCGTTCGGCGCGGACGGGTCATGGGCTTGGAAGTCCGGCGCCAAGATCTCGTCCAGCACGTTGAGATCGCCGCGATTCCAACCCTCCTCATACCCGCGGAGAATGACGGCCAGCGAGTTGACGGTCGATGTGGTCATACAGACTCCGTCGGTTGATGCTATTTGGCACAGCCTGACAGCATGCGCTACTGCGCGGGTCAGACCGCATCGTTGTCTTGCTGGACCCGCTTGATTCACACTGAGCTCGCGAGTTCGACACCCTCGACCCCCGGCCGTCATTATATCAGCAGCGACTCCGAATCCGGAACCCGGGATCAGTGAGGCGTCGAGGATCGTCTTCCGGATCTCGGCGAAGGACAGAAGCGCGCCAAATCCGATTCCGGCCACGACGCCACCCGAAAGACCCGCTATCGCGGCGAACGTTGCACTTCAAGTTGACTCTAAATGCGGTGCGGAGGGGCAGACGCACCCGCCGCAAGAGCTTAGGCGGCGCGGACGACGGGAAAGCATGGTCTGTGCGCTACTCCCGCGCCCGCCTGACCAGCCACGCCACGAACACCTCCGCCCCGCTCACCGCGATCATCGCCGGCGCCGAGGGAAGGTCGAACGGCACCGAGAGTGAGAACCCCACTACCACGGCGATGAGCGCGGAGCCGACCGCCCAGGTGATGGTCCCGCCCATCGATTTGGCCAGCAGGAGTCCCGTAACTGCCGGAAGCACCAGGAAGTTGAACACCAGGAGCACGCCCGCAAACTGCATCGCCGAGGCGATCACGACACCGAAGGTGAAATAGAGCAGCAAGTTCCAGACGTTGACCTTGTAGCCGAGGGTCCGCGCCGTTTCCCGGTCGAACGATACGAACAAAAATTCCTTATAGAACACCGCGTGGGCCAGCAGTACCGGCACACTCACGCCGAGGAGCACGAGGGTGTCCCGGCGGGTGATGCCCAGGATGTTGCCCTGGAGGAAGATGTCGTGCGCCTCGCCGTGGGAGGCCTTCGCGACCAGGAGAATCCCGAATGCCGCCGCGATGGCATAGGTGACGCCGATCGAGGCCTCACTCGAGATCAGGCGCCGCCCCCCGCCCAGCCCGAAGAAGACCGCACCCAGCAGGGTCACCACCAGCGCCATGGCCGTCGGGTGATCGGCGACCCACGCCGTGGCGGAGAAGCCGCCCAGGAAAAGCGCCAGCGCGATGCCGGCCGAGGAGAGCTGCGCCAGCGCGGCGCCCACGAAGACGATGCGCCGCAACACGACGTACACGCCAAGCACAGCACAGGTAAAGCCGATGACCAACGCCCCGTAGAGCGCGTCACGGAACAGCATGACCGTATCAAACACCGGTTCGCCGCCGCGCGATGACCATGCGATGCCCGTTGAACGCGCTCACTTCGACCGGAATCCCGTACATCCCGGAGAGCACTGGCTCGGTCATGATCTCGGCGGTACTGCCGATCCGGAAGCCATTGGCCACCACCAGCGCGATCCGGTCCACGTAATTGGCCACTTCGTTGAGCGCATGGCTGACCATCAGAACCGTGATGCCGGATCTTTCGTGCAGATCGCGCACCAGTCCGAGGATCTGAGTGGTGGAGACCAGGTCCATGCCGTTGGTGGGTTCATCCAGCACCAGCACGTTGGGTTCTCCCACCAGCGCCCGGGCGATCAGGGTGCGCTGGCGCTGCCCGCCCGAGAGGTTTTTGAGGTGCTTGCCCGACAGTTCGGGAATGCCGACCTGCTCGAGCGCGTCCCTGGCCTTGCCGCGATCCTTCGCGGTGGGCCGGCGGCCCAGCCCGATCCGGTCGTACCGGCCCATGAGGACGACGTCCAGGGCCGTGAGGGGATAGTCGTAATCCACCATGTCCCGCTGCGGCACATAGCCGAAACGCAGATCGGCGTCGCGGGCGACGGTGCCGGAGAGCGGCGGATGGGTGCCCAACAGCGCCCGGAGCACCGTGGTCTTGCCGGACCCGTTGGGACCGACCAGGCCAAGAAAGTCTCCCTCGGTGATCGTGAAGGAGAGATCCTGGAGCACGACGTGGCGCCCGTAGCCGAGCGTCGCGTGGTCGAAGGTGACGAGGGCCCTCACGGCACCGCCGCCGCGAGCTGGGTGATGTTGTACTTCATCAGCGCGATGTAGTCGTCGATGCCCTTCTTTCCACCGACCGAGGGGGGAAGGACCAGCACCGTCGCCCCCGCCTTCGACGCGACAAAATCGGCGGTCTTCCGATCGTAGAACGGCTCCATCACGATGACCCTGGCCCCGGTGCGCTTCATGGTCTGGATGAGGCCGGCCAGGTGCGACGGCGACGGCGGAACGCCGGGCTTGGGCTCCATGAATCCCACGATGTTCATGCCGGTGAACTCCGCGAAGTAGCGCCAGCTGGTGTGCCACGCCACCACCGGCTTTCCCTTGATTTTCGCGAGATCGGCGGCCCAGGCCTGCTCCGCGGCACCGAGCCGGCTCTCGAACGCCTTGGCGCTGGCGGTATAAGCCGTGGCGCCGGTGGGATCGAGCTGGGTGAACTTGTCGCGGAAGAGCCAGGCAATCCGCCGGCCGTTGGCCGGATCGAGCCAGTAATGCGGGTTGCCCAGCGCGTGAATGTCGCCCAGGCTGCGGTCGATGGTGCCGGTCGGCACATCGATCACAGGGATGGCCCGGGAGACATCGACGTACCCCGCCGCGCCGGGTCGAATCTTCGGGTTCCGAGATCCGTCGATCAGGAGCGACAGCCACCCGATCTCCAGGTCCAGGCCGACGAACGCCAACAGGTCGGCGTTCCGGAATTGAAGAATGAAACTCGGCTTGGCCTCGACGAAATGGGGATCCTGGTATCCCTCGCTGATGTGCACCGTCTTGACACGCTCGCCTCCGACGGACGCCGCAATGTCGGCCAGGTCCGAGGTCGTGGTGACGATCTTGAGCCGCGCCTGCCCCATCAATGGTGGCGGCGGGAGCAGAGGCCCGCCCAGCAGAGCGATGCCGATCAGGACTTTGTGATAGACGGACATGGTAATTCCCTTCAGCGCTCCCCGGAGGAAACGCACAGAGTCAGAATGGGTGAGGCCGGTGCGGGCCGACGGCAAAGGTACTCTGAAGCAGCAGACGATTGGTCGCCCGCCCCCCCTGCGGCATGACCCGCTCCACACCAAGCACGAACTTGGAGAACTCACTCGGAAAGAGCTGATAAAAGAGCGACACCGCGCGGAGCTTGTTCCCGGCGGCGTCCGGATCCTGTATCCAGTCCACCCGGGTCCCGAGGAAACTCCGCTGTCTCAGCTGATACCGGGCGAAGAGATACGCGCCCGAGAAGTCCCGGGTCGGGCCGGCGTAACCGGTGGCGCCGGCCGGCAGCGCGGGGTTCTTCTGGTTGAGCTGCCGCATGAATTCGCCGTGCAGGATGAACGACTTGTAGAGCCCCTGCTCCAGCGGCCGCCAGCGGAAGGTGAAGTCGATACCCACGGTAGACTGCCGGGCCAGCGTGGCGTTGACGTCTACCGGACCCACCGCCAGCGCCACCGGCTGCTCCTTCCTCCCGGTCATCGCGCTGGCGGAGATCTCCAGGTTTGCCGCCTCGGACAAGTCCCAGTAGTTCCGCAACCTGGCCGAGTAGCCCAAGCCGGAGAGTTTCTGGTTGGCGGACTCCTCGGCCGTCAGGTCTGCCGGCGCTTCGCCCAGGCGATCCACGGCCGTGACGATCACCTCCTGGTAAAATCCGAACGGAGCGAAAATCTTGCTGACCCAGAGTCCGGTCCCCTTGCCTCCCTCGGGACCCAGGAATCGCTGGATCACGTAGGGGTACTCCACGGCAGCCTGGAGCTCCGCGCGGTGCGTGGTGTTCTGCTTTCCGATTGGCATGTGGAATCGGCCCAGGCGCGCCTGGAGCCCGAATGGCAGCGCGACCGCGGTCAGGTAGGATTCTTCGATGGCGATCCCCTCTGCGTCGGAGAGGCCGAGGATAATATCCGCGCGGAAGTAGGGGTCCACTGCCGCCTGGATGGCGAGCTCGACCTCGCGAATATCGAACCGCCGCCCGGACTCCTGTGTGCTTCCACCCTTCGTGAAGTCCCCGATGAATTCCCCGATTGCACTGATATCGGGAATGAACCGTGGATTCGATGCTCCGGCGGTCCGCTGGGCCGGAGGGGGGCGAGCGGTGTCTCCTCGGGTCATCCCCTCAAGCTCACGGACGATGCGGATGGAATCGGCACGGGCGATGCTGTCGGCCCGGGCGCGCCGAACCGAATCGGCTGGGACTGGAGCGGGTGCTTGAGCGGCCCCAGTAGCGGCAAGGAAGAACAGCGCCGCAGCGGCGGCGAAGAACGAGCGCATGGGTGTCACCTCGAATGTCAGTCGGAACGCTGGTGCGAACGACGGTCAGACGAGGATCGGAGGGGCCCGGGAGAGGTGGCTGGACAGAGGGGCAAGCGGATCTGGCGAGGCATACGGTACTGCCTCTGGCGACCGGCCTGTGGGGCCGGCTTGTACGGGGCCGGCGGCGATTTCTGGCAGCGACTTGGAATACGCCGCAGTCGAATGCGTCGCGCACCCATCGAGATGGCATCCGCTATCAGCTTCGTAGTGTCCGTGCTGCGTTTCGCCTTCCGCCCCGCCCCGATGGAGGAGCAGCGAATCGACGACCGGCAGGCTCCCGCCACCCCCAAGCACGAACAGGAGGAGGCCCGCCGAAGCCAGCCGTCGGAACAGGTGGCGTACCATGGAAGGAAACCTACTCCGGTTCCGTGTGGCGTCCAACGCCCAGGACCCCGGCTCGGGTCAAATCGAGCTGTACAGAGCCCCCGAGAGCCATTGCCAGTCAATGACTTATCCTTCCGGGATGACCGAACTCAATCCTACGATAGATTCCTACTCTTACTTCACCGGTGTATAGTCCATGCCTGGTTCAGAACCCCATCCGCCGCGTGGCACTCCGTGTCGGCCCCGCGCGGCAACCGGCAAGGTGGAGGCCCTCGTGCTGTCACCTGGCAGGATGCCCGAGCATCAGGAAGGCATGAACGGCATGAAGGAGGTCGCGAGGTGACGGACGCCCGGCGGGCCGAAGCGCTCCGCGCCGGCCAGAGTCGGATCCTCGAGAAGATCGCCACCGATGCCGGCCTGGAGGACACGCTCACCAGCCTCGTCCTGCTCGTGGAGTCGCAGGCGGAGGGAATGCTCGGGTCGATCCTGCTGCTGGACCAGGATGGGGGGCACATCCGGCACGGAGCGGCGCCGAGCCTCCCCGCGGCCTACAACCAATCCATCGATGGGATGCTGATCGGCCCGCGTGCCGGGTCGTGCGGGACGGCCATGTATCTGAAACAGCCGGTCATCGTCACCGACATCCTCGAAGATCCGCTGTGGGAAGGCTACCGTGCCCTCGCGCTACCGCACGGCCTCCGCGCCTGCTGGTCGACTCCGATCCTCTCCTCCGACGGCACCGTGCTAGGCTCGTTCGCGATGTATTACAGCACTCCGAGAAGCCCGGCGGCCGCCGAGCGCCAGCTGATCGACCTCGCGGTTCACCTCGCGGGGATCGCCATCCAGCACGCGCTGGCGCGGGAGAAGGTGCTCGCCTCCCGGCAGCAATACGAAGCGCTCATCGCGTCGATCGACGGCATCGTGTGGGAGGCGGATGCCACGGCCTTCCGGTTCACGTTCGTCAGCCTCCAGGCCGAGCGGATCCTTGGCTATCCGGTGGCCGACTGGCTCAGCCAGCCGAACTTCTGGCGGGACCACATCCACCCGGACGACACTGAGTGGGCCGTGGCGTATTGCGCCAGCGCCTCGCGGGAAATGCGCGATCACGATTTTGAGTACCGCGCCGTGGCGGCCGACGGGCGCGTCGTGTGGCTGCGCGACATCGTGTCGGTCGTGGTCGAACAAGGCGTGACCACGAAACTCCGCGGCGTAATGGTGGATATCACCGAGTCCAAACGGGGGGAGGAAACCCGGCGGCAGGCCGAGGAAAAGTACCGGAGCATCGTCGAGAACGCGGTGGAGGGCATCTTCCAGTCGACCCCGGCCGGGCAGCTCCTGACGGCCAACTCAGCCATGGCCCGGATCTCCGGTTTCGAGAGTCCGGAGGAGATGCTCGCCACCGTGACCGACATCGGCTCGCAGCTCTTTGTAGAGCCGGCGCGTCGGGCCGAGATGATCAGAGCACTCAACCAGGACGACGTTGTCCGCGGCTTCGAGCTGCAGCACCGCCGGCGGGACGGCAGCACCGGCTGGGTGTCGGAAACCATCTGGGTCACCCGCGACGCCGCCGGCGCCATCCAGCACTACACCGGCATGGTGGAAGACATAACCGAGCAGCGGCAGGCAGCGGAGGTTCGCGGGCTCCTGGAGGCCAAGCTCCGGCAGGCACAGAAGCTGGAGGCGGTGGGGCGGCTCGCTGGCGGGGTCGCCCATGACTTCAACAACATCCTGACCGCGATCCTGGGCGTGGCGGACCTTCTCCTTCAGGACCTGCCACCCGAGGACCGCCGCCGCGGAGACGTCCTCGATATCCTCGACGCCGCCCACCGGGCGGCCGGGCTCACGAGGCAACTCCTCGCGTTCAGTCGTCAGCAAGTGCTCACGCTGGAGCGGCTCGACCTCAGCGCTCTGGTGACGGACGGGCAACGACTGCTCCGGCGCGTGCTCGGCGAGCACATTCATATCACTACGTCCCTCGATCCGGCGCTCGGCGCTGTAGAGGCCGATCCGGGGCAATTGGAGCAGGTGCTGCTCAACCTTGCCGTGAACGCCCGCGACGCCATGCCGAATGGGGGAAGGCTGACGATCACCACCACGAACGTCGAGCTCGACGCGACGCGCAGCGAGCCGCATTTCGAGGTGACGCCGGGTCCCTATGTCATGCTCGCGATCACCGACACCGGTGTGGGCATGGACCGGGACACCCAGGCGCACGCTTTCGAGCCGTTCTTCACCACCAAGGCGGTCGGCAGAGGAACCGGGCTCGGGCTTGCCACGGTGTATGGGATCGTCAAACAGAACCGCGGCTACATTTGGGTGCAGAGCGAAGCGGGCGCGGGCACGACGTTCACGATCTACCTGCCTCGTATCCAGGAGGCCGCCACGCGGCTCAGGGCCGATCCCGATCAGGCCGTGAGCCGCGGCACGGAGGTGATCCTGCTCGTGGAAGATGAGGACGCCGTGCGCCGGGTGGCGCAGCGGGCGCTGGAGCGGAACGGCTACACGGTCGTCGCCGTATCGAACGGGAAGGAGGCCCTGGACATCATCCGGCAGCATGAGGGAGCCCTCGACCTCGTGGTAACCGACCTCGTCATGCCCGAGATGGGGGGCTACCGCTTGTGCGAAGTCCTGCGCGACGAAGGGGTGACAGTGAAATGCCTGTTGATGAGCGGGTTCAGTGAGGTGGATCGCCATGAGCGCCACCAACTGGAGCATGAGCTCCCCTTCCTTCAGAAGCCCTGGACCGTCGAAGGCCTGTTGCGGAAGGTGAGGGAAGTGCTGGACATGGTGGCCTGACCACTATGGTCAGCCACGAGCGGCACGCCGAACTAGCCAGTGCAAATGCGAACGGCCCGCACCACAATCCTCGCCGTTTCGCCCTGGAGAGCTCCGAAGCCCTCTTTCTTGAGTTCTTCGGTGACCCTGCTGACCGCCTCCTCGAACGAAGAGGCCGATTGTCTTGCCAAAATGGTTGGGCTACCCCGGCAGCCGGATCGGACCCTCCGTCGGCAGGATGAACCAGAAAGTGCTGCCTCCGCCATAGACCGATTCGGCTCCGATGGTGCCACCGTGCATCTCCACGAACTGCTTGCACAACGCCAAGCCGAGGCCGGTACCCTGTTGCTGGCGACTGGTGGAGGCATCGACCTGGCTGAACACCTGGAACAATTTCTTCATGTCGGTCTGGCGGATCCCGATCCCGCTGTCCCGCACCGAAACCCAGATGGCGTCACGACTCACAAGGCGAGGCTGATCTCCCGCGCGATCGGCCGGGAGCGGGAGCGGGATCGGGGTCCGCAGGGCGGAGAGGCTCACGGTCCCTTCTTCCGGGGTGAACTTCGAGGCGTTGGAGAGGAGGTTGAAGAGGACCTGCCGCACCCGGATGTGATCGGCCACGACGAAGAGTGGTTCGGGCCCGACATCGACGGTTACGGTTTGCCGCTTGGCGGTCCTGAGACTGACCGTGTCGGTGACCGCTCCCTGGATCGAATCCCGGAGATCGACGCGGGTCAGATGCACCGTCATCCGCCCCGCCTCGATCTTGGAGAGATCGAGAATATTGTTGATCAGACCCAGCAGGTGGCGCCCATTCCTGGCAATCGATTCCAGGAAATCCCGCTGCTGGTCGTCCAGCTCGCCGGCGCCGGGCATCAGGAGGAGCTCGGAGAACCCGATGATCGCGTTGAGCGGGGTCCGCAGCTCGTGGGACATGTTGGCGAGGAATTCATCCTTGAGCTTGGTGACCCGCAGCAGCTCGCGGTTTTTCCCGGCCAGCTCCTGCTCGTTGCGGCGGGTCTCCTCCAGCATGGTGGCGCGGTCGAGGCCCACGGCCACCTGCTCTCCCAGCGCGGTGAGCAGGGCGATGTCATGCTCGTCGAAGATCCGCCCGTCGAGCCGGTTGTAGGCGCAGGCGGCTCCAATCACGACGCCGGAGGAACGGAGCGGAACGCAGATGGCGCGGTTGAGCGCCGGCGGCATGGTATCGATGGGAAAGCTCCGGGGATCGTGCTCCAGGTCGTCGCTGGTGATCGGGACGTCTTGAAGCACCGCGCATCCGGCCAGTGATTTATCGATCGGGAGCAGGCTTCCGCCGGCTCCACGGAGCAGCCCGGCCCCGGCTGCTACGCGCAGGAAGCGCCCCTCTTCCGCCACCAGCAGGATGCCGCTGCCCTCGGCCTGCAGCAGGGTGGCAGCGAGCTGCACCACCTCCTCGAGCAGCTCGCCGCTGCTGCGAACGCCGAGCAGCGTGGATCCGAGCCGGCGCAGGAGCTCCAGCTCGCGGTTGCGCGCCGCGGCCGCGGCGATCGCGCCCTCGAGTTTGGCCCTATGCCGGCGGCCCAGGATCCGTCCCCGCCGTACCGCGAGTACGCCCCCGACGGTGCAGGCGCCGACCATGGGCAGGGCGATCCAGCTTCCATGGTAGGCCGCGTACAATGCGGCCCAGCCGATCGCCAGAGTGAGATAGGTGAGCGGTTCGGGCCGGACGATGGCGGCGATGAGCCGGTTCCAGCCCGGCCTCGGCGCGGGCGCCGGGGGCTCCGGCGGCGCAGATCCCGTCGGGTGGGTCACGCGGGGTCGGGTGGCAGCAGGTGGTCGAACGCGGTCTGTCCGGAGGCCAGCATGTCGCGAAGATAGGGACGACAGAGCCCGCATTGCCCGCCGCAACCGGTGATCCGGATCATCTCATTCAGGCTCCAGGAGTGCGCGCGGGCCTGGGGCAAGAGGTCCGCGAAACTCCGGTTTCTGCAAATGCAGCGATCGATCAGCAACGCCATCCGGTCCTTAGCGATCGAGGTCATGGATTGGCCGGACGGATGTCGATCTCGCTCACCAGCGCGCGGGACGGCATCCGCAGGGCATCCAGAATCGCCTGCGCCACGTCCTCGGGCTTCAAAATGGAATCGATGTTGGGGGTGAGCACGGCCT
>JANNGX010000362.1:0-2222 GCA_031404115.1 Gemmatimonadales bacterium | reverse complement strand
ACCAGAAAGCGATGAGCAGTGAGCAGTCACCGGTCACCGCCCACGGAACTCGGAGGTCCTATGCGTGCAGTTCTTCTCCTCCTCGGCTTCGGTCTCCTCATGACTCCTCCCGTGCTGGACGCCCAGCGTACCGCCAAGCCCCCGCTCCACGGTCGCCATTGGATGGCCCTCACCGGCAAGCCCCTCGGCGCCACCGCCGGTGCCATGATCTTTTCCCGGGGTGGCAACGCCGTCGACGCCGCCTGCGCCATGCTCGCCGCGGTGACCACCATGTGGGACGTGCTCTCGTGGGGCGGTGAGACCCAGGCGCTGATCTACCATCCCGGCCTGAAGAAGGTGATCGGGATCAACGCCCTCGGCGTGGCGCCCACCGGAGCGACCGCCGGCTTCTACAAGTCCAAGGGGATGCGCTATCCGCCCGAGTTCGGCCCTCTCGCAGCCGTCACCCCCGGCACGCCCGGCGGGTTGATGACCATGCTGGCCGAGTACGGGACGCTCTCCCTCAAGGACATCCTGACGCCCGCGATCGAGATGGCCGACGGCTATCCGATCGAGGCCCAGACCGCCAACTCGATCGAGAACAACAAGGACAAGATCAAGCAGTGGAAATACTCCAGGGCGGTCTTCCTGCCTCACGCCGGCGAGGCGCGCGAGGCGCCCAATGCGGGAGAGATCTTCCGCCAGCCAGACCTGGCGGCCACACTTCGCAAGCTGGTGGAGGCCGAGCAGCAGGCGCTCAAGGCGGGCAAGAGCCGGAAGGAGGCGATCTACGCCGCCTACGACCGGTTCTACAAGGGAGACATCGCCGCCGAGCTGGTGCGCGGCGTCCAGGAGGAGGGCGGGCTGTTCACCATGGCCGATCTGGCCAATTGGAAGGTGAAGATCGAGGAGCCGGTCTCCACCGACTACCGCGGTGTGGAGGTCTTCAAGCTGCAGCCATGGCAGCAGGGCCCGGCGATGCTCCAGGCGCTCAACATTCTGGAGAACGCCGACCTCAAGTCGATGGGGTACAACAGCACCCGGTATCTCCATACCATCTACCAGGCCATCAGCATGGCCTTCGCGGACCGGGACTTCTACTACGGCGATCCGGCGTTCTCGAAGAATCTGCCGATCAAGGGGCTGCTGTCCAAGGAGTACGCGAAGCACCGTTACGCCGCGATCGACTGGGAGAAAAACGATGCCGGCATCAAGCCGGGCGATCCGTACCCCTTCCAGGGCGGCACCAATCCCTTCGCGGGACTGCTGGCGCAATGGAGCGTGACCGGCGCACCGGCCACGGCGCCGATCAGCGGGCAGCAGGACCGGCCGATTCCCCAGCCCGAAACCGAGGCCGAGCTCGACGCATTCAAGGCGACGTTCAATGCCGGCACCACGTCGATCGAGACCGCCGACAAGGAGGGGTGGGTGGTGTCGATCACTCCCTCGGGTGGCTGGGTGCCGGCGGTCATTGCGGGACGCACCGGCGTGGGTTTGAGCCAGCGGATGCAGAGCTTTGTCACCGATTCCGCCGACGGGCCGTTCAACGTGGTCGAACCCGGGAAGCGGCCGCGGGTGACGCTCACCCCGACGCTCGCGATGAAAGAGGGCACGCCGTACCTGGCCTTCGCGGTGCAGGGGGGAGACAGTCAGGATCAGAACCTGCTGCAGTTCTTCCTCAACGTGGTGGAGTTCGGGATGACGCCGCAGCAGGCGGTCGAGGCGCCCAACATGAACTCTTACCAGATGCGCTCGTCGTTCGGCGAGCACGAGTCGCGGCCGGGACGGATGCTGCTCGCGAGCGCGATGCCGGAGTGGGTCCGCAACGATCTGCGCCGGATGGGCTACACCCTGGACTACGAGGACCGCACGTCAGGGCCGATCAACGCGATTCTGTTCGACCGGAAGCACGGGACGATGTGGGGGGGATCGAGCAACCACGGGGAGGACTACGGGATCGCCTGGTAGGGTAGTTCCCGATGGTTGTTCAAACAAACCACGCCGCGGCCACCGCCATCCCGCCAAGCGTCAGCCCGACGATACATCCCCACACCGACCGACGGCGCCGCCTGGCGTGCTCCCTCGCGGCCCCCACCGGGTCCTCCCGTAGCTCGGCGGTGTGACGCCGGCGCGTGATTCGCGGAAGCCAGACCAGGTGAGACCAGACGAAGACGATCGCCATGCCGACGTACGCGAGCGTCACCGGCAGCGGGCGCGGCAGCCCAATGACGACTGCCATGAAG
>JANNGX010000361.1:0-8521 GCA_031404115.1 Gemmatimonadales bacterium | reverse complement strand
CCTGCAGTGCGCCTGCATGTCCGCAGGTCATAACTCGTTTGAGTGCTTACTGACGCCCCCTCAGGGGACACCCCGCCCGGTGCCCGCGGACGACCGAGCCATGCGCCGCAGCGCGCCCGCGCGGCCTCCTCCTAGCCCGAGCCGCGGGCTCGGGCGTATACTATGGATCGCACCCCGCGTCCCAACCCAGAGGAATCGCACCATGAATCGCTGTATGCTCAGCCTCGTCGTGGGCCTCGGCCTGGTCGGCTGTGGAGAGAAGGCGCAGGAGATCAGGAACGCCACGAATGCCGTCGAGGCGCTGGCTGACGCGGGCAACAGGATGGGCGACACGCAAAAGGAAGCCGAAAAGTTTTACAATGACCGGAGGGCCAGGGGCGACACCGTCGCCATGCCCTACGCCGACCTCCAGGCGTTCCTTCCGTCCCCGCCCAGTGACTACTCGGCTGCGGAAGCGCCCAGCGGATCCAGCCAGAGCATGGGCGCGTTCTCGATGTCGCAAACCGAGCAGAGCTTCACCAAGCCCGCCGGCGCCGACGGCAGCACCCCGACGATCCGGGTCAGCATCGTCGACTTCGGAGGCACCCAGGCTGCCTACGGCATGATGGCCCTTCCGATGATGATGAACATGAGCCAGGAAGACGCCCACCATAAGATGCAGACGCTGAAGGTGGATGTGCCGTACACCTGGGGCTCAGAGGAATACAATAAGGACGACAAATCCACCAAGGTGACGTTTGTCACCCGCTACCGCTATGTGATTTCGGTGGAGACCCGGAATCATGGGGAGGACAAGTCTGCCATGGCCAGGAGCATGGCCGAGGACATCGCGAAGAAGCTCGAAGGGAAGTAGAGCCCAGGGAACGCCCGCCGAATTTCGGCCCCCTTCCGCAATTCGTGCGTTCTACTCTACATTGTGAAATCTTCACGCCTACCACTACGGTTTTCCGAGGCCCTATGTCACTCATTCGCAAGCACTTGCGCCGCTACGGCCTGGCTCTGCTCGGCGCCGTTGCCCTCGCGGGTTGCAGCTCCGACGGGACGGGCAACAACACGGGTACGATCACTCTCTCCTTGAGTCCCACCAGCGGGTCGGTGCAGCAGGGCGCGCAAACGACGACGACGGCGACGCTGACGCGGGGCGGCGGCTTTACCGGCACGGTGAATCTGACGGTGACCGGTGCCCCCACTGGCGTCAGTGCGGTCGTCTCCAACGTGCAGACCTCGGGAACGACCACCACTGCCACGGTGACGGTGAGTGTAGCTCTTACGACCGTGGCGGGAGTTTATCCGCTGGTGGTGCATGGCACCGGGACCGGTGTGACCGAGGCCCTGGCCAACTACGGCCTCACGGTGACGGCGGCTCCGACGCCGGCCTACACGCTCACACTCTCGGCGACGACGCTGACCATCCTGCAGGGCGCCGCGACGCCCACCACGACGGTGACGCTGGCCCGCACCAACTTCACCGGCAACGTCACCCTCTCGGTCGACAATCTTCCGACCGGTGTGACGGCGGCCTTCGCGCCGGTGAACCCGCAGACCGGCACCTCGTCGGTGCTGACGCTGACGGTGGCGGGGAACGCGCCGGTGGGCACCTTCACGAACCTGGTGGTGCGCGGTGTCTCCAGTCTGACCCCGGACCGCACGGCGCCGCTCACGCTCACGATCACCGCGCCGGCTCCGGGCTTTATCCTCTCGCTCACCCAGCCCGCGCTCACGATTCCGCAGGGCGCCAGCGCGCCAACCACGACGGTCAACATTGCGCGCACCAACTTTACCGGTGACGTGGCGCTGTCGGTGCTCAACCTGCCCACCGGCGTGACGGCGGCCTTTGCGCCGGCCAACCCGCAGACCGGCAACAGCTCGGTGCTCACCCTCACGGTGGCTCCGGGCGCTCCGACGGGCACGTTCACCACGCTGTCGGTGCAGGGTGTGGGCACGGGCCTGACCGGGACGGTGTCGACGCCACTCAGCCTGACCATCTCGACGGGGACTCCGGCGGGGGGCTTTACCCTGAGTACGGTTCCGCCGACCGCAGTCGGCGTGACCCAGGGGAACAGCGCCAACGTCACGGTCACCATCACCCGCACCGGCGGCAACACCAGCAACATTGCGCTGACCGCCACCGGCACGCTGCCGACGGGGATGACGCTGACCTTCCTGCCCACCAGCACGACGACCAACAGCTCGGTGCTGACGATTGCCACCACCGGGGCGACGCCGGTGGGTGCCACCGCGATCGTCATCCGCGGCAACACGGCGGGCCTGGGCGAGCAAACCGCCAACCTGACGATCAACGTCAATGCGCCCGGTGGCAGCGGGAACGTGACGGTGACCTTCGCCACCTGCCCTGCCGCCGACAAGGCGGTGTGGCTGGCCTTCATGGACGGCACGGCCGGCACCTGGACCGCGGTGACGGGGGTGGCGGACGTGTACCAGTTCAACATCACCCAGAGCAAGGGCAGCTTTGCCTACGTGACGCTGGGTACCGGGACGTCCGAGATCATCGTGCAGCACTTCACCCAGGCGGAGCTGACCGCGGGCACGTTCAACTTCTGCGGGACGGCGACGCCGCCCACGACACGGGTGGCGAACGGCACGTATTCGAACCTTCCCACCGGCTATCTGGGGCAGATTTCCTTTGGCGGAGGCTTTGCCATCGCGGCCGGCCTCGCTGCGGGGACGTTCCAGGTCACCGCAGCGACCGGCGCCTTCGACCTGGTCGCCTATGCAAAGCTGGCCGCCTCCCCGGGGGGCGGTGACCGGGTCTTCATCTCGCGCAACCAAAATCCGGCCCCCGCCGGCAGCTTCTCGCAGGATGTGAACTTCACCGGCCCCCTCTCGGCCCCGGCCGTGGCGGCCTCTGCAACGCTGAGCGGACTGACGGGAAGTGAGACCCAGGGCTTCGCCAGCGTGACGTTCTACACCGGGGGGTCGGCGTGCATCTCTTCGCCGCTCTACACGCTGCTTTCCGCCCCGCCCACCTCCACGTTGTACGGGGTTCCCGCCAGCCTCAGGAACGCGCTTACCGACATGCATGGAATCACCATCTCGGTGAGCAACGGAACCGCCGAGTTCCGGACGCTGCTGGAGAACTTCCTCGACCCGGTCGCGCGCGCGGCCACCCCGTTCGTGCTGCCGGCGCAGCTTCCGGTGCCGGTCGTGACTAACGCCGGCGGTTCGTACAAGCGGCCCAGCATCGCCGTCACGGGTGTGCCCGCCGAATTCAACCTATCCCACACGATGACGTACGACGACCAGACGGTGAGCGGGAAGAACGGCGTGGTCACCGCCACTCAAGGATGGGTCGGCGGCTCGAACCTCACCCTGGTCCTGCCGAACTTTGCGGGCGTCGGGGTGTTCAACAACGCGTGGGCGCCGGCGACCGGCGACGCGCTTAACTGGTCTGTCAGCAGCGCCGGTGGCGTCTTTACCGGGGTGTGCACCGCGGGTCAGCGGTTCGTGAGCGCCTCGCGGACCGGAACGCTCTGATGCGGTGACCGGTGACCGGTGAGCGGTGAGCAGGGAGCGGGGGGCCGGCGAAGTCGCCGGCCCTTCTGTCATTAGGAGCCTCCGTGCCGTGCTTTTTGCGCCCCCATATCCAGCGGCCCTTGCCAACCTATCGGGTTCCCGGGTTCGCGGTACATTCTTGAGCCACCAACCTCGCCGAGCTTACCATGAGACACCCGAGACCCCCCGCCGCCCTTCTCGTGACCCTGCTGGCTGCCTGCAGCTCAGGCGGCAACGGTGGGACCGATCCGGGCACCATTGCGCTCTCGCTTTCTCCGACCAGCGCGAGCGTTCAGCAGGGGGCGAACACCGCGGTGGCGGCGACGCTGACCCGGGCCGGCGGGTTTACGGGCACGGTAGCCCTGACCGTGACCGGGCAGCCGAGCGGGGTGACGGCGGCAGTCTCCAATGTCCAGACCTCCGGCTCGGTGACCACGGCCACCGTAACCGTGGATGTTGGAGCCGCGACGGTTCCCGGGGTCTATCCGCTGGTGGTGCACGGCACCGGAAGCGGGGTGAGCGAGGCGACGGCCAGTTACACCCTGACCGTGACCGCCGCCCCCACCCCGGCGTACACGTTGACGCTTTCGGCGGCGACGGTCAGCACCGTGCAGGGCGGCAACGCGCCGACGGTCAACGTCACCCTGGGCCGCACCAATTTCACGGGCAACGTGACTTTCTCGGTGGACAATCTGCCGGCCGGGGTATCCGCGGCGTTCGTGCCGAATATCACGGCGACCAGCGCCTCGGTGCTGACGCTGACTGTGGCGCCCACCGCGGCGGCCGGAACCACCAACCTGACGGTACGGGGCGTGGCGACCGGCCTTACCGACCGGACGGCGCCGCTGGCGCTCACGATCACCGCGGCGGGGAGCTTTACGCTCGCGGTAACGCCGGTGGGTGCGGTGAGCATGGTGCAGGGCACCAGCAACGCCAGCAAGACGATCCAGATCACCCGGACCAACTACGCTCCGGCCATTACGCTCACCGCCGAGAATCTGCCGGCCGGTCTCACCGCGGCCTTCGCGCCGAACCCGGCGGCAACCAACAGCTCGGTGCTGACCCTGACGGCCACGGCGAACCTCGCCCCGAACACCTATACCCTCACGATCCGGGGCACCGGGCCGGCCGCGCTGCGGCTCCCCGGCGATCTCGCCTCGGTCGAGGCGATCGTGTCGCTCGACGTCGCCGTCGTTTCATCGGTGGTCGGCAGTTTCTCCCTGTCCACTCCCTCCAGTGTTTTGAACGTCGTGCAGGCCGCCCCCGGCAACGTCGTCGTCAACATCAATCGCACCGGTGGGAACACCAGCAACGTCGCGCTTACCGCCACGGGGTCGTTGCCGGTCGGGATGACGCTGGGCTTCACCCCCCCCAGCACCACCCTCACCAGCTCGGTCCTGGGCGTCACCACCACCAGCGCCACTCCGGTGGGCAGCTATCCGATCGTGATCCGCGGCAACACCACCGGGCTGGCGGAGCAGACCACCGATCTCTCGATCATCGTGAGCGCGCCCGGCGCAAGCGGAGCGTCGGTGGACTTCAACGGGTGCCCCTCGGCCAGCACTCCGGTGTGGGCGGCCTTCCAGAATGGCGGCTTTGCCGCGCCCTGGCAGGTGGTGAATCGGGTCAGCGGCGTCTACACGTTCACCATCAACGCCGGGCAGGGCGGCTTTACCTACGTTACCGTGGGAAGCGGCGGCTCCACCCAGGTCAACGTGCAGTACCTGACCCAGGCCGAGTTCACCGCCGGGCCCCTGCGGTTCTGCGGCGCGGCGCCGACCGGGAGAACGCTGACCGGAATGCTGGCGGGGATGAGCGCCAACCATCAGGGGTTCGTCTCCTTCGGCAATGCCCAGGCCCTCGTGCTCTCGGCCTCCCCGAACTTTACCCTCAGCGGAGCCGCCTCCGGTGTCCACGACCTGGTGGTGTATACCCATCCCGGACTGATCGGGGCCAGCGACCGGATGGGGCTATGGCGGGACGAGAATCCGTCGAGCTCCTTCGGCACCCGGAACATGGCGACCGATCCCAATGCCTTCCTTCCGATGGCTGCCCTGATCAGCATCACCGGCGCAGGCGGCGGGGAGACCTTCACCCACGGCATGAACTACTACACGGGGGGGACCTGCGATATCGGCAGTCTCTACCTCGGCATGCCGGTGACCGGTACCCAGTTCAACGCCTACGGTGCCCCGACCGGCATGCAGCGCGCCGGGGACCGGCACGGGCTTTATGTGCAGGGAACGTCCGGCACGGCCGGGAACTACCAGTACCGCTCGGTGTGGCAGACCTTCCACGATCTGACCGCGCACTCTCTGGCGATGCCGCCGCCGCTGCCGGCCGGAACGACGACCGAGACGGGCTCGGGTTACTCGATCCTCCGGCATCAGTTCACCGCGCCGGTGGGGTACAACAGCTCGTTCAGCTGGCAGTACACCCAGTCGTCGGCTCCCAAGTCCGCCACGGTGACGGCCACGTTCGGCTATGTTGGCGGCGTCAACGTCGACCTCAAGATCGGCAGCTACAGCGGACTGTCCGGGTGGTTTGATTCCTGGGCGCCGACGGCGGGGCTGCACGCCGACACGTATGCCACCGCGGTCGGCGGGACGCCGGCAGGCGGGTTCTGCGGGCCGGACTCGGAGTTTATCGTGGCGGGGAGGCTATTCAGTTTCTAGCCGCCGCTGGGGCGATCTCGCGGGATTGGGCTATGTTCCTGCTCTGTCCCGCGTGTCGCTCTGGAGGATTCCGTGCCCCGTAGCCGAATCGTCGTGTTGCTCCTGGTTGGCGCCGTGGCAGGCGCCGTCCTGCTCTTTCCCGCCTTGTCCCGGTTCCTCACCGAGTGGTGGTGGTTCAAGGAGATCGGGTACCAGGTGGTGTTCACCCGCCAGCTGGCCACGCGGGCCGTCCTCTTCCTCGCGGCGGGTGCACTCACCACCCTGATACTCTACATCAATCTGCGCACTGCCCAGCGGGGCATCATCCCGAATCCGATGGTGCTCCGGGTGGGCCAGTCGGTGCCCGACGTGAACGTGCCGGCGGTGCTCCGGAGGCTGTCGCTCCCGTTGGCGCTGCTGTTCGGGCTGGTGGGGGGGCTCGCGGTCAGCTCTGCGTGGGAAACGGTGCTTCAGGCCGCCAACGCCACGCCCTTCGGGATCCAGGACCCGGTGTTCGGGCGGGACATCGGGTGGTACGTGTTCACCCTGCCCGGCATCGCGGCGCTCCTGGGCTTCCTGTCGGGACTGGCTACGCTCTCCCTGCTCGTCCTGGTGCCGCTCTACTTCCTCCGGGGCGACATCGTCTCCCGACCGCCCACCCTCCGTTTCGAGCCGTCCGCAGGCCTGCACCTGGCCATCATCGTGGCGGCGATGCTGGTGCTCACCGCGCTCCGGCTCTGGATGGTGGACACTCCCGGGCTGCTCTACTCCACCACCGGTCCCCTGGTGGGGGCGAGCTATACCGACATGCACGCGCGGCTCCCCGCCCTCCGGGTGACGGCGGTGCTGGCGCTGCTTGCCGCCGTCGTGGTGATCGTTGCCGGCATCCGGGGGCAACTGGGGCGCTACGGCGTCTGGGCCGTGGTGGGATACTTTGCCGCGGCGCTGCTGGGCCGATCGCTCTTTCCGGCGGTGATCCAGAAATTCATCGTGGCCCCCACCGAGCTCACCCGGGAAACGCCGTATCTCACCAATCACATCGCGGCCACGCGGCACGCGTGGGGGCTCGACAGCGTCGACACCCGCGAGCTGGACGGCGAGGCCACGCTGACCCTGGCCGACATCCGCGCCAATGCGCCGACTATCGAGAACGTGCGGCTCTGGGACCGGGAGCCGCTGCTGCAGACCTTCGGGCAGCTTCAGGAAATCCGGACTTACTACGACTTCGTGTCGGTGGACGACGACCGCTACATGATCGACGGGAAGTACCGGCAGGTGCTGCTCTCGCCCCGCGAGCTCAACGTCGCCTCGCTGCCCACCCGGACCTTCATCAACGAGCACCTGACGTTCACCCACGGCATGGGCCTCACCCTGAGCCCGGTCAACCAGGTGACGATCGAAGGGCTGCCGGTGCTCTTCGTCCGGGATCTTCCGCCGGTGTCGGAGGTCTCGCTCAAGGTCACCCGGCCGCAGATCTACTTCGGGGAGCTGGCCAACGAGTTCGTGTTCGTGGGGACCAAGCAGCGGGAGTTCGACCACCCCGCGGGCGAGGCCAACGTCTACGCCGCCTACGAGGGCAGCGGCGGTGTCGTGGTGGGCAACCTGCTGCGCCGGCTGGTGCTGGCGGTGCGCTTCGGCTCCAGCAAGATCCTGCTCTCGGGGGACATCACCGCCGAAAGCCGGGTGCTGTACTACCGGAATATCACGGCGCGGGCGGCGAAGGCGCTGCCGTTCCTGACGTTCGACCGGGACCCCTACATGGTGGTGGCCGACGACGGCACGCTGCAGTGGATCCTGGACGCCTACACCACCACGAGCCGGTACCCGTACTCCTCGCGGCTCACCGACGGCACCAGCTACATGCGGAATTCGGTGAAGGTGGTGCTGGACGCGTACAACGGAAAGCTGCGGGCGTTCGTCAGTGAACCCAACGACCCGCTGGTGCAGACGTGGAGCAAGATATTCCCCGGGGTATTCCAGCCGATTGCCGCGATGCCGGCCGATCTCCGGCTGCACGTTCGCTATCCCGACGATCTCTATCGCACCCAGGCGACGCTCTATACCACCTATCACATGGAGGCTCCCGAGGACTTCTATCACCGGGAAGACCAGTGGCAGATCCCCACGGTGGCCAAGACCGACGGCTCGGTGCCGTTCATGCGGCACATCGTCATGCGCCTGCCGGATGAGAAGCAGGCCGAGTTCATTTACATGGTGCCGTTCACCCCGCGCGGGAAAGACAATCTCGCGGCGTGGATGGTGGCGCGGAACGACGGTGATGTCTACGGCAAACTCCGGGTCTACCGGCTGAGCCGGCAGAGCCTGGTCTTCGGCCCCAACCAGATCACCAACCG
>JANNGX010000360.1:0-11498 GCA_031404115.1 Gemmatimonadales bacterium | reverse complement strand
GAAACGATCGCCTCCTGCGCCGTGCCAACGCGGACTTCCTGGCCGCGTGGGAACCGGAGATGAAGGCCGGTCGTCCCGAATACCGGGATCACATGACAATGCTGGAGCAGTTTCGTGACATGGCCCGCCGGTCGGTGCCGGCTGGAAGTCCCCCATAACCTCGGACCCCGGCCTGCCGCTATATTTCCGTTGGAGGGCACTATGAAACCAGGTACCAGATTTCTGCTCGGCGCGGTGGTCATCGTGGCGGGCGTGACCGGCCTCATCGTCACGGGCGTCAAGGAAACCGGGGTCTATTTCCTGACGCCGACCCAGTTGGTCGACCGGACCCGGACCGATCCGACGTTCCACGACGTCGGTCTCAAGGTCGGCGCCAAGGTGGTGCCGGGGTCGGTCCGCCGGGACGCCCGGACCATCGATTTCCGGGTGACCGACGGCACCAGCGAGTTCCCGGTCACCTACACCGGAATCGTCCCGGACACCTTCACCGATGCCAGCAACATCGAGGTGATTGTGGAAGGCAAGTACGGTCGCGATGGCGTGTTCCACGCCACCGAGGTACTGGCCAAGTGCGGGTCGCGCTACGAGGCGGTCATCCAGCAATCGGGTAAGGCATGACCCCGTGACGCTGCTCGGACAATTCAGTCTCTGGCTGGCGCTCTTCACGGCGCTGTGGGGAGCCGGCGTCGCGTTTGCCGGGCGCTGGAAGGACCGGCCGGACCTCACCGCGACGGTCACGCGCTCCACCTACGGACTCTGCGCGGCGCTGCTGGTGGCCGCGCTCTGCCTCTGGAAGGGGCTGATCTCCCACGACTTCAACATCGAATACGTGGCGCAGTACACCTCGCGGAATCTCCCCGACTCCTATGTCTTCGCGGCGTTCTGGGCCGGCCAGAAAGGCAGCCTGCTCTTCTGGGCCACCATTCTGTCGATTTTCGGCGCCATTGCGCAGACCGTCACCAGCCGCCGGCATGAAGCACTGCTGCCCTACGTGGCGGGCGTCACCAATGTGGTGGTGGCGTTCTTCGTCCTCACGATGCTCTTCTCGGCCAACCCGTTCGAGCGGCTGGCCTTCACGCCAGAGGATGGGCGGGGACTGAACCCCCAGCTGCAGAATCCCGGGATGACCATCCATCCCCCGATGCTCTATCTGGGCTATATCAGCATCACGATTCCGTTCGCCTTCGCGATAGCCTCGCTGCTCTCCAAGCGGCTCGACACAGGCTGGATCCACGCCATGCGGAAGTGGACCATCCTCTCGTGGCTCTTCCTGTCGGCGGGAATCACCCTTGGCATGTGGTGGGCCTACGTCGAGCTGGGATGGGGCGGCTACTGGGCCTGGGATCCGGTGGAAAACGCGAGCCTGCTGCCCTGGCTCACCATGACCGCGTTCCTGCATTCGGTGATGATCCAGGAAAAGCGGGGAATGCTGAAGCGCTGGAACGTGGGGCTGGTGGTCGCGTCGTTCCTGCTCAGCATCTTCGGGACATTCATCACTCGGAGTGGCGTGATCGCGAGCGTGCACAGCTTCACCCAGTCCAGTGTCGGGTACTTCTTCCTCGGCTTCCTGCTGGTGGCCGGGATCCTTTCGTTTGCCCTGCTGTATGCGCGCTGGCCGCTGCTCGAGCCCGAGGCGCGCCTTGAGTCGATGGCGAGCCGAGAGGCCGCATTCCTGTTCAACAATCTCGCGTTCGTGGGCATCGCCTTTTCGGTGCTCTGGGGCACGCTGTTCCCCATCATCTCCGAGGCGGTGCGAGGCACCAAGATCACCGTCGGTCCGCCGTTCTTCAATCGGGTCAACGTGCCGCTTGGCCTCTTCCTGGTGGCACTGACCGGCATCGGCCCGCTCATCGCCTGGCGCAAGGCGAGCACGGAGAACCTGCGGCGTCAGTTCATCGCGCCGGTCGTCACCGGGCTGATTGTGCTGACGGTGCTGCTGGCAGCGGGGATTCGCAACGGATGGGCGCTCACCGCATGGGCGCTGGCGGGGTTCGTGGTCGGCACCGTGGGGCAGGAGTTCTGGCGCGGGGTGCGGGCTCGGCACCGGATGCATGGCGAATCGGCGTTCGTGGCCCTTTCGCACCTGATTTCCCGGAACCGGCGGCGCTACGGCGGCTACATCGTACACCTCGGAATCATCACCTATATCGTCGCCTTTGCCGGCAACGCCTTCAAGATCACCCGCGAGATCACCCTCTCGCCGGGCGAGAGCGCCGAAATCCGGAGTCCCTTCGGACACGTCTATCAGCTCACCCACCTCGGCGTCTCGCAGTATCCCCAGCTCAATCGGTTCGTCTCCGCGGCGTCGCTTGCGGTGAAGAAGGACGGCCGGTCCGCGGGGCGTATCACGTCGGAAAAGCGGCAGCACCGCGACAGCTTCGGCCGGAATACCTTCGAGCCGTCGACCGAGGTGGGTATCCGCAGCAATCTGCAGGAGGATCTCTACGTGGTGTATGCCGGTTCGGTGGAGGGAACCGAGCGCGCCACCTATGCGATTACCGTGAATCCGCTGGTGATGTGGGTATGGATCGGCGGGGGTATCCTGATTTTCGGAGGCCTGATCACGATGTGGCCGGGCGGGCAGGCCATAACGTCGCGCCGGCACAGCGAGGTTCAGGCCGGGTATCAGGCTCCGCTGGCGGGCGTGGGGACCGGCGCATGATGCGTCGTGATCTGCTTCGCCGTGCGGCGCTGGGCGCCACCGCGATCGCCTGCGGCCTCCGAAGCGCCACCGCGCAGACCCCGGCCCCCGACTCCACCGCGGCCGACCCGCTCTTCCGGCCCGATCTGGTACAACAGCGCGCTGCCGCGACGGCATCGGACAATGACCCGGTGGTGAAGGACCTGGAGCATCGCCTCAAATGCACGTGCGGCTGCAACCTCGACATCTACACCTGCCGCACCACGGATTTCACTTGTGCCTACTCCCCGGCGTTGCACAAGGAAGTGCTGGAGCTTCGTGCGGCCGGAAGGGGGCCCGAAGATGTGGTGGCGGCATTCGTCAGTAAATACGGGGAGCAGATCCTGATGGCGCCGCCGCCGCGCGGGTTCAACCTGGCCGGCTATCTGGTGCCGGGAGCGGCGGTGGCGCTGGCGGGCACGGCGCTGGCCGTGGTGCTGGTGCGGCGGAGTCGCCGCATGACGTTCGTCGCCGCGGCGGCGTCGACGCCGGAAGCCCCGGTGTCCGCTTCACCCAGCGCCGAGGACCGCGAGCGGCTCCGCCGCGCCTTGAGTCGAGTCCAGGACTGATGCTCGGGGAAATCGTCGGGGCGCTTCTGACCGGCGCCCTGGTCTTGTGGGTGGTGTTCTCACCGATGCTCTCGCGGGGCCCGAAGATCCCGATGCCGCCGGAACCAGTGGCCGACGAGGAGACCAAGAGCGGAATTGCGCTGCTCGCGCTCAAGGAAATCGAGTTCGACCGGGCCACGGGCAAACTCTCCGACGACGACTATGAAATGTTAAAGGAGCGGTACAGCACAGAGGCACTCTCCGCCCTGGATCAGGACGGCAATGAGCGGGGTGGAGAGGCGGTGAGCACCGATCCGGAGACGCTGATTGCCGCTCGACTCCATCAGCTTCGCTCCGCTCACGTCGCCGGGCTCGTGGCGCCGCCCCCCTGTCCAATGTGCGGCCCCCGCCCGGAGCCGGATGCACTGTGCTGCTCCTCCTGCGGCCGAGCCCTCAGCCCGGGATTCTGCGTGTCCTGCGGCTCGGCCCTCGATCGGACGAACCGTTTCTGCGCGGCCTGTGGCAGCCGGGTGGCAGCGTGACGGGAGCCGGTATCCAGTAACCGGTCACCGGTCACCGGTCACAGCCTCAGGCTCACCCCCGCCTGCAGTGTTCGCCGCCACGTACTCCGCAATCGAAAGCCTTCCGGCAGGTCCTCGGCCTGAAACGGCGACCCCGGCGTAAACCCGAGCTCTCCCTCCAGGCTTGCCCGAAGCCGGCCGGTGAGCGCGAACTCGAGTGCCAGGCCCGCCTGCGGACCCAGCAGCGTCCGGGTCGGAGTTCCCGGCGCCGACCAGCGTTCCAGCGTCAGACCGATCGATGATCGGAGGGCCGGGCCGCCGCGGAGCGTTGCGATGCGGGTTCCCGCGGATGCGGTGAGGCTCGCGAGATGGAAGGCGTTCTCGACGACGATGAGTAGACCTGCGGCGTCGCCGGGATCCTGCACTCCTCGGAACCCCAAGCCTGGTTGGCCGTATTTTGCCAGGAGTGCAAGCCGGGCGCGGTCGCGTTCGTAGGTCAGGCCGAGCCCTACCATGGTGGGGCGGTAGGGACGGAACACGAGGGCGGCTCCAGCTTCGTCCTGGCCCGCAGCAGCACCGTTGAACGTGGATGTTCCGATGGTGAGCCCGAGTCTCCATCCTCCCCCGCGGCTGGGGGGGACGTTTTGGGCCGGGGCGGGCGTCGTGACGGCCAGTGCGCCAAGCAGCACCGGTCCGAGCAACTTTCTCATTGGACTTCTCCTAGCGCATTTCGAGCCGGATGGCTCCGTTGGTGATGTTGTTCTCACCTTTCACGATCCAGTTTGCATTCGGGAAATACTCTCGGGCTACCCCATCCTCGATTGCGTTGCCGACCACATCATCCTGGGTGGTGATCACGGACCAGACGGACTTGAGCATTTGAAATAGCGACTGCGCCCTCTTGAAGGACTTGACCAGGCTGAACGTGGTATCCTTGCCCCCGGTCAGAGTCCCGTAGGTCGTGGCGATCTGCTGGAACATCCGGGCTACGCGAGCCGAGTCAGTCTTGATGACACAGGGCCCGTCGTCGTCCTCCACCACGAAAACCCGTACCGCCTGCCCCGGGTGCTGCGACTTGTAGAGATCGAGCTGGGATTGGCTGAACAGGAGCACCGAGCCGCTCCATTCCGTGCTGTTCTGGTCGAACTGGTAGGGCACTCCGGCCTTCTCGCCGGCGCACTGATAGCTCTTCATAGCGTTCGAACCGCCATCCTGCCCCAGAATGTGAACCTCAAACTCGGGTTCTCCCTTCAACCAACTCTCAAATGTCTGAGTGTACTTCGCGTAAGTCATGTAGAGACCAGGGCTTATGACGGATGCGCCACCGACACCACCGCCGCCTGCCGCGGGGCCGCCCCCGGTAAACCCGCCGCCATCTGGATCGGTGTCGCAGGTCATGCACCCGTCGAAGAACGGGATGGCAGCCGCGCGGAAGCTCGACTCCGCCCGGCCCAGGGCGATGACCGGAGTGGTCGGCGGCCGGAGGGCATCGAGGAGGTGACGACGGCCTTGGGGATCAAAGGCCACGGGGCGGTCTCCGTCGCCCTCCGCTGTGGCCACCATCAGGTTCACGTCTCCATTCCAGCGCCTCCGGTGCTCTGGTACCGGCAGGTAAATTTCAAGCGGGGGCGAGCCCTCCAGGTCCGCATCCAGCTGGGCCTGCGGCTCCCGCGCCAAAGCCCCCCAGGTGCGCCGCACCGACCCGAGGTTCCCATCGAGGAACCGCTGCAGGTGCACCTTGCCCTCGGCTTCGGTGCTGTTCTGGAGCGAGGCAGCCACCATTGCGCGGAAGCCGTCATCTCGGAGGGCGATTGCAAAGCGGCGCGCCAGCCGCTCGAGGCGGACCTGCTGATTCGCTGGGGCCGCAGAGATACTGGCCGGCGAAGCCTGGTCCGGCTCGACCGGTGTCGACCGGTCGGCGCAGGCAGCCGTGACGAGCAGTGCGGCCACCAGGGCTGTGCGATGAGCGAGCGGAGACATGGGGACCCTCCTTGGGCGTGGGGCCGTCCGGCGCCGGGGTGGCTCGGTGGCGGCGCCGCCAAGGTGGGGCGATGGAAGGGTGGGAATGGGACCGGCATCGCGCGCGCCGGTACGCAAAACGGGGAGCGGCTCTACACCTCGATGGCGGCCAGTCGCTTGAGGGCCAGCTTCAGCGGGATGATGATGGCGAGGGCGCAGATGGCCACCACCGCGATCATCGAGAAGATCACCGAGGCCGGCGGTGCGGCCGGCTCACCGAGCTGCCAGGTTCGGAGCTGCTGTGCCACCGGCACCGCTTCCACCATGATGATCACCGTGAGCAGGCTCACCGCAGCCATCATGAAGACCAGTCCCCCGAAGCTGGTCGGGATCTGGGCCGCGTTCTCAGTATCGAACTGCGGGTAGAGCACTCCCATGCTGAGCGCGAGGGCACCGGCGGCGAGTGTGTAGCAGACCGTGGTGATCATGCTGACCGCCATCATGAATGGGGGCGCCTGGAGGATCTGGTTTGTCACCACCCCGATGATCAGCGCCAGCACCAGGAGGGGCAGGGTGCCGACCCAGTACTTGCTCCAGAGCATCGCCTTCAAATCGAGCGGACTCGAGCGGAGCAGCCACAGTTGGCGGCCTTCGAGTGAAATGGAGGGGAAAATGAACCGGGCCGCGATGGCCGAGAGGACGAATCCGCCCAGGCCCTGGTTGAGGAACACCACCAGGGTGACGAGCACGTAGGGCACCTTCTCGCCGGTGTAGAGCGGAAGGGAGCGAATGTTGAAGATGTACACCAGAAGCAGGACCGCCAGCAGGATGAGCTGGCTCCACTGAGTAGCGTCGCGAAAGAATACCCGCAGGTCCTTGAGCACGAACTCGCGCTTGGTGACGCTCAGCCAGAACAGCAGCTTGGACCCCACCCGCTGCCAGCCGGCGCGGCTGGTTCCCGAATTGGCGCCCTCCTGGGATTTGGTGAAGCCCGGCATGTAGAGCCGGCGGTGCAGGGACGCGCCGATCACGATGAAGGCGGCGGCGGTGCTCCAGAGCAGGATGATGGGGAGCGGGTCTCCGATGCGCAGCAGCCAGTTCATGAGCGCGCTGGAGGCCCACTCGCTGGGCAGCAGTGGATGGCTCGGTGCGCGGAGCAGGGCGATGAACTGCATCAGGTTCTGGTATCCCTCCGGCCGGGCGAGCTGCTCGGGCCGGAGCAGCCGGAGGAACAAAACCAAAGCGCCGCCCGAGGCGATCGCCAGGAGGCTCAGGAGATCGCGGGCCCGGCGGGCGGGGAAGACATTCACCAGGATCAGCGTAACGACCGAGCCGATGACCGTGGGCAGCAGGAAGAACGGCAGCAGCACTGCCAACGCCACCAACGGGAACAGCGGGCCGCCGTCGAATACGATGCCGTAGGCCGTAAGGAACGGCACCACCATCAGGACCACCATCCACGAGGAATGCACCAGCGTCTCGCCCAGCTTGGCCAGATAGAGCCAGATCCAGTCCACCGGCGCCGCGACCAGCATGTCGAGGTCCTTCGCCAGGAAGAACGTGGAGAGGGCCGTGACGAGGTTGGAGAGCAACAGGATGGCCGCGAAAGCGAGCAGCGCCACCGCCAGCATCTTGCCCGCCATCAGCGGGCCGATCTCTTCGACGTTCTTGATATAGCGGAGGATCCGGAACGAAACGCCGAAGAGCCCGGCCCAGAAGAAGCCGCCGAGGACCAGAAGGAGCAACGCCCGCGCGCCCCGGCCGGGGCGCCGCTCGGTCACCCGGGCACGAAAACTCTGCCATTTGGGACTGAGAATGGCGAGGACGCCGGGAGACTGGCGGATTGCCTCAGCGTTGGAAGAGATCGCTGAGCTCATGCTCGGACAGCCCGCCGGTGAGCTTGAGGAAGAGCTCTTCGAGTGAGGCATCGCCGGACGAAGTCTGGGAGCGGAGCTCGTCCATCGTGCCCGAGACGGCCACCTGCCCGCCCTGCACGATCGCGATCCGGTCGCACATGGCCTCCGCGATTTCCAGGGTGTGGGTGCTCATCAGGACGGTGCCCCCGCGGGTCACGAATTCCCGCAACAGGTCCTTGAGCAGTCGGGCGCTCTTCGGATCGAGACCGACCATCGGCTCATCCACGACGATGACTTCGGGACGGTGCACCAGCGCGCTCGAGATGATCAGCTTCTGCCGCATCCCGTGGCTGTAGGATTCGGTCAGTTCGTCCTTCCACGGCGTCAGCTCGAACAGTTCCAGCAGCTCGTCCAGCCGGCGTTCGATCTCAACGCCGCCCTGGCCGTACAATCCGGCAACGAAGCGGAGGAATTCCGCGCCGGTCAGCTTGTCATAGACGTATGGGCGGTCCGGGATGAAGCCGAGCCGGTTCTTGGCCACCAGCGGATTCTGCTGGATGTCGATGCCCGCGATCTTCACGGTGCCGGAGCTGGGCTGCAGAATGCCCGCGATCATCCGCATGGTAGTGGTTTTCCCGGCCCCGTTGGGACCGAGAAGGCCGTACAGCTCGCCTTTCGGGATCGTGAGATTGATTCCATCCACCGCGGTGAAGCGCCCGTAGCGTTTGGTGAGATTTGTCAGTTCGATCATAAGGGCCTCCGAATCGGCAAAAACCGCGCCGAGGCGGCCAGGGGGAGCAGATCCATGGGGTGGCTCCGCCCGCCCACGGTGAGGCGGACCAGGGAGGCCGAGGCGGGGAAATGCCCGTAAGTCGGGTCTGCGGCTACCCATCCGCCGATCCAGAGCTCGGTCCAAGCGTGCCCAAAGCTCCCGTTCGGGAGTACCGCAAGCCCCGTCACGACCCGGGCCGGGATCCCGCCGACTCGGGCCAATGTGGCCAGGAGCCGCGCCTTGCCATCGGCGTTGCCGCGCCGAGTCCGCAGCGTCTGCCCCGCGGTGGCGGAGGAGTTCTCCGCTCGATCCGTGGTGATCTGCTGCGCCACCCACAGCGTGAGCCGCTCGGCGCTATCTCGCATGGTGCGGGCACCGGCCAGCGCACGATCCGCCGCGGCCGTCATTCCCGCATCCAGCGCCGGCGTGTCCCAGGAAGGTCCCAATGCGTAGCGCGCCTCGCGAATGCGGCGGGGCACGGTATCGGGCGGGGTGCTGCGTGACACGGTGACCGTGTCCCCATGCACGCGCTGGCGCCCGCCGGCGAGCGCGGGGGGCGGTCCGGAGACCGCCGCACCGCTGTCGCGCGGCATGACGAATGACAGCTCGGCGGCCGCGGTATCGGGTGCGCTCCGGGAGGCGATCAGCGGAGTCATGCCCGGAATGCTCCGGCGCCAGTCGGAGCGCTCACCCCGCCGGTTGTGACGGTAGTTGTTGCGTACGATCTCGAACGCCGAGCGCACCAGCGTCAGCCCTCCCGCCGTTTCCTGGCGGAGCAGCGCACCGGTTTCATCGACCCAGGAGATGGTCGGTGCGCCCGCCGAATTGTGTTCCAGCCGCCAGCCACGAATGGTATCGGTGGTGGCGGGAACCCACTCCTCCCTGGCTTCATCCCATACTGTGCTGTCGGGCACGACGAAGGTCGACTCGGCGGTCACCTTCACCGTCACAGTCCGGGTGCTGGCGCTTCCCAGCTCGAGCAGGTGCGCCTCGAACCCGCCGCCGGTATGCAGCTGGCCGCTGAACGCGGCGCGATAGGTGAGCATTACCGGCAGCATCGCATCGGCCGGAATCCGGATCCGGATTCTGGCTTTGACCCCGTTGGGGCCTTCGCTGTTGACGAGGCTGAGCAGCGAATCGGCGCCCATGTCACCGACGAGTTCCTCCCGCTCGCCGACCCCGTAGACAGTGCGGGAGAACCCGCGCAGCCGGAGGGAGCGAGTGAGAAAGTATTTCGAGCCTCGGGCCAGCATCCCGGTGGTGTCGACGAGCGGGAGATCGAGCACCATGAGCTCGTCGAGCCGAACCCCGTCCACCAGGGTGTCCACGGAGAGGTTGAGCTGTCCCACCTGCCGGGCGCCGGCGTACACCGCGTAATAGTGCGCTCCGGGCGCGAGCCTCCGGGTTCGGAGCGCAGTATCGGCGGAGTCGCCCTGGGATAACTGGCGTCGTGCCAGCCAGGCGAGCGCGACGGCCCATCCCAGCAAGACGAGGCGGCCGATGTTCCTGCGGCTGAAGCCGATTTTCATCAGCGGATCCCGGCCTCCCGCGCTCGCTTGTGCATCGCCATGGCCTGGTCGGTGCGGCCGAGACGGTCGAGCAAGCGGCCCATCAACTTGTAGGTGCGCGGGAGCTCGGGTGCGAGTGCGGCCGCGCGCTCGAGCGCCGCCAATGCGCCGGACAGGTCGCCCTGGGCTTCGAGAGCTTCTCCGAGGTAATAGGTGGTGTCGGGATCATGCGGTGCGTGACGGAGCGCCTCCTGGAGGGCGACGGTGGCATCGCTGCCCCGACCCCGCCGCAGCAGGGCCAGGCCGAGGTGAAAGTGGGCCGGTGCATGGGCCGGGTTGCGCCGAATGGCATCACGAAGGTCCTGCTCGGCTTCGGCCGTGCGGCCCCGGCGCGCCAAGATGGCCCCCCGATGGACCAGCACGGGCACCGGGTCCGCCGCGTGCGTGAGAGCCAGCGACAACTCCTCGAGTGCGGCCTCGGGATCATCCCCGTCGTCGAGCAGTGCGGCCAGATGGGTTCGCACCACCGCATCCCTCGGAGCGTCGGCGAGGTACCGGCGGAGCAGGAGCAGCGCGTCGAGGCGCCGCCCTGACGCGACCAGATCGCGCGCACGGCGGGGTACCCGGTGGCTCTCGGGCTCGGCTTCCGTCACCCCGCCCGGGAGAGAGTGGCCGGGAATGTCGGCGCCGAACGGGCGCAGCCACGCCAGCTCATCGACGACGGGCCCGATGGCGTCCCCCTCCAGGTCGGCCCGGTCGAATCCCTCGAGCGCAGCCTCGTCGGGCTCGGGCGAGCGGGAGTTGCGGAGGCGGCGCATGACCGAAAGGTAAGAGGGGCGAGGCGAGAAGTGAGAGGGCACAGTTGAACGCCGCCCCGCTTCCCGGTATTTTTGGCTTCTTATGCCCCAAGAATTCCTCCGGGTTCGCGGTGCCCGCGAGCACAACCTCAAAAACATCTCCGTTGCGCTGCCGCGCAACGCGCTGACCGTGATCACCGGCCTCTCCGGGTCCGGCAAGTCCTCGCTCGCATTCGACACGATCTACGCCGAAGGCCAGCGCCGCTACGTCGAATCGCTGTCCGCCTACGCCCGCCAGTTCCTCGGGCTCATGGAAAAGCCCGACGTGGACGGGATCGAGGGCCTCTCGCCCGCCATTTCGATCGAGCAGAAGTCGACCGGGCACAATCCCCGATCCACCGTCGGGACCGTCACCGAGATCTACGACTACATGCGCCTGCTTTGGGCCCGCGCCGGCGTGCCGCACTGCCCCACCGACGGCAGCCCGGTGTCCCGCCAGAGCGCCGCGCAGATTACCGACACCATCTTCGGATGGCCCGCGGGGACCCGGATCGAAATCCTGGGTCCAATGGTCCGAGGCAGGAAGGGCGAGTTCCGCGAAGTATTCGAGGATCTCCGTAAGCGCGGCTTTGTGCGGGTTCGCGTCGACGGCGAGATCTACGACCTGGGCTCGGTGCCGGCCCTGCATCGGCGCCACAACCACGACCTGGCCGTGCTGGTGGATCGTCTGGTGGTGCGGCCTGAGGACCGGAGCCGGCTCAATGACTCAATCGAGACCGCGCTCAAGGTGGCCGACGGAGTCGTCGAGGTCGTACGGCACGAGGAGTCCTCCCGCCCGTCCGACCGCCCGTCCGCGG
>JANNGX010000359.1:0-15407 GCA_031404115.1 Gemmatimonadales bacterium | reverse complement strand
GCAGCGCGGCATCGCCGACGACCGGGAGCGGATCTTCGAAGGCAACATGATATGGCTGGGGCAGAATCCCCCTTTCGGCGCCCGGATCCCCTACCACCTCGGCGCCAAGGCCGACAGCGTCGCCCTCGTGGTCAAGGACGCGGGCGGTGCTACGGTCCGCGTGCTGCGGGGCGACGCGACCAAGGCCGGCCTGGGCCAGGGGGTGAATTCGGCGGTGTGGAACCTTCGGGTGGAGCCGATACCGGGACCCGAGGCGAACCCGCCTGCGCCGGGCAGCTTCGAGCGCGGCGGCGCCACCGACGGGCCGCTGGTCCTCCCGGGAGAGTACCAGCTGGTCCTGGTGGTGAACGGGAAGGAGTCGGGCACCGGGAAGGTCCGCGTCCTCGGCGAGCCCGATATCGTCATCTCCGACGCCGACCGGAAAACCCGCTACGATGCGCTACGGGAGCTGCAGACCCTGGGCAGCCGGGTGCAACACGCGGCGGCCGCGGTGCGTAAGGCCAATGAGCAGTTGACCCAGATCCAGGCCGCGCTCAAGGCCGAGCTCAAAGACTCGTCGGCGGTGCCGGCACCGATCAAGGCGTCGCTCGACTCGCTGACCCGGTCGCTCGACTCCCTCAAGAAGAAGTTCGGGGTCGGGCTCGATTTTTCGTCGCCCGATTTCAGTTTCAGCGACTTCCGGAAGAATCTCGGCTTCCGGATGGGCAACGCGGCGGGGGGCATCGACGGCTCCACCTCGCCGGCCACCGAGGATCAGCTCAACCAGATGGCCGAGCTCAAGCGGGATATTCCCGGCGCCATCGCGGAGGTCAACGCGTTCGTGGCCCGGCTGCCGGCCTTTTACAAGCTGCTCGCCGACGCGGGACTGTATCCGGTGGCGCCCAAGCCGGTGCCGCCGGATGATGACAGCAGAGGAGAAACAACGACCGTCACCCGAGGCAGGAACTGATATGCGATTGGCCCCCCTTGTCACCGCGTTCGCCCTGCTGGCGCCGGTGGTTTCCGGACCGCAGCAGGCACCGGCCGACCTGGTCTTCACCAACGGAAAGGTGTACACCGCCAACGACAAGCAGATCCGGGCGGAGGCCGTCGCAATCACGGGAAACAAGATCGTCTTCGTCGGGTCCAACGGCGGGGTCCGGCGATTCACCGGCGCCGGCACGAAGGTCGTCGACCTGCACGGGGCGACGGTATTGCCCGGCTTCACCGATGCCCACATGCATCTCGCCGGAGTGGGGGAACGCGAAATGACCCTGAACCTCGAGGGCACCAAGAGCCTCGAGGAATTCCTGGCGCTGGTCAAAGCCAGGGTGGATCAGGCCCGGCCGGGCCAGTGGGTCACTGGTCGAGGGTGGATCGAGACCTTCTGGAAGCCGCCGGTGTTTCCCACCCGGCAGGACCTCGACCACATCGCGCCGGGCAACCCGGTGGTGCTGCAGCGGGCCGACGGCCACGCCTCGATCGCCAACTCCGCGGCGCTCCGTCTGGCCGGCATCACCCGCGACACCCGGGCCCCCTCGGGCGGCGCGATCAACAAGGACGCCTCCGGCGAGCCCACCGGCATGCTGATCGACCGGGCCCAGGGCCTGGTGGGACGCCTGGTGCCTCCCGATACCGATGCGGAGCAGGACGAGCAGATCATCAAGGGGGTGCAGCGTGAGGTCGAGCTGGGCTGGACCCAGATCCAGGACGCCCATGGCAGCTGGGGCGAGGTGGAACGGATCCGAAAGCTCTACCGCGACGGCAGGATCAAGATCCGGATCTACAAGGCCATCAGTGGCCCCTCCGCGGACGCGACCCGGCTGATCGAGCAGGGCGCCAGGATCGGTGAATTCGGGGGCAAGCTCACCATGCGCACGATCAAGGTCGTGATGGATGGCGCGCTGGGTAGCCGTGGCGCCGCGCTGCTTTTGCCTTACAGCGACGACGCCCGGACCACCGGCCTCATTACCACCGACACCGTGGCGCTCAAGGCGATGCTGGTGGCCGCGCTCCGGAACGGCATCCAGGTGGAGACCCACGCCATTGGGGACCGCGGCAACCGCCTGACCCTCGATTTCTACGAGCGCGCCATGCAGGAAGTGCCGGCGGACCAGCGCAAGGTGAAAGAGCCCCGCTGGCGCGACGAGCACTCCCAGATCGTGAATCCCGAGGACATTCCGCGCTTCAAGACACTGGGCATCATCGCCTCGATGCAGCCGTCCCACGCCATCGGCGATCTCTTCTTCGCGCCCTCGCGGCTTGGCATGGAGCGCCTCAAGGGCGCCTACGCCTGGGCGACCTTCATCAAACTGGGCGTGCCGGTGGCCGGCGGGTCGGACGCACCGGTCGAGCGGGGAGAGCCGATGATCGAGTTCTACGCGGCGGTGGCACGGAAGGATCTCTCCGGTCGGTCGGGCGAGGGCTGGCACCCCGAGGAGAAGGTGACCCGGGACCAGGCGCTCAAGATGTTCACCCTCTGGCCGGCGTTCGCGGCCTTCGAGGACGACCAACGCGGCACCATCGAGGTCGGGAAGCTCGCCGATCTGACGATCCTGAATCAGGACATCATGACGATTCCCGAGGCACAGATCCCGAAGACCAAGGCGATCATGACCGTGGTGAACGGGGAGGTCGTGTTCGCGGCAGTGCCGTGAAACCTCACGGCCTCCACACCGGCACCCTTCCCGGCGTCCAGGGCGCCCCAGCCGCCTCCGCGTCCTCTTCCAGCTTCTTCAGGTCATCCAGCGCCGCGCGCAGCTTCGGCAGAAATGCCGTGAGCGCCTCCGACGCGATGTCGTAGCCGCGCCGCGCGGTTGCCGTCGGGGCCGAGGTGTTGTTCCAGGTGCCGCCGATCACCCGCTGGAGCCGCGCCTGCACCGACGGCGGCACCGGCTCGTTGCGGCTGCCGACCACCGGGTCTCCATTGAGCTCCGTCCGAAGCTCGCGAAAGCGCTCGGTGAGGGCCCGCCCGCTCTGGGGCAGGGTGGCCGGGGCCTTCGGGGTCTGGTCGATGGCCCGGCGCACCAGGCCCAGCCGGGTCTCCGCTTCGGTGAGCGCTTGCGCCGTGCCCAGCAGGGCCCGCTGCAACCGCGCGGTCTGCTGGTGAAACGCCGCGTTCGCCGCCCGGTCGGCCGCGGGAAGCGACCCCTGTCCGGTGGGCAGCGCGCGGAACGTCTGCGGCTCACCGACTGGGGTAAGATTTCCGTCCACCCGGAGGGCCATGCTGACGCGATAGATGCCCGGCACGGCCATTGGCCCCGACGGTCCGCCGCCCGCCTGGGTCGAATCGCCGTCCCCCCCCCCGCCCGCAGGACCACCGACCTCGAAGGCACCAACCGGCGTCGACGCGTGATGCCGCAGATCCCAGACCACCCGCTGGAAGCCCGCCGTGGCTGGGCCGGTCAGCCGCCGAACCACGTTCCCCTGCTCGTCGGTGACCGTGAGCACGACCCCGGGCGCCTCCTCTCGCTCCTCGGCGCGCAGACTGTCCCACGAGGGGAAGGGAATCTCGAGGTTTTTCTGCGCGGCGGAGCGCTCCGCCTGCTGGCGCCGTTGCCGGAGTGTGCGGAGCGGATCCTTGAGGTAATAGGTGAACACCGCGCCGGTCGGCTGGTTGGCCACGGTATACAGATCATCGCCCTGCGAGCCGCGTGGACCGCCGCCGAGCGGCTGGGCTGGGATATACATCCTGGCGTCCCGGACCGGCATGAGCGCGGCGCGCTGGGCCAGCGTGGCCGTGGCGTTCCGCAGCGGCGCATAGTCGTGCATGATGTAGAGTCCGCGTCCGAACGTCGCGAGGATGAGATCGTTCTCCCGCGGCTGGATCGCGATGTCGCGGACCTGGATGGTCGGAAGCCCGGCAAACTTGAGCCACTTCTTTCCGCCGTCGAGCGTGAAATAAGCGCCCATCTCGGTGCCTACGAAGAGCAGATCGGGATTCACGTGGTCTTCGACGATGGTCCAGGCCGGGCTCTTGGGCGGCAGGTCTCCGGCGATGGAGCTCCAGCTTCGGCCGCCATCGGTGCTCTTGTACACATAGGGCTTGTAGTCGCCCTGCTTGTGATTGTTGAAGACGGCGTAGCCGACGCCGGCGTCGTGGTTGGAGGCCGCGACGTCGGCCACGAAGGCGAGCGAGGGCACGCCGGGGATGGTGTCGGTCGTCCGCCAGCTTCCGCCGCCGTCCTCGGTCACGTGGATTAACCCATCATCGGTGCCGGCCCAGAGCATGCCCTCTTTCTTCGGCGCCTCCGAGAGCGACACGACCGCGCCCCACAACGAGGTGGACGTATTCTTCGCGACGGCGTCGACGCTCCACACCTTGCCCATGAGCGGGAGCTTGTTGCGGTCGAGCTGTCGGCTCAGGTCGCCGCTGACCGGCCGCCAGGTGTCGCCGCGGTCGTCGCTGCGGTAGATCCGCTGCGAGGCGAAGTAGAGCCGGGTGTTCGCAAAAGGGCTGATGATCAGCGGCGCGTCCCAGTGCCAGCGGCTGGCGGGCTCGCCCGGCTCGATCTGCGGCTGGATGCCGACCCGCTCGCCGGTCCTGCGGTCGTACCGGGCCAGCTCGCCGTGCTGCGACTGGCCGTAGATGATGTCGGGGTTGGTGGGATCGATCCGCGGCTGGAAGCCGTCGCCCCCGACGGTGATATACCAGTCGGCATTCGAGGCCCCGTGCCCGTTGGTGGTCTGCGAGGGGCCGCAGAGCGTGTTGTTGTCCTGGGTGCCGCCGCAGAGGTTATAGAACGGCACGGCGTTGTCCACGCTCACCTTGTAGAACTGGGTGATCGGCAGGTTGCCGAAAAAGTGCCAGGCGGCCCCCCGGTCCCGGGTCTCATAGAGCCCGCCGTCGTTGCCCACCAGCAAATGATCGGTGTCGTCGGGGTCGATCCATATCGCGTGGTTGTCCACGTGCATCGAACGCCCCTGGATCGACCGGAAGGTGCGCCCGCCGTCCTCGGTCACCGACATCTGGACATCCACCGTGTAGACCCGGTCCACGTTTTTCGGATCGGCCACGATCTTGTGGTAGTAGAAGGGCGGGCCCGCGGTGCGGGTGCTCATCCGCTCCCAGTTCTGGCCGCCGTCACGCGAGCGGAAGAACCCGCCTGCGCGATTGGCGGCTTCGACCTGGACGTAGAGTACGGCGGGGTCCGCCGGCGACAGCGCGAGGCCGATCTTGCCGAGCTCCTCCGACGGAAGCCCGCGGCTGATCTTGGCCCAGGTGGCGCCGGCATCGCTGGTCTTGTAGACCGCGGAGCCGGGGCCGCCGTCGATGAACCCCCACTGCCGCCGGCCGCGCTGGTAGGTGGTGGCGTAGAGGGCGTCGGGATTCCTGGGATCGATGGCGAGCTCGTAGGCGCCGGTCCATTCGTTGTCCGGCTTGAGCGATTGGACCCACGTCTTCCCGCCGTCGCTGCTCTTGAACACGCCGCGGTCCCCGCCGGGGGACCACATCGATCCCATCGCCGTGGCATACACCACGTCCGATTTCCGCGGGTCGATGACGATCCGGCCGATGTGGAACGACTCCTTGAGTCCCACATTGGTCCAGGTTCGTCCGCCGTCGGTGGACTTGTAGATCCCGTCACCCCAGCCCACCGACCGCTGGCTGTTGTTCTCGCCGCTTCCCACCCACACCGTCAGCGGTTGCTGCGGATCGAGGGCGATGGTGCCGATCGAGTAGGAGGGCTGGCTATCGAAGATCGGGGACCACGTCGTGCCGCCGTTGGTGGTCTTCCAGACCCCGCCCGAATGCACGGCCAGGTACCAGGTGCTCTTGTCGGAGGGATGGATCGCCATCTCCCCCACGCGGCCCGACGCCATCGCGGGACCGATGCCCCGCCAGCGAAGCCCCGAAAACTGTCCGGCGCGGGGCCCCGGTCCGCTCGAGTCCTGGGCCGGGGCTCCCCCCTGGGCATACCCGAGGGACGGGAGGGCCAGACAGACGAGCAGCGCGGCTGGAAGTCGGGTCATGGCGATCGATGTCCTGTGGAAGATTCCAGGAGGCGGGGCGTATCGATGTAGGATAGCTCGCGCACGGGGCCTGAGCCACCCTCCGACGCTTCCGGCGGCCGTTCTCCAGCGGTAGCTTGGTGGACCCGATGGCCTCCAACCCGACACCTCCGCAACACCCCGTGCCCGCCGGTCACCGCGGCGAGGACGGATTGCGCCGCGAGCTCGGTCTGCTCGACGCGACCATGATCAACGTCGGGACCATGGTGGCCTCGTCGATCTTCATCGTGCCCAGCGTGATCGCGGCCGCGTTCACTGCGTCGTTCCCGACCATCCTGGTCTGGGTGGTGGGCGCGGTCATTTCGCTTTGCGGCGCCCTGTGCATTGCCGAGCTGGGCGCCGCGATGCCCAGGGCCGGCGGGCAGTTCGTCTACCTGCAGCGGGCTTTCGGACCGGTGTGGGGGTATCTCTACGGATGGGGCAGCTCGGTGGTCATCAACCCCGCGTCGATCGCCGCCATCGCGGTGGGATTTGCCACGTACGTTGGTTTTTTCCTGCCCCTCTCGGGCGTCGCCATCAAAGTGGTTGCGATCGGTTCGATCCTGCTGCTCACGCTGATCAACTGCTTCGGCCTCAAAGTCGGCGCGGTCACCCAGAACGTCGTCACCCTCATCAAGATCGCCGCGGTCATCGCCCTGATCGGGCTCTGTCTGCTGCTGCCCGGCGGAAGCGTTCAGAATTTCCAGCCGCTCTGGCCCACCGAGCCGTTCCCCTCGCTCGTGGCGCCGTTCGGCGTCGCAATGATCGCGGTGCTGTGGGGCTACGACGGATGGATCGAGATCACCTACGTGGGGAGCGAGATGCGGAATCCCGCTCGCGACATGCCGCGCTCGATCCTGCTCTCCACCGTCCTCGTGAGTGTGCTCTACATCGGGGTGAGCCTTGCGATCCTCTACGTGCTGGGACGGGCCGGCGCCGCGAAGTCGCCGCTGGTGGCCGCCGACGCCATGCGGGTCGTGCTCGGCACCGGAGGCGCCGCCTTTATCACCGTGGCGGTGCTGATCTCCACCCTGGGCTCCAATCACGGTATCGTGTTCACTGCCGCGCGGATTCCCTGGGCGATGGCCCGCGAAGGGCAGTTCTTTTCCTGGGCCTCGAAGCTGAATCCCAGGTACGCCACGCCCAATACGTCCCTGATCGCCCAGGGGGTCTGGTCGTCGCTCCTGGTGTTGCTGGGCACGTACAACGACCTGATCACCTGCATGGTCTTCGTGTCGTTCCTGTTCTATTCGCTTTCCTGCATCGCGGTCATCGTGCTGCGGCGGAGGGAGCCCGGTATGGTGCGGCCCTATCGCGCGTGGGGCTATCCGGTCACGCCGGTGATTTTCCTGCTGTTCTCCGCCTATCTGATCCGCAGCTCGATCGTCGCCGAGCCGAAATTCTCCCTGATCGGTGCCGGTCTGCTCGTGGCGGGGCTGCCGTTCTACTGGTATTTCAGGCATGAGGCTAAGAGGCTAAGTGGCTAGGAGGCTAGGAGGTTGGCGCGCGCTATGCTGGTCACTGGTCACTGGTCACCTCTCCCCTCGCTCTTCTCACTTCTCACCTCTCAGGTTCCCAATGCCCGACGCCGCCAGTCAATCCTTCGCCAGACACGCCCGCTACGTGCCGGTCTTTCATTTTTTCGCGCTCCCGGTCCTTCTGATTAACGGGGTCGTACAGATCGTGGCTGCGGTTCGAGCCCCCGGAACTGCCAGCGCCTGGGCTGCGGTGGTCGCGATCGCGATTGCGCTGGCGGTGTTCTACGCCCGCTGGATGCCGCTGCAGGTGCAGGACCGGGTGATCCGGCTGGAGGAGACGCTCCGGCTGCAGCGGCTCATGCCGGGCCGCGACGGCGATATTGCCGGGCTCACCCGCGGGCACCTGGTGGCGCTCCGGTTCGCCAGCGACGCCGAGGTCCCCGGGCTGGTCGACCGGATTCGGAAGGGTGAGATCACCACCCGGAAAGACATCAAGCGCGCGGTCCAGACCTGGCGACCCGACTACCTCCGGGCCTGATCTATGGGAGCTTTCCCAAGGCGTTCTTGACCCCCTGGCTCTGCGGGAACCGCTGGGCCAGTGCGGTCAGGACCGCGCGAGCGCTGTCGGCCTGTCCCGCCGCGGCGAGTGCCTGTGCCGTCAGAATGCCGTGCCGGGGCGCCAGCCTGGGGTCCTCGGCGGGGACCTGCATCTGAGCCAGGTCGTTGAGCGCCCCCTGGGGATCGTGGCGGTCCACGAGCCTGGACTCGATGGCCAGGAAGCGCACGGCGGGATCATCCGGCCGCAGCCGGAGCAGCTCGTCGGTGAGCCGTGAGGCGTCTTCGGCGCGTCCGGAATCCCGGGCCAGGCGGGCCTCATGATAGAGCCCCGCGACCAGCAGCCGTTTCACGTCCTGCGGCGCCCCCGAACGGATGCCTACGCCGCCGGCGTAGTTGTACACCAGCTCGCCTCCATGCTCGGCCGATTCATAGATGCTCACCGCGGCGGCAATGCCGACGACGGCCGACGCGCCCCGCATCACCTTGCCGGCACGTCGAGTCGCCAGGACCAGCCCGAAGATCTCGAGCGCCCCGACTGCCAGCAGGAAGTTTCTGGCGCGTTTGCCCCATTCTTCGTGCGCCACCACCGCATCCCGCGCTCCCGGAACCCGCTCCACCGGGCCGTGGGCGTCTATCCCGGATTCCTGGGCGAGCACGCCCGCGCCGGCGGCCAGAATGAGCAGCATCGCTGCGGCGGGATTGAGCCAGGCCCCCTTCCCAAGCAGGGAGACCACCCGCAGCAATACGCCGAGTAGCCCGAGCGCGATGACGAAATGGACCAGGTGGGGATGGAACTCCGCAATATTGGGCATCAGCCAAATTCCACAGAAGTGAGGGATTTGAACTGCTGCCAAGTTACCTTGCGCGGGGGGGACCTGTTAAGATCCCCGGAATGCCCGCCGGAGGGGAGCATCTTGACCAAACCGCCCCGAAAGCGTTGATTGGTGGCGGGTTGGGGCGTACGCCGCCCTTCCGGCATCCCTGACATAGCGCGCCGAGCGCGTGGCACCTGAGTTTCGCACCCACTCGTCCAAAGGGAGTGACGCATGAGAGTCCTTCGCCCCATCCTCGCCGCTGGTTTCCTCGCCCTTCTCGCGAGCCCCGCCCTCGCACAGGACAGGTACGCCACGGTCGATGTGCGTGCCGGGTACACCTTCAACAGCGGCGTCGCCGGGGACTCGCTCAAGGGCCAGACCTCGTTCGGCGCTGGCGCCTACATCGCCCTCGGCAACCGGCTCCATCTCGGTTTGTCGGCCGACTGGGGCCACCACAGCCAGAAGATTACCGGTGGCGGGATCGTAGGCGGGCCCAACGATCTCCAGTGGAACGTCCTGCACACCTTCCTGAAGGTGAGCGCCGACCTCGTCCGCACCGACAAAGTGACCTTCGCGCTCAATGCGGGCCCGGGGCTCATGATCTTCTCGCCCAACCAGCCGCTCAGGGACAACCGGGGCCTGAAGACCGACGCGCACTTCGCTGTCAATGCCGGCGCCACCCTCACCTATTGGTTCGCGGATCGCATCGGCATCGTCGGCAGCGCTCAGGCGGACATCGCGCTGAAGCGGACCAACGGCCAGATCTTCCAGACCGGGTCGGCGATGATGTTCCCGATCACCGGCGGGTTCGCGTTCAAGATCTGAGCTGAGCTCCCGGCAGAACGTGCCAGGCCCCGCCGGTGTCTTCCGGCGGGGCTTGGCCGCGTCTAGTAGCCCCGCGCCGGGTCCACCGCGAGCACCGGCCGGCGGCCCGCCTCCACGGCGTCGAGTGAAGCGAGAAAACCATCGCCGGCACCGGGAACCGTGGTGAGCCCGGAAATGTGGGGAGAAACCGTCACCTCCGGTCGGTTCCAGAGCGGCGACTTCGAGGGCAGCGGCTCGGTCTCGAACACGTCCAGTGCTGCGCCCCGGAGCCAGCCTCGATCCAGAGCCTCGGGAAGGAGTGGTTCCTGTACCAGTGCACCGCGGCCGACGTTGATCAGATAGGCGCCGTCGCAGAGCGACAGACGATCCCGGTCCAGCAGGTGGTAGGTGTCCTCGGTCAGCGGACACGCCAGCACCAGCCAGCGCGCTCCGCGCACCGCCAGGGCAAAGCCCTCGATCGCGTGAACCCGTCCGAACGGCTCTCGGGGAGCCCCCCCCCGCGACACGCCGTCCACGGCGCAGCCGGCCCCCAGGAACGCACGGGCGATGCCCCGTCCCACTGCGCCGGCCCCCGCCACCAGCACCCGGCTACCTCGGATCTGCTCCGGGTGCTTCGGCTTCCAGCGTCTCGCCCGCTGTTCCTCCTCGAGTTGACGGAGCCGCTGGGTCACCGCAAGGGCACGGGTGAGGCAGTATTCCCCGATCTGGGGCCCGAAATCCTCCGAGGTACGCGTGAGCAGCGTGTCCGGCGAGAGGCCGGTCCGAAAGGCGAAGGCATCCACTCCGGCGCCGATGCAGTGGATCCAGCGAAGGGTGCGCCAGGGGCCCGAGCGCGGGGGCCTGAAGCCCACCAGGACCTCGGCCCATTCGACGTCCTCGGCGCTGATCTCCGCCGCTCCCCGGGCCCGGAAGGAAAGATCCGGCCGGCGCCGCAGGAGGTATTCGCCGAGGCCCTCGTGGAGGGTGTCGGACACCAGGATTCGCTTGGGATGCCACGGTTGGGGAGCGGTCACGGTGGCTGAAAATACTCGTCGTTCGTCACTACTGGTACGGACCCACCTCAAAGAGGCTTTCATGTCCTTCATGCTGTATGTCATCGGATTCTTGATCGTGATCGGGGGAGTGGCCTGGGGCATGGCCACCGCTGGCATCTCGGTACTTTACATCGCCATCACCAGCGTCATTCTGCTCGGGCTCGGCATTCTGACAGGCGTGAGCAAGACTCGCTCGAAGGATCCGCCCACGACCTGACCTGGATTCCAGCGTCCCGGCCGCGCAGCATTGAGCTGAGCGGCTGGGCCGCGCCCGGCAGACTCAGCCCGCCGGATTCCGGTGACTGTCGATCCATGATGCCAGGGGCAACAGCAGGACGAATACCAGCGCCACAATCGAAACCAGCCGCTCGGCACCGACCGGAGGGGGAGGCCCGGCGAGGTTCACCACGTAGACCGTGGCCAGGAGTGCCAGGTAGGACCACGTCCCGATTCGGCCGAGGTGCCCCGTGGCGCGCGTAGCGGAGAAGTAGAGCCACGCGCCGCCGGCCAGCATGAGGGATTCCACCACCACCGTTCCGGCTGCCGAATTCCAGAGGCCGAGCCCCAGCCGGGGGCCCCGGGGCGGCCACAGGGGCAGGTCGGGAAGGTGGGTCACCCAGTCGAGTACCCAGTGGCTCACCACCAGGGCGGCCAGAATGGCGGCGGTTCGCATGCTCCCGCCACGCACCCGCCAGAGCCCCCCAAGCAGGAGGGCCCAGACAATCGACATCGCGAGGCTGTGGGACCAGGGGTAATAGATGAATTCGAGGCGAGTGAAGGGGCCACTCTCGGGGAGGATCCGGTACTGCTCGAGGCCGAAGAGACAGAACACCGGCCAGAGAACATCGAGGAGAAGCGGCGCCAGCAGGAGCACTCCGAGCGGCGCTTCCCGGGCCCAGCGCTTGGCGGCAAACCCGACCGCGAAATGTCCGATAAACATGCTTCAAGATTGACACCCGGCCGCGGGAGTCGCAAGCCGCTTCCTCCGCTCTGGACGCACCCACACGCCCTCCTGTAGGTTCCGGGCTCGATCCCCCGCTCCCGCCCCTGAGTTCCTCTGCGAGGTCCTGATGCGATTCCACCGCTCGGTGCCGGTGTCGGTGCTGTTCGCTTGCTTGTTCGTCCTCCCCATGGCCGCTCAGGGGTTCGACACCTCGCTGTTCAAGGGGATGAGCTGGCGCAACATCGGTCCCAACCGCGGGGGTCGTTCCATCGCCGTCACCGGGATCCCGAGCCGGGCCAATGAGTACTACTTCGGCGCGGTGGGTGGCGGGCTCTGGAAGACAACCGACGGGGGTACCTCGTGGCGTCCGGTAACCGATGGGCAGATCAAGAGCTCTTCGGTCGGCGCGGTGGCGGTCAGCGAAGCGAATCCCGACGTGGTCTACATCGGAATGGGCGAGACCGAGTTTCGCGGCAACATCATGCAGGGAGACGGCATCTACAAGAGCACCGACGCGGGAAAGACCTGGAAGCATGCCGGGCTCGGCAAGGTCCAGGCCGTCGCGCGGGTTAGGGTCGATCGGGTGAATCCCGAGCTCGTGTATGTGGCCGCGTTCGGCAAGCCCTACGCGCCCAGCGCGGAACGGGGGGTGTACCGGTCCAAGGATGGCGGCACCACATGGGAGCGGGTGCTGTTCCGGAATGACTCGACCGCGGCTGTGGACCTGGTCATCGACCGGAACAACGGCAACATCCTTTACGCCGCGCTCTGGCAGGCGTACCGCACCCCCTGGACCATGTCGAGCGGCGGGGCCGGGAGCGGCCTGTTCAAGTCCACCGACGGCGGAGACAGCTGGACGGAGCTGACCCGTAACCCCGGCCTGCCCCGGGGCATCATCGGAAAGATCGGGGTGGCGGTGTCGGGAGCGGTGCCGGGGCGGGTCTGGGCCATCGTGGAGAACGACGACGGCGGGGTCTTTCGCTCCGATGACGGCGGCACCACCTGGAAGCGCACCAATGCGGACCGCAAGCTCCGCCAGCGCGCGTTCTACTACTCACGCATCTACGCCGACCCCAAGGACAAGGACCGGGTCTACGTCCTCAACACCACGATGTTCCGCTCCGACGACGGCGGGGTGACCTTTAACGGGGTCCGTGATCCCCATGGAGACAACCACGATCTCTGGATCGACCCCAACGACACCCAGCGCCTCGCCAACTCCAACGACGGCGGCGGTACCGTGAGCCTGAACGGCGGCGGCACCTGGACCTCGATCATGTACCCCACCGCGCAGGCCTACCGGGTGGCCACGACCAGGGAGTTCCCCTACCACGTGTGCGGGTCCCAGCAGGACAACAGCACGTTCTGTCTGGCCAGCTCCTGGGCGGTTCCCTGGGCTCAGCTATTCAGTTCGACGGCCGATTTCTTCTACCATGTCGCCGGGGGTGAGAGCGGCTACATCGCCCCCGACCCGCGGAATCCCGACATCTTCTTTGCCGGGAGCCAGGGCGCGCTGCTGACCCGATACGATCGCAGCAACGGCGAAGGCCGGGACGTCCAGGTGTACCCCCGGTTCTTCTCCGGCGAGCCGGCCAGTGCGCTGCCCGAGCGGTGGCAATGGACCTTTCCGATCGTCTTCTCGCCGGTGGATCCCTCGGTGCTCTTTGCCAGCTCGCAGCATCTCTTCAAGACCACGAATGAGGGCCAGACATGGGAGCGCATCAGTCCCGACCTCACCCGCGCCGATCCCAAGACGCTGGGCCGCTCGGGCGGGCCGATCACCCACGACATGAACGGTCCCGAGATCTACGGCACCGTCTTCACCGTGGCGCCGTCGTTTCAGGACATCAACACCATCTGGACTGGCTCCGATGACGGCGTGGTCCACATCACTCGGGACGGCGGGAAAACCTGGAGCAACATCACGCCGGACGGACTCCCCGGGTTCAGCCGCATCTCGCTGATCGATGCGGGGCGGTTCGACGTCTGCACCGCGTATCTGGCCGCCAAGCGCTATCAGCTCGATGATCGGACACCGTACATCTTTCGCACCCACGACTGCGGCAGGACCTGGCGGAAGACCATCACCGGTATCCGCGCCGACGACTACGTCCACGCGGTGCGGGAAGATCCCAAGCGGAAGGGCCTGCTGTACGCCGGCACCGAACACGGGGTGTATGCCTCCTGGGACGACGGCGACCACTGGCAGTCGCTCTCGCTCAACCTGCCCGACGTCCAGGTGCCGGATCTGGTGGTCGAAGAGCACGATCTGGTCATCGCCACGCACGGTCGCTCGATGTGGCTCCTCGAAGACATCACCCCGATTCGCGGAATGACCGCCGACGTGGCGGCCGCCGACACGTACCTGTTCCAGCCCAAACCGGCGGTTCGTCCCGTCTCGGGCGCGCGGTTCGACTACGTCCTCAAGAAGGCCGCGGACACGGTGACCATCGATGTCCTGGACGGGCAGGGCCGCACCATCCGTACCTCCGTGGGCGCGCCGCCGGACACGGCGCGGATCCGGGCCGACTCGGTGCGATTGAGCCGGATGGGATGCGATGTGCGTCCCTTCCGCGAGCGCATGCCGCCGCGGGAGGCGGGGCTGAACAGCTACTGGTGGGATCTTCGCCTTCCCGGTTCGATTACTTTCGATTGCCGGATTTTCTGGGGCGCCTGGAACGACGCCGGTCCTACCGTGCCGCCGGGCCAGTATCAGGTGCGGCTCACCACCGGCGGCAAGGTGCTTACTCAGCATTTCGAAGTGCGGCGTGACCCCCGCCTCAAGCGCGCCACCGATGCCGACCTGGTCGCCCAGTTTACCTTCGCGCGACAGATCCAGGAGAAGGAGAACCTCGGGAACGGCGCGGTGGTCACCATTCGGAGACTGCGGGATGCGATCGACGATCGCGTGGCCGGTATGCCGGCGCTCGCGCGCCAGGGCGAGCTGCTCAAGGCGAAGCTGACCGCTCTCGAGGAAGAGCTCTATCAGACCCGGACCCGCTCGGACCAGGACCTGCTCAACTACCCCATCCGGCTCACCAACCGCATGGCGGCGCTTCGCAACAGCATCGAGGGTGGCGAGGCCCGGCCCACCGATGCCTCGGCCGGTGTGTTCAGCGAGCTCTCCGCGGAGCTGGATCAGAAACTGGCCCGGCTTCGTGACATTCTGACCGTCGACCTCGCCGCCTTCAATCGCGCGCTGGCGGGCCGGAACGGCGTCACCATTCCGCCGACCTTGCCGTGACCGCCGGCCCGACGGCGATCGTTTCGAGCCGCCCGGTCGAAAAGAGGGAGATTTTCGGCTGGGCGATGTTCGACTTCGCAAATTCGAGCTACACGACCGTAGTGATCACGGTGGTGTATTCCGGGTTCTTCGTCGGATACATCGTTCCACCCGGCTCGGCCATCCGGGATTCCTACTGGTCCATTGCCATCATCCTCTCCACGGTGCTTGCGCTGGTGCTCTCGCCCCTCGCGGGCGCCATCTGCGACCTGAGCGGCCGGAAGAAGAGCTATCTCTTTGCGACGACGCTGATCTGCGCGGCCTCTACGGCGGCACTGGCCCTGGTGGGTCCCGGAGGGGTATGGCCGGCCATCGCGCTCATCGTGGTGAGCAACGCTGCCTTCATGCTGAGCGAGTCGTTGGTCGGCAGCTTCCTGCCCGAGCTTTCCACCCCCGAATCCATGGGCAGGATCTCCGGTCTGGGGTGGGGTCTCGGCTATTTTGGCGGGCTCGCCAGCGTCCTGATCGCGATCAAGGTGGTGATCCGTGCCGATCCGACGA
>JANNGX010000358.1:0-3711 GCA_031404115.1 Gemmatimonadales bacterium | reverse complement strand
CAGGCGGGCGATCTGGCGACAGAGTTCCGAGCCAATGGACCCTCCCGCCCCCGTCACCAACACCGTCGTCCCCGCCAGACGCTGCCGGACCCCCGCTTCGTCGGTGCGCACCGGTTCGCGCCGGAGCAGGTCCTCGATCTGCACCCGCCGCACATGACTGACCGTCACCTTTCCATTCAGCAGGGACCGAAGGCCCGGCACCGTGAGCACCGGAAGCTCCGCCGCCACGCAGAGCTCCCGCAGCTCCCGGATCACCACCCCGGGCACCGTCGGCATGGCGATGATGACCGTCTCCGCCCGGTGGATCCGGGCCATCTCGGCAATCGCATGCCGCCCCCCGAGGACCGGGAGGCCGTGAATGACCTGCCGGTGTTTGGCGGGGTTGTCGTCGATGAATCCTACCGGCTCCAGCTCCAGGGCCGAGCTGGATTGGAGCTCCCGCGCCAGGGCGGACCCGGCATCACCAGCCCCGATGATGAGGGTCCGTTTGCCCCGGTGGCGCCCCCGCCGGACCACCTGGCTCGCGTATCGAAGCGTGAAACGGGTACCCCCCGACCACATGATCGCCAGCATCACGCTGATGATCGGGATGGACCGGGGAAGGCGGGGCTCGCCGGCTCCGGGACCCAAGAGCATCGGCGACACCCAGCGGTCGGCGAAGACGGTCGCGATCCCGGCCAGCACAAGCCCCACGAAGATGGAGAACATCTCGGCTAGGCTCGCGTACCGCCACATCCGCCGGTAGATCCCCGCCAGGTAAAGGCCGAGAAACTGGAACCCGATGGCCCACAGGGCATAGAGCGAGGTGCGCTGCGCGTAGGCCCCGACTCCGGCCAGGCCCTCCAGACGGATGGCCAGGGCGGCCAGAGGGACGACTGCCCACCCGGTCAGATCCAGCAGCAGCAAGGTGCGGTTGCGGAACAGAAGGTCCAGGCCCCCGGCGTAGGACAGGGCGCGGCTGAGCCAGGCGTCCACGACGGCTGTGAGGCGTTTCCAGGGAGATATCGGCAGGGGCGCACGACTGGGCGTCATCATATATTAAGCTGGTATGAGAAAGGCTGGATCGCAAGCTTCCGACCCTGTTCACCTATAGCTACTGCCAGTGCAAGTACCGTTAAGTTCGGGCCTTCGCCGTCCGCGCGCCCCCCGGTCTTGCGCGAACTCCGCCCGCCTTGTACCGTAGATGCGCATGGTGCCGGAAGTGATGGCGCCGGCCTGGTCGGACGGAGCGCAGGCTCCGTCCGTCGAAGGCGCCCCCCGCGCAATTCATCGCGCCGGGGCGCCTTTCATGTTGTACCGATCGGTCGGAAGGATTGGCTCTTCACATTCCTAAGGAAGGCTTTCCATGTTGCGCTGGGCATTGGGGTTCTTCGTGCTGGCTCTGGTGGCGGCACTGTTCGGCTTCGGAGGGCTGGCCGCCACATCGGCAGGCATCGCCAAGATGCTGTTCTACGTGTTCCTGATCGTGTTCCTGGTGTCGCTGGTGTTCGGACTCACGGCCAGCAGGCGTCCGCTGGCGTAAACGGGGTTCGGCGGTAAGGAAGACGGACAGGGTGGGATTCGAACCCACGAGACCCTTGCGGGCCCACCGGTTTTCGAGACCGGCTCCTTCAGCCACTCGGACACCTGTCCAGCGCAGGGAGAAACATACATCGCCGCCGGGGAACCCGACAACCGAAATCCCCGGGCGGCGGTGCTACTTTGACCCGGCTCGGAGGGCGAAATGGAACCTGCCGGGCATCGCTCCATCTCGACGCTTGCGTCACCCGGAACCGAGCATTATCTATTCTTCACAACTCGACCGCGCTCCGCGCGGCCACCTTATCGCGAGGGCGTGTGGGCTCTCTAGATGAAGGCGTGATCGAGGCCCCGGCTGGGGCCGACGGTCGCGCCTTTTGTAGTTCATACATGCAGCGTGCGCGGGAGGATCCATGCAGTGGGATTACGTCGAGGGCAAGTGGCAAGAGCTCCGGGGCAGGGCGCGCGAACAGTGGGGGCAAACTCAGCAACGACGATCTCGATGTGATCGCCGGGAAACGGGATCAGCTCATCGGAATCTTGCAACAGCGGTATGGTAAGACGCGGGACGAGGTGGAACGGCAAGTACACGAGTTCGAGAAACGACTGGGCGTGGTCTGAGCGGGCCCCGGACATCACCGAAAGAGAGACACGAATGCGACGCTTGATGCCGGACGGGTACTGCCTCGCGGCAATGGTTGTGCTCGGGTGTGCCGGGGCCAAGACGAAGGAACCGGTGGTGAGCACAACCGGCGATGACAAGACAACCTCGGAATCGGGAGTTAAGGCGGCCCAGCGTGGCAAATCGCTGGTGCGATTCGTCAACGCCGTACCCGACCTCGCGCTCGACCTCACCACCGAGGATCGGGCGACGTTCGTCAACGTGGAATTCAAGAGCGTGACACCGTATACCGAGATTGGCGACAACCTGGTCCGGTTCCGGGTGCGGGCCAACGACGGAGACAGTGTGCTGGCGGACAACAGTGAAACCATGGGCGACGGCTTCCGCTATACCGTGATCGCCCTGCCCACCGATGACGGCAAGGTGAAGATCCGGGTGGTCCGGGACGAGCTGATCGCGGAGGCGGGCAAGGCCCGCCTCCGGGTGATCCAGGGCATACCGGGCCAGCCGGATGTCGACGTGGGGTTGAGCGGACAGAAGGACCTGCTCTTCGACAATGTGCAGTACGGCGGCAATGCCGACTACAGGGACGTCATCCCGGGAACGGTGACCGTGGAATTCCGGACCGGCGATCCACCGCGCGTGACAGTGCCGCTGCGGCTCAAGGCCATGAACCTCGCCGCCGGCCGGGCATACACCCTGGTGATCGTGGGGGCCCCGGCCCATGGGATTCAGACGATTGCCTTCAACGATGCGGTGCGCCGCTAGGCCGCGCCCGCGTAAACCCAGGACTGACGGGAGGAACCATGGCGCTCGATTCGATGTATGAATTGCTCATGGACGAGCTGCGGGACATGTATCACGCGGAAAACCAGCTCCTCAAGGCCTTGCCGACGATGGCCAGGACAGCGAGAGCGCCCGCGCTGCGGAAGGCGTTCCAGGACCACCTGGCCCAGACCGAGGATCAAGTCGGTCGCCTGGAGCAGGTCTTCGCCGAGCTCGGCGTGGCCGCGCGCGGCAAGCGCTGCAAGGGGATGGAAGGACTGCTCGAAGAGGCGAAGGACCTGATGGAGCAGGACGGCAACGAATTGGTGATCGATGCCGGTCTGATTTCTTCGGCCCAGCGGGTTGAGCACTATGAAATCGCGGCCTACGCCAGCCTCGTGGCTATTGCGGGGCTGCTCGGCGAAGAACCGGTGGCCGCGGTACTCAGGATTTCGCTCGAAGAGGAGAAGGCCGCGAACGAGGCCCTGACGCGGATCGCCGCGGAGGACGTGAACGCGATGGCGGTGGCGGCCGGCATGGAGGAAGAGACTGAAGCCTAGGCCACCCTCGATTGCACGCCCGGGGGGGGGCACGTTAGCATGAGCGCGACGCCTGTCACGCAACCGCCCCTCCCGGGCAGATTTTCCCATGATGCTTCCGGTCCTCAGTCTGCAGGTCCCCGGCACCGGCACCGAGCTGGCATGGCTGGTCGCGTCGCTCAGTCTCGCCGTGATCGTGCTCCTGGCGGTGATCCTGAGACTGCTTCGGGGTAACCATTCCACGGCGCGGACCACCGAACGGGCTCG
>JANNGX010000357.1:0-14991 GCA_031404115.1 Gemmatimonadales bacterium | reverse complement strand
GTTCAAAGCCGCGGTCCTCGCGATGGCGCGGGCCTGTGACGAGGCGATGGCCAAGGCGGGTGTCACGGCGGACCAGATCGACTTGATGGTCCCGCACCAGGCCAACTTGCGGATCATCGAGGCAGCGGCCAAGCACGCCGGCATGCCGATGAGCAAGGTGATGGTCAATGTCGATCGCTACGGCAACACGTCGGCGGCCTCGATCCCCATCGCCATTGCCCAGGCGGTCGACGAAGGCCGCATCAAGCCCGGCTCGCTTCTCCTGCTGGTCACCTTCGGTGCCGGCTTTACATGGGGAAGCGTCGTCCTCAGATGGTGAGCATTCTCCTCTTTCCGGGGCAGGGCGCCCAGAAGGTGGGAATGGGGAAGGATCTTGCGGAGGCCTTTCCCGCAGCACGGGACACCTTTCGCTCCATCGATCAGGCGCTGGGCTTTCCGCTGTCCCGCACCATGTGGGAAGGGCCCGCAGAGGAGCTGCAGCTGACCCACTTTACTCAACCCGCCATCGTGGCCCACTCCGCCGCTGTGCTCGCAGTGGCCGGTGACAGGCTGGGTCGAGTGGCCGGCGCCGCCGGTCACAGCCTGGGGGAATACAGCGCCTATGTCTCGGCCGGTTCGCTTACGCCGGTCGACGCGGTGAAGCTGGTGCGGCTCCGCGGGGAGCTGATGAACGAGGCCGGTGCCCGGCGTCCCGGAGCGATGGCCGCGGTGCTGGGCCTCCCCTCCGCCGCCGTGGAACGGGCCTGCCGGGATGCGTCGACCGCAGACGAGGTTGCCGTCGCGGCAAACCTGAACGCGCCCGATCAGACGGTGCTCTCCGGCGATCCGGCCGCGGTGCAGCGGGCCGGAGAGGGATGCAAGGCCGCCGGGGCCAAGAAGGTCATCCCGCTCAAGGTGAGCGGTGCGTTCCACTCACCCTTGATGGCGCCGGCGGCACCCGGACTTGCCGCGGCGCTGGCCGCCACCCCGTTTGCGCGCCCGGCCTTTCCGGTGGTGGCCAACGCGAGCGCCCGCCCGGTCACCGAGCCGGCGGAGGCCCAGCGACTGCTGCGCGAGCAGCTCACCGCGCCGGTGCGGTGGGTCGAGTGCGTTCAGGCGCTGGCCACTCTCGGACCGGGGGCAAGATTTGTCGAGATCGGGCCCGGGACGGTCCTGGGCGGGCTCCTCAAGCGGATCCTGCCGGAGCCCGCATATCTCTCGCTGGGCACCGCTGTCGAAGTGGAGAAATTCCTGGCATGAGCGGAATCGATCTGACGGGACAGGTGGCCTTCGTGACCGGGGGCACGCGGGGAATCGGCCACGCGATCGCGCAAAGGCTTCACGCCGCCGGGGCCAGGGTGGCCATCATTGGACGGACCGCGGACTCGGCGGTGGCAGTGGCTGCTGCCCTGGGCCATGGCGCCCAGGGGTTCGGCTGTGACGTGGCCGACGCGGCCCAGGTCGACACGGCGGTGGCGGCGGCGGAACAGAGTCTCGGACCAATTTCCATTCTGGTCAACAATGCGGGCCTCACCCGGGACAACCTCCTCCTCCGGCTTTCGGACGATGACTGGAACGCGGTGCTCGAGGCCAACCTCACCGGGGCCTTCCATACCACCCGTGCCGTGATCAAGGGGATGATGAAGCGCCGCGCCGGGCGGATCATCAACATTACCAGCGTCGTCGGCCTCACCGGCAACAAGGGCCAGGCCAACTACGCGGCCAGCAAGGCCGGGTTGATCGGATTTACCAAGTCGGTGGCACGGGAATACGCGAGCCGCAACGTACTCGCCAATTGCATCGCGCCCGGGTTCATTGACACGGATATGACCGCCGCCTTGCCCGCCGAGGCCCGGGACGCCTTATTAGGGCAGATCGCCCTGGGGCGGCTGGGTCAGCCCGCGGACATCGCGGGCGCGGTCCTCTTCCTGTCCTCGGAGCTGGCCACCTACATCACCGGGCAGGTTCTCGTCGTCGACGGCGGCATGGTCATCTGACGCCGCCAGCATTCACTCTTTCGTAGAGGGCCGCATGAGCGACATGGTCGAGAAGGTGAAGGACATCATCGTCGAGGAGCTGGGCGTCGAGCGCGAGAAGCTCACCGAGAGCGCGAGCTTCATGGAGGACCTCGGCGCCGATTCGCTCGATACCGTCGAGCTGGTCATGGCGTTCGAGAAGGAATTCGACATCGACATTCCCGACGAGGAAGCGGAAAAGCTCCGCACCGTCGGCGATGCGCTCAAGTACCTTCAGGACAAGCTCGGGAAGTAACGGATGGCGCGGCGGGTCGTCGTCACCGGCCTCGGGCTCGTCACGCCCGTGGGTCTCACCGTTTCGGAAACCTGGGAGAGTCTCCTCGCCGGCCAGTCCGGTGCGGCGCCGATCACCAAGTTCGATCCCAGCCGGCTGCAGGTGCGCTTCGCGTGCGAGGTTAAAGGCTTCGATCCCATGGCCTACCTCGAGCGCAAGGAGGCCAAGCGGATGGACCTGTTCGCCCAGTTTGCCATGGCCGCCTCGCACCAGGCGGTAACCCATGCCGGCCTCGAGGGAAAGTTTCCGGTTCCGGAGCGGACCGGCGTCGTCATCGGCAGCGGCATCGGCGGCATGATGACGTTCGAGGAGCAGTGCCTCATCTATCTCCAGAAGGGCCCCGACCGAGTCTCCCCCTTCTTCGTGCCGATGTTCATTCCCGACATCGCTGCGGGACACGTTTCCATCCGGTACGGCCTCAAGGGTCCGAATTTCTGCACCGTGTCCGCCTGCTCCTCCTCGGCGCATGCCATCGGAGAATCCTACGAGCTGATCAAGTCGGGCGTGGCGGACTGCATGGTGACCGGCGGGGCCGAGGCAGCGATCACCGGGATCACCATCGCCGGGTTTCAGAATATGAAGGCCCTCTCCACCCGGAACGACGCTCCGGAGCTGGCCAGCCGACCATTCGACGGGGGGCGCGACGGCTTCGTCCTGGCGGACGGCGGCGCGTCGATCGTGCTGGAGAGCCTGGAACACGCCCTGACGCGCGGCGCCACGATACTCGGGGAAGTGGTCGGCTACGGGATGAGCGCGGATGCCAACCATATCACGGCCCCCGCCCCCGACGGCGACGGCGCCCGCCGCGCCATGCTGGCCTGCCTGGCGGACGGCGGAGTCGCGCCATCGGACGTCGGCTACGTCAACGCCCACGGCACCTCGACGCAGCTGGGCGACATCGCGGAGACCACCGCCGTGAAGGCGGTGTTCGGGGAGCACGCGCGGAAGCTGATCTTTGCCTCGACCAAATCGATGACCGGACATCTGCTGGGCGGCGCCGGCGCACTCGAATTCGTGGTCTCGCTTCTGGTCGCTACCACCGGGAAAGTGCCGCCTACCATCAATCAGACGTCGCCCGATCCCGACTGCGATCTCGACTGTGCGCCCAACCACATGGTCGAGCGCGGCATCGACGTTGCCCTGTCGAATTCATTTGGCTTCGGCGGCCACAACGTTACGCTCGGCGTGCGCCGTTTCGTCGCCTGACCGGTCCCGGCAGCGTGGAATCCCGGGAGCAGCGGGGGTTCAGCCTCCAGTTCCTGGTGGGGACATACTTCGTCCTCGCCGCCGCCATCCTCATCGTGCCGGGCCTGCTCCTGGCGGAGCGTGCGCTGCGGCGCAGGCTCCACGCCGAACGGCTCGCCGCGCTCGAGGCTGCCATGGGTGGGGTGGTCCTCGGCATCCACACGCGGGTCGCCGCGGCCGAGGCGCGGGTGGCCCGTTTTGCGAATCTGATATCCGCGGAGGGAGCCCGGGCCGATCCCGCGCTGGCCAGTGAATTTGACCGGCTGGTGATGCACGATCCGGACGGCGCCTGGCGGTCCCGCAAAGCCCTGTTCAACCCCGACCTTCAGGCCGGGATCTTCCTCCCCAGGGCCACGCCTCTCGATCCCGCATTCAAGTCCTTCCTGGTCCGCGCCAAGCGGGTAACCGAGCAATTCGGGGCCGGCGCTCTGGACCTCGAGCTCGTCGTTGCGTCGATCCGCCCCATCTCCGGTGGCCTGGTCATGTACGTCCCCGACCAACCCACGCTTCCCTGGGAGCTCTCGGCAACGGAGGACTGGAGCCGGAGCGACCGGATGCGGTTGGCCGAGCCGACCGTCAACCCGAAAGGGGTACCCCGCTGGACCGATCCGTTTCACAGCGTCAAGACGGACGCCTGGTTCGTGAGCGTCGTCGCTCCGTTTACCCGCGCCGGACGTTGGGGCGGATCGGCAGGGCAGGACCTGAGCTGGCAGGAGCTGGTGGACTACAGCGCCCAGACGCCGCTCGAAGCCGGCGGCCGCTTCCTGATCATCGGGAGGAACGGCGGCGTGCTGCTGGCCGACAGCAACACCGCGCGCAATCCCTCCCGGCCCGAGGGCCGGATGCTGAAGAATCTCCCGGATCGTGAGCTTCGCGACACACTGACCCGGTTGCTCGCGGGGGTCTCCGCGGGCGCAGGAAGTCCGCGGCCCGTCCTTACCCGAACGTCGGATGCCTACCTGCTCTCGGCGGCGATTCCCCGGACCGGCTGGCTGGTCGCGAGCGTTCTACCCGCCGCCGCCGTGGAGGCGCCGATCAGGGGGCCGCTCCGGGCCATGCGATTGGCCGTGTTCCTGGGGCTCGGTGTGCTCCTGGTCGCCTCGCTCCTGGCGATCACCCGGGAAATCCGGCGCCGCAAGGAAATCGAGGTGGGAACTCGGCGGGCCGAGGAGCGGTTCCGGAGCCTGTTCCAGCTGAGCCCCGACGGCGTGTCGGTGACCTTGCTGGAGTCAGGGGAGGTGATCGAGGTGAACGACAGCGCGGTGATTCTGACCGGCTGGGCGCGCGAAGAGATGATGGGCCGTACCGTGCTCGATCTGGGGCTCTGGGAGGATCCGGCGCAACGGGGGCAGGTTCTGGCGATCGTCCGGCGCGAGGGGGTGTGCCGGAATGTGCCGGTCGTTATGCGGCGCAAGGATGGACGGACAGTGGAGATTGAGTTCTCCGGCCGGCTGATCGAAGTCGATGGGAACCCCTGTCTCCTCTCGATTCTCCGCGACGTGGAAGAACAGCGCACACTGGAGCGGCAGCTCACCCAGGCGCAAAAGATGGAGGCCATCGGACGGCTGGCCGGCGGTGTCGCGCACGACTTCAACAACATCATGACCGCGGTGCTTGGGTATGCGCAGATCGCCTCCGAATCGCTTCCCCCCGGCTCCCCCGCGGAGGACGACCTCAAGGAAATCCTTCGGGCGGCGGGGCGGGCCTCGGAGCTCACCCGCCAGCTCCTGGCCTTCGCACGGCGCCAGGTCACCCAGCCCCGGCCGGTCAGTCTCAACCTGCTGGTCCTCGAAACGCGGAAGCTCCTGGAGCGCCTCCTGGGAGAAGACGTCACCCTGCTGACCGACCTGACGGAGGGGCTGCCGCCGGTGCTGGTGGACCCGGGTCAGCTCGAACAGGTGCTGGTGAATCTGTCGGTGAACGCCCGCGACGCGATGCCCAAGGGGGGCTCGCTCACCATCATGACGAGCACCATCGGCGGTGACGTCGTGCTGGACGTGGTCGACACCGGCGTGGGGATTCCCGCCGACCAGCACCAATCCATTTTCGAGCCGTTCTTCACGACCAAGGAGCACGGGAAGGGAACCGGCCTCGGGCTGGCCACCTGCTACGGGATCGTGCGGCAGGCCGGGGGCCGGATCGAGCTGCGCAGCGAGCCTGGCTCGGGCAGTCGTTTCCGGGTGCTGCTGCCGGCGCTGCCGGAGGGCACCGTGGCGGACCATACCCCGGCGCACAGCACCAGGATCGAGAGCCTGGCACCTCGTGGCGGCGAGACCGTGCTTCTGGCGGAAGACGAGCCACAGGTGCGCCAGCTTGCCCTCCGGCTGCTCACCGGCCTGGGATATCGGGTACTGGTGGCGGGGAGCGGCGAGGAAGGGCTGGCCCTGGCGCGGAAGACCCCGCAGCGCATCGACCTGTTGGTGACCGATGTCGTCATGCCCGGTATGACCGGAGAGGAGCTCGCGGGGCAGCTCCGGCGCGCCCGGCCCGACATCAGGGTGCTCTTCATCTCGGGCTATGCGGAAGACTCCGACGCCATCGAGCGGGCCCTCCGCGAGGGAGACGCGTTCCTGCCCAAGCCGTTCACCGTAAGCAGCCTGGCACGTCATGTGCGCGAGGTGCTCGACGGGCCGGCCTGAACCGTCACCGTTCGCTCTGGCGGAGGTCATCCTGGTGGTCCAGCGCGATCCGGCGCCGCCACACGAGGGATTCGTGCAGTACGCCACGATCACGGCCCTCGATGCCCTGCCGGCACCACGATCACGTTCACCGGGATTGCGGGCGGCAAGTGGATCACGGTCTCCGGCGCCTACAATTCGACCACCGGAGCCTTCGTGGCGACCGGGGCCGGGACCGCTGCCGGCATCGCGAATGTGCCCGCCACCTTTACAGGATCGATCAATTTCGCGACCGGTCAGATCACCGGGACGGTGACGCTCTTCGGCTCGCCAGCCGCCCCGTTCGTTTGTCCCCCCACCCGCCCGTTGCTAGATTTCTCCAAGGTGCCAAGTAGAGTCCGGTCACGGAGATACGATGCCGATCCAGCTAGACCCATCACGCTTTCGAGACCCGGCGCTCCGGCCGATCGCCGACAAGGTGCTCGCCGGACAGCGGTTGTCTCCGGAGGACGGGCTGGCGCTCTTCGAGACGCGTGACATCCTGAGCCTCGGCGAGCTGGCCGCGTTCGCGAATGCGCGCCGGAACGGCGACCGGGTGTTCTTCTCCGCCAACCAGCACATCAACCCCACCAACGTCTGCATTCTCCGCAACACCTGCACCTTCTGCTCCTTCGCGCGGATGCCGAAAGAAGACGGGGCATACACCCGGACCCTGGAAGAGGTGTACCACGAGGCGGAACAGGCGCGGGGCGGGCCCACCCGCGAGTTCCACATCGTCGGCGGGCTGCACCCCAAGCTGAAGCTCTCCTATTACACCGACATGATCCGGGGCTTGAAGGAGCGGCACCCCACCGTCCACATCAAGGCGCTGACCGCGGTCGAGATCGCGCACCTGGCCCGAATCGAGAAAGTCACCGAGCGAGAGGTGCTCATCGCGCTCATGGAGTCGGGGCTTACCAGCATGCCGGGCGGTGGCGCCGAGGTGTTCAGCACTGCGGTCCGGGCCAGCATCGCCGAACGGAAGCTGACGGGCGAGGAGTGGATCCGGGTACATCGCACGGCGCATCAGCTGGGCATCCCCACCAACTGCACCATGCTCTATGGCCACATCGAGACGGCAGTGGACCGGGTGGAGCACCTGGGGATGTTGCGATCGCTGCAGGATGAGACCGGCGGGTTTCTGACCTACATCCCGCTGGCCTATCACACCGAGCACAACGAGCTGGGTGAGGAGCTCGGCAGGGTGGGCTCCGCCACGACGGGGTATGAGGATCTCAAGAACATCGCGGTGGGGCGGCTCTACCTCGATAACATTCCCCACATGAAGACCCATTGGCCGATGGTGACGCCGTTCATGTCGCAGGTGCTGCTGGATTTCGGCTGTGACGATGTCGAGGGCACCGTGGTCTACGAGCGGATTTATCATCAGGCGGGCGCCACCACAGCCATGCACATGCCCTATAGCGAGCTGGTGAAGCTGATTCGCGGGGCGGGCAAGCGCCCGGTCGAGCGCGACAGCCTCTACCAGCCGGTGCGCGAGTCGTTCGACGATGTCGTGGACATCGCTCCGGGCCTGGCTGCGGCGGCTCCCAGCGTCCACGCCGCGTGACGGCCATGCGCCTCGGCCGGATTCCCTGGATCAATTGCTACCCGATCTACGCCGCAATAGACCGGGGCATCGTGCCGATTGATGCGGAGCTGATCAGCGGCACCGCCGCCGATCTCAACGATCTGCTGGCCGCGGGCGAGCTGGACGTCTCGGTCGTCTCCGCGGTGGAGTACGCCCGGAACGCCGCGGCGTATCACCTCTTGCCCGACCTCGCCATTACCTGCGACGGCCCGGTCCATAGCGTGATGCTGTTCAGCAAGCGCCCGGTGCACGAGCTGGACGGAGCGACCGTGCTCCGGACCTCGTCCTCCCGCACCTCGGTGCTGCTGCTCGAGCTGCTCTGCAAGCACCGGTGGCGGGTCCGGCCAAAGTTTGCGACGGTGCGCGCGGAATCGAGCGACCTCGAGGCCTTGCGCGGGTTTCCCCACGACGCGGTGCTGGTGATCGGCGACGCCGCGCTGATGCTGGCCTCGGACGCCCACTACCCCTACGTCGCGGACCTGGGCAGCGCGTGGAAGGACTGGACCGGCCTGCCGTTCGTCTTCGCGGTGTGGGCCGCGCGGCGCGAGGCCGACCATCGCGCAGTGCAGGGCATTCACCGGGCATTGCTCGCCAGCCGGAGCTGGGGGCTCGAGCATCTGAGCGAGCTGGCCGACCTGGCCGCATCGAGCACCGGCATCGACCGGGGCGTGTGCCGGGCCTACCTGGCAGACCTCGACTATGCGCTCAGCTACCGGCACCTGGCAGGGCTGACGGATTTTTTCCGACGACTGGCGCAGGATGGGCTGGTGCCGGATGGGTCGCTCTCGTTCATTGCGGCGGCGTGATGGATAGGCGGACCGAGGATATATGAGCAATGTGATGGATAGGGATTCCAGCGAATTCCGCGACTACCTGCGGCTTTACGAGCACGCCCCGTTGCTCGAGCTGGGCCGGCTCGCCGACGCCGAGCGGTATCGCCACCATCCTGACGAAGTGGTGACGTACATCATCGACCGCAACATCAACTACACCAACGTGTGTGTAGCCGACTGCAAGTTCTGCGCGTTCTATCGCCGCCCCAAGCACAGCGAGGGCTACGTCCTTCCGTTCGAGAAGATCGGCGAAAAGATCGAGGAGTGCAAAGCGCTCGGCGGCGTGCAGATTCTCATGCAGGGCGGACACAACCCCTTCATTCCGTTCCAGTGGTATCTGGAACTGTTACAATACATCAAGCAGCATCATCCGATCCACATCCACGGGTTTTCGCCCTCGGAAATCGTGTTCTTCGGCGAACGGTTCGGGCTCCCGGTGTCCGAGATCATCCGCCAGCTTCGGGCGGCCGGGCTGGACAGCATCCCGGGTGGCGGCGGAGAAATCCTGGTCGACGAGATTCGCCAGCGGGTGGCGAAGAAGAAGGCCCAGACCGAGGAATGGCTCGGGGTGCAGGAGGAGGCACACCGGCAGGGCATGAAGACCTCGGTCACCATGATGTACGGCCTTGGCGAGACACTCGCGGACCGGATCGAGCACCTCTTCCGGGTCCGGGACGTCCAGCGGCGCACCGGCGGGTTCACCGCGTTCATCTGCTGGCCGCTTCAGCCCGAGGGCACCGGGATGGCGGACAGCCCCAAGACCGATGCGGTCACCTACCTGCGGACGCTCGCGATGGCGCGGATCATTCTGGACAATGTGCCGAACCTGCAGTCGTCGTGGGTCACGATGGGCCTCAAAGTGGGGCAGGTGGCCCTCCGCTTCGGCGCCAACGACTTCGGCAGCCTCATGATGGAAGAGAACGTGGTCTCGTCAGCGGGCACCACCCATCGGGCCACCATCGCGGAGATGGAACGCGCCATCCGTGACGCGGGATATCTGGTCCGGCGTCGCCGCCAGGACTATTCGATGATCGAGGCCGAGGCGGCGGCGGCGTGATCCGCGTGGGCATCGGGTATGACAGTCATCGCCTCGTCCCGGGCCGCCCGTTCATCCTCGGGGGCCAGCGCATCGCGTTCGCGAAGGGACTCCTGGGGCATTCCGATGCCGACGCGGTGGCCCACGCGGTGACCGATGCGATCCTGGGCGCCGCGGGAGCGGGAGACATGGGAGGCCTCTTCCCCGACTCGGATCCCAAGTGGAAGGATGCCGATTCCCTGGTGATCCTCCGGCTGGCCCGCGAGCACATCAACCGGCTGGGCTTTCACCCGCTCCAGGCCGACGTCACCATCATCTGCGAGCGGCCCCGGCTCGGCGTCTACAAAGAGGCCATGGCCCAGGCCATCGCCGGCGAGCTGGGTATCACGCCCGACGCGGTGGGAATCAAGGCCAAGACCAACGAAGGCATGGGATTCATCGGCCGGGGGGAAGGAGTCGCCGTGATGGCCGTGGCAACCGTGGAGGCGCGCTGATCGAAGACCTGCTTGCCCGGGCGGCGGAATGGCCACCGCTCCTGATCTACGTCGTGATCGCCCTCTCCGTCGTAGTGGAGAATTTTTTCCCGCCGTCTCCCTCCGACGTCTTCGTACTGCTGGCGGCATTCCTGACCCACCAGGGCACCATGGACCCGCTCACCATCTTCCTGGTGGCGTGGGTGTTCGGAGTGGGTGGCGCCGTCGCGGTGTACTGGAGTTCCCGGCGGTTCGGCCGGCGATTCTTCGAAACGCCGTTCGGCCGGCGGCTGATCACGCCCGGAGCGTTTGCCGCCATCGAGCGGGAATACGTTCGCTTCGGGATGATCGGGATCTTCATCTTCCGCATGCTGCCGGCCTTCCGCGCTGTGGTGTCCCCGTTCGCGGGCTTCGTGAACCTTCCCGCCCGTCGCGCCTTCCCGCCGATCTTCCTGGCTTGCGCCGTCTGGTACGGAGGACTCACACTGCTGGGCAGCTCGGTCGGCGCGAACTGGAGCGTCATTCGGCGGTGGTTCGGGCGGGTCAACGCGGGCCTCGGCGTCCTGGCGGGCCTGGCGCTGCTGGGACTCGTGCTCTGGGTGCTGCACCGGCGCAAGGAACGGCGGCGCGAGCGGCTGGCGGCGCTCACGCCCTTCGACCCCGCGCATCCGGAGCAGCCGGCTCCGATGGTCGACGGGCTGCCGGTCATTTCCGCCGAGGCACTGGAACAGGCTCGCCTGGCCCGGCGTGACGCGGACGAGGCGCAGTGAGCGACGACGTCGAGCGGGCCTTCCAGGTGGAGGGGTTCCGAGACTACCTGGCGCTGGAGGCGGGTCACAGCGCCCATACCATCGAGAACTATCTGCGGGATCTCCGTCGCTTCGTGCAGTTCTCGGCAACCCGGAAGGCGCGCGAGCCGACGTCGGTCAACCGCACGCTGCTGCGGGACTTCGTCTTCCTGCTGAAGGACCTGGGGCTCTCCCCGGCCACCATCCGTCGGCAGGTCTCCGCACTCCACACCTACTTCGGATTTCTGATCGGCGAAGGGCTCCTTACCGACGACCCCAGTGATCGGCTGGAAACGCCGAAGCGATGGCGAACTCTGCCGGAGGTACTCTCGGTCGCCGAGGTCGAGGCCATGCTGGGCTCACCTTCTGCGGACCAGCCGCTCGGCTGGCGCGACCGCGCGCTGGTCGAGCTTGGCTACGGGGCGGGGCTCCGGGTCAGCGAGCTCTGCACGCTGGCGGTGCAGGATCTGATCTTTTCCGAGGGACTGGTCCGGGTCTTCGGCAAGGGAGGAAAAGAGCGCCTGGTTCCGATCGGGAGGAAGGTCATCGGCCCGCTGGCAGTCTACCTGAACCAGACTCGTCCGGAACTGGATCGCGGTAAAGGCGCCGGCCGGTTCCTGCTCAACGCGCGCGGGGGCCCGCTTTCCCGGGTAGGCGCCTGGGGCATCATCAAGCGTATCGCGAAGCAGGCCGGGCTTGCGAAGCGAGTGACTCCCCACACGCTCCGGCACTCCTTCGCCACTCATCTGCTCGAAGGAGGCGCCGACCTCCGCGCCGTCCAGGAAATGCTGGGCCATGCGGACTTGTCGACCACCCAGATCTATACCCACGTCGATCGGGACTTCCTCCGCAGCGTCCACAAGCAATACCATCCGCGGGGCTAGCCCTCTGCCCCTGTGAAACCAAAGCGTGCCCGATTACGTTACATCCTGTAACGCTGGCCCTCGGGCTGGGCGGTTCTCTCTGCTAGGCGGGGCACATATGCGCAAATACTGGTTGAAGATCATCGTCGGCGCGCTGCTCATTTTCGGAGTGGGCTTCGGGATCGTATCGGCAGGGAAAAGCGTCAAGGACAAGCTCGTTTCGGGAAAGGACATCGAGATCCCGCTGGGATCATTTATCGGCTTCAATCTCGACGGTGCCAGGCTTGGCAGCGTCCGGTCTGTGACGATCCTCCGCAGCTCTCCCAAGATGATCACCGGCTTCAAGGTGCGGGCCCGGCTCACCGACTCCTCGGGGTTCTCCAAGTTGGAAAAATGCCTCCTCTCGGTGAGCGACGTTCAGCAAATCAACGAGCGAACTCACTTCACCTGTCTCGGGTCCGACTCGGGCTACGTCGCCTTCGGCGAGCTCCGGGCAGAGCTCCGCACCAACGACGGGACACGGTCTGTACTGCTTCCGCTCCTGCTGCCACCCTCCGCCGTGGCCGATATCCAGAGTCACGCCGCGACCCGGGGTCTTCCGGTGTCCGACTCGGCGGCCGCAGAGTTGGAGAGCCGGGTCCGGATCGAGTCCCAGACGTACCGCGATTCGGTCAAGGCGGCGGATCTGGACACCCGAGCGGCCAAGGCCAATGAGACCGCCGCCCGTTACCGGGAGCGGGCCGACTCGATTCGGGCCCATCGGGCCACCCCGGTGGTCCCGGCGCCGGCCACACCAAAAGCGGCGAAGCCCCCAGTGCCATGAGGCCGGATTCCGCACGGGGTGGCTCCCGCTAAGCCCTTGCGAAAACGATCCTTAGAGTATTGTCAAGCGGCGCGGCACGACTTTTGACTTGGGTCGGCCGCGCTTTTACCTTGGACTATGCCCGTCCTCGGCGTCATCCCGGCTCGCCTGGGTTCGACGCGGCTGCCTAGCAAGCCTCTGCAGCCGCTGGGCGGAGTACCCCTGATACTGCGGGTTGCAGAGCGGGTGGCCTCGCTGGGCTGCATGGACGCCCTGATCGTCGCGACAGATTCCCAGAAAATCCTCCACGTCGTCGAACGGGCCGGCTTTCGTGCCGTCCTGACTTCCGGCGCGCACGACACCGGCACCGAGCGGGTGGCCGAGGTGGCGGGGCTGACCGAGTTCGCCGGCTTCGATATGATCGTGAATGTGCAGGGAGATGAGCCGTTCGTCCCCCGGGAGGCGGTGACCGGCGCGATTGCCCGGGTTCGGGGCGGGGACGAGGTGGGGACGGCGGCGGCGCCGCTGCCTGCCGCGGCTGCGGCCGATCCGGCGCGGGTCAAGGTGGTCGTCGATGCGGCGGGGCGGGCCCTGTACTTTTCCCGAGCCGCGATCCCGTTCATTCGAGATCCCGATGGCACCGACCGGGGTCGCTACTGGCAGCATCTCGGCGTCTACGCCTGCCGCCGGGCGGCGCTCGTGCGGTGGGTGGCGCTGGCGCCCACGCCGCTCGAGACCGCCGAGCGACTGGAGCAGCTGCGGGCCCTGGAGCACGGCATCACCTTCGGAGTTGCCCTCCTGGACGCGCCGGTGCTCCCGGGCATCGATACTCAGGAGGATCTCGAGCGCGCTGAGGCTCACTGGCAGGACACCCAAGGGGTCACGACATGACGGCGATGACGGGAAACACGAAGTTCATCTTTGTCACGGGCGGCGTGGTGTCCTCGCTGGGCAAAGGCATCGCGGCCGCCTCGCTCGGGCGCCTGCTGGTGGAGCGCGGGTTGTCCGTGACCATGCTGAAATTCGATCCCTACATCAACGTCGACCCTGGGACGATGTCGCCGTTCCAGCACGGTGAAGTGTTCGTGACCGACGACGGCGCCGAAACCGACCTCGACCTGGGTCACTACGAGCGGTTTATCGACCGGGCGCTCTCCCAGGAAAACAACGTCACGACGGGCCGGGTCTACCAGAACGTGATCAGCAAGGAGCGGCGCGGCGGATACCTAGGCTCCACGGTGCAGGTCATCCCCCACATCACCGACGAGATCAAGCACGCCATCCGGCGCTCCGCACCCGACCACGACGTGGTGATCATCGAAATCGGAGGCACGGTGGGTGACATCGAGTCGCTGCCGTTTCTCGAAGCCATCCGGCAATTCCGCCAGGAGGTCGGGCGGGAGAACGCGATCTTCGTCCATCTCACCCTGGTACCGTTCATCGCCGCGGCGGGCGAGCTCAAGACCAAGCCGACCCAGCACTCGGTCCGGGAGTTGATGGAAATCGGAATCCAGCCCGACATGCTGGTCTGCCGCAGCGACCACTCGCTCTCCGCCGACATCAAGCGGAAGATTGCGCTGTTCTGCAACGTCGATTTCGGCTGCGTGATCGAGAGCCCCGACGTGAAATCGATCTACGAAATTCCGCTCCGATTCCACGATCAGGGATTCGACCGGGTGGTTTGCGAGCGGCTGAACCTGGACACCCGGGAGCCCGACCTCACCGCCTGGCGGGCGATGTCGGAGAAGATCCTCCGGCCCACCGACCGGGTGCGCATCGCGGTGGTGGGGAAGTACACCGACCTCCATGATGCGTACAAGTCGGTACAGGAGGCGCTGCTCCACGGCGGCATTCCCAACGACGTCGGCGTGGACATCGAGTGGCTCAGCAGCGACCACTTTACCGACAAGACCAGCGCCGCGAAGATGCTCGAGGGCGTGCATGGGCTGCTGGTTCCCGGCGGATTCGGGGTGCGGGGCATCGACGGCATGGTCGAGGCGGTACGCTACGCGCGGGAAACCGGATTGCCCTTCTTCGGGATCTGTCTCGGACTCCAGATCGCGATCATCGAGTTTGCCCGGAACGTCTGCAATCTCGAAGGCACCAACAGCACCGAGTTCGACCCCGACTGCACCAGTCCGGTGATCTCGCTACTCGAGTCCCAGCGCGATGTGGCGGAGCTGGGCGGGACCATGCGGCTCGGGGCCTACCCGGCCCGGCTTCCCGCCGGGAGCCTGGCGGCGCGGGCCTACGGCAGCACCGACATCTCCGAACGCCACCGGCACCGCTGGGAGGTCAGCAACGACTACCGGGAGGTGCTGGCCGAGTACGGCCTGCGGTTCTCGGGGCTGTCACCCGACGGCGGGCTGGTCGAGATCATCGAACTGCCCCGCCATCCCTGGTATCTCGGCTGT
>JANNGX010000356.1:0-7178 GCA_031404115.1 Gemmatimonadales bacterium | reverse complement strand
GGGACTTCCCTCCCCCAAGACCTATCTCGCCGCGGTCCGGCTGCTCTACGCGTCGCAATTCTTCGAGGGGGGCGGTCGGTCGGTGGCAGACGTGGCCTACCGGCTGGACTGCTCCTCACCCCAGAGCTTTGGGCGTACCATCCGGGCGATGCTCGGCATCACCCCCGGAGAGTTTCGTCGTCGGTTTCCTTTCCCGACGGCATTGGAGCGTTTTCTTGCCCAATTGGTCCTCCCATATGGGAGGGTCTGGGCAGGATTTCACCCCTTGCGGGGCTCCCAGCGCGACGGATGACTCTCTGGGTGGGTGTCTATCTACGAGCGGATCAGTTCTCTGGTTGTTGTCAACACAACTACTCTCAACCCTTTGTTCTCGATGGCCTCTCGGCCGCCTTGTTCGCGGTCGACCACCGCCAGAACACCCAGGACTCGGCCTCCTCCCTCGAGCACGGCATCAATGGCCTCGGTGGCGGACCCGCCCGAGGTGATGACATCCTCAACGATCACCACGGCATCGCCGGCGGAGAAGTTCCCCTCGATCCGTTTGCGGGTACCGTGCTGCTTGGCGGTCTTCCGCACGCTGAACGCCTGGATCGGCGGGGGTGCCTCGAGGCTCTCGCGAGCGATGGCGTAGGCAACCGGATCCGCGCCCATGGTCAGTCCGCCCACCGCGGCAGGCACCCAGCCCGCCGCGCGGATGGCGGCGAGGCTCAGCCGGCCGATCAGGCGCTGGCCCTCGGCGGACATGGTGGTCTTGCGGGCGTCGATGTAGTAGGTGGAGCGCTGGCCGGAGGAGAGCAGGAAATCGCCCAGACTGACGGAGCGCTCGCGGAGAAGTGCCGCGAGCGCTTCCTGATCGGTCACTCGCTACCCCGCCGGAAGAATGACGAGAGGAAGCCGCCCTTCTTTTCCGGGGGCACGTCTGCACCCGCCGCGACGCAGAACGCCGTGGCGAACTCTGCCACGGTTTTCCAGCGCTTGGTCAGATCCCGCTCGAGTCCGGTCATCACCGCCGCCTCGACTTCCTTCGAGAACTTGAGGCCTTTCACGGCCTCATTGAGCGGAATGGGCGACTGGGTGAGCAGCTGCTGAAACAGCTCCCGAGGACTGCGTCCGGGGAAGGGAAGGATGCCGGTGAGAAGATGGTAGGCGATCGTCGCCAGGCTGTACACGTCGGCCTGCTCGCCGACCAGTTCGCCCGACAACGCCTCCGGTGCCACGTACTGCAGAGTGCCTACGAAGAATCCCGCCCGGGTCAGCCGGTCCGCCGGGTTGTCTTCGGCATCCCGTGCGATTCCGAAATCGAGCAGCCGCGCGGTTTGGGTCTCCTGGTCGTACATGATGTTGGCGGGCTTCAGGTCGCGGTGGATGATGCCGGCCCGGTGCGCCACCGCCAGCGCGGCACCGAGCTGTTCGATAATCTTGGCGGCGAGCGGCGGGGCCAGCCGGCCGGACGCGCTCAGAAAGGTGCCCAGGGGCTCGCCCGGGGCCCATTCGAGCGCCAGAAAGTACAGCCCCTCGGCTTCGCCGTAGTCGTAGGTACGGATGATGTATGCGTGATCGATGCGGGCGCCGAACTCCGCTTCGCGCAGGAAGCGCTTGACGGCCACCGGATCCTGCGCCATTCGGGGGCGGAGGATCTTTATCGCCGCCGCCCCGCGCTCGGAATGCTCCGCGCGATAGACCGTGGCGGTGCCACCCTCGCCGACATGCGAGAGGAGTTTGTATCCGGCTACCGTCCGGCCGACGAGATTATCTTGACTCATGGGAGGCAGTCCAAAACTACTGCCGGCGGGGACCCCTCACAAGCCGCTGGAGTGCATCCCGGGCCTCCGGCGGGCGTCCCCTCCAGCGTTCCCGACCTTCCCGTTCGTCCTGGCCACCTTTTTCCGCGGCCCTCGCATGACGATCTCCGACCTGTTCCGACGTACGGTGCCCACCGGACTCTTGCTCGTCGCGGTCGCCTGTGGCGGGGCCCGCCGCACACCTTCCGGCAACGTGGTCCCGTCGACGGAGCAGACCCTCAACGAACTCTTCAATCTCTCAGCGCTTTATCAGCGCATGGGGCGTCTGGCCGCGGGCGGGCCGATGCCGTTCGTCGGAACGATCGCGTACGTGGCAGGGCGGGGGGATTCGACGATCGCGCGGGTGGGTCTCTCCTTCGACAACCACGCCTTCGCGTTTCAGCGGGACGGCCGAGCCTTCTCCACCCGGTTCCGGGTCGAGATCGGCTTCGTGCGGCCCGGCATGCCGGCGGTCCAGGCGGTGCGGGACGAAATCGTCCGCGTGGAGTCGTTCACCGAGACGCAGCGCAACGACGAAAGCATCATTGTGGAGCAGGGCTTCCTCCTCGCGCCAGGCAGCTATTCATTGACGGTCACGGTGCGGGATCCCGCCTCAAACGTCTCCTCTCGGGCGGAGCAGCCCACCGAGGTGCCCGGGTTTCGCGCCGGAAGCACCACCATGCCGATCCTGGTCTACGCGGGGCAGGCACGCGAGCGCCTGAGCGATACGCTGGGGGTGGTGCTCAATCCGCGAGGCACGGTCGCCAACGGGGGCGGGGATTCGCTGACGATGTACGTCGAGGGGTATCAGCTGCCGGGACCCGTGCTGGTGCCCGTCGACGTCCGGGACGAGCGGGACAGCGTGGTGTACCAGGGCACCATCCCGTTCAAGGGGGGCCGCCCGATCGAAGGCTTCGTCCTGCGGGTGCCCTCGGATGCGCCCCCCCTCGGCGAGCTCAAGATCTCCGTGGGCGTGGGGGCGCAGGCCAAGAAGGCCACCGCGCTGGTCTCCTTCTCGCGAAGCTGGGTGGTCACCAACTACGACAACCTGCTGGCCCTGCTGCGCTTCTTCCCGTGGGGACCCGACAAGCTGAACGCGCTGCGCAACGCGAAGCCGTCGGACCGGCCCCGGCTCTGGCGCGAATTCTGGACCGCTACGGATCCAGTGCCGCAGACACCGGAGAATGAGGCGCTGGACCAGTACTTCACCCGGGTTGCCATTGCCAACGAGCGATTCAAGGATGAGGGCGGGGCCGGTTGGCGCACCGATCGGGGTGAGGTGTACATCACGCTGGGCGAACCAGACCAGGTCATGGAGACCCCGCCCGGCAACGACACTCGGATCGTGCAGTGGCTCTACAACAACTACCGCGCGGTGGTCACGTTCAGTGGGCAGCTGGGCTTCTCGCGGCTGCGTATGACCCCCGCCTCGCGGGCGGAATTCTCCCGGGCCCGGGCGCAAGTGATGAGGCAGGGAGCGACGCATTGAGGCGAGGGGCGAGGTAACAGCTAGCGAGTAGTGAGTAGCAAGCAGCAAGCAGCAAGCAGCGAGTAGGGGAGGGAGGACCTTCTCACGACTCGCTACCTTACTGGAATGGCCAACCACACCCCACCCCAGCTTTTCCTCGTCGATGGGTACGCGCTGATTTATCGCGCGTTCTTCGCGCTGATCAGCAGGCCGCTCCGGACCAGCCGGGGCGAGAACACCTCCGCCGCCTGGGGCGTGGTCAATTTCCTGTTGCGGCTCCAGTCCAGGTATCGGCCCGATTACCTGGTCTGGGTGCTCGACGCGGGCGATTCCTTCCGCACCCAGCGCTATGCCGAGTACAAGTCCACCCGGGAAAAGCTCGATGCCGAGCTCCAGGCTGATTTCGACACCGCGCTGGAGCAGGTCGGCGCGCTGCTCGCGGCCTTCCGGGTTCCGGCCCTCGCGGTGCAAGGGTATGAAGCCGACGACGTGATCGGCACGTTGGCCCGGCGCGAAGCCGCAGAGGGCCGCCATGTGGTGATCGTCTCGGGCGACAAGGATTTCTACCAGCTGATCGGACCCCGGATCTCGCTGCTCAATCCGGGGCGGGGTGGCCCGGGCGGCGTCGACGAGACATGGGTCGACGAGACGAATGCCTCGGAGCGGCTGGGCGTGCCGCCGCATCAGGTGGTGGACTATCTCGCGCTGGTCGGCGACAGCTCCGACAACGTACCGGGTGTCCGGGGGATCGGCGACAAGGGCGCGGTCCAGCTCCTGACCGAATACGGCAACCTGGAAACCCTTCTGGCCCGGGCTGGCGAGATCAAGGCCAAGCGTCCGCGCGAAGCGCTGGCGCAGTATGCGGTGGAGGCTCGCCTGTCCAAGGAGCTGGTCACCATCCAGTGCGACGTCCCGGTCGATCTGGATATCGCGATCGCCGCCATCCGGGAGCCCGATTCGGATGCGCTGGTGAAAGTGCTGGCCAGACTGGAGTTTCACTCGCTTGCCAAGCGGCTGACGGAGGGCGGGGCCCAGACCGAATCACCCGCGGAGGTCCCGATCGGTTCGGACGCCGATCTCGCGCCGGCCGCTCTCTCCCCCGCACCGGCGTCGTGGGTGCGAGTCATCGACCGGCCGGACGAAATCGAAGCGCTCGCTCGAACGCTCCGCGCCGCCCCGCTCCTGGCCATCGACACCGAGACGAGCTCGCTCGAGCCCCATGACGCCGAGCTGCTGGGCCTCTCGTTCGCGGTGGATCCTGACACCGCGTGGTATCTCCCCTTTGGGCACCGGCCCCGGGGCGGCGAGCTGGCAGCGCCGGCGCCGGTGACCAATCTCCCTGCGCTGACCCACCCCGCGCTCGCTCCGATCGCGGCGTTACTGCGCGATCCCGCAGTCAAGAAGGCCGGACACAACATCAAGTACGACTGGCAGGTGCTCCGCCGGGCCGGAGTCGAGCTCAAGGGAGTGAGCTTCGATTCGATGCTGGCGAGCTTTCTTCTGGATCCGGCCCGCCGCTCGCATGGGATCGACACCCTCTCGCTGGAGCTGTTGAGCCGGCCGATGCGGAGCCATGACGAGCTGACCGGGAAGGGAAAGGCCCGGATTCCTTTCGCCGAGGTGACGATCGCCGACGCCGCCGAGTACTGCGGCGCCGACAGCGCCACGGTGCTCGCGTTGTACCGGCTGTTCTCCCCCCGTCTGGCCGACGCGGCGATGCAGCCGCTGCTTGACGGGCTGGAAATGCCGCTGGTCGAGGTCCTGGTCGACATGGAATGGAGCGGCATTGCGATCGATACCGGACTGTTCGCCCGGCTCGCCAGGGAGCTCGCCGCCGACCTGCAGCGGCTCGAGGCCGAGATCACCCGCGCGGCCGGGGGGTCGGTCAATCTCAACAGTCCGAAGCAGCTCGCGGCAGTGCTGTTCGAGCGGCTTCAGCTCCCCGCGCTCAAGCGCACCAAAACCGGACCCTCGACGGATGCCGACGTGCTGGAACAGCTTGCGGACATGGGGCACGAGGTGCCCAGGCTCCTGCTCGAGTATCGCGAGCTGGAAAAACTCCGCTCCACCTACGTGGACGTGCTCCCCAAGGCCGTCAACGTCACGACCGGCCGCATTCACACCAGCTTCAATCAAATCGGCGCCGCCACCGGCCGGCTCTCCTCCACCGACCCCAACCTGCAGAACATCCCGGTGCGATCGCTCCGGGGCGAGGCGATCCGCCGGGGCTTCGTACCGGAGCCGGGGTGGAAGTTCGTGGTGGCAGACTATTCCCAGATCGAGCTGCGCCTGATGGCGCATCTTTCGCTCGACCCCGCGTTCATCGAGGCGTTCCGGCAAGGACAGGATATCCACCGGCAGACCGCGGCCATCATCTTCGACGTGCCGCTGGCCGACGTGACCGCCGAGATGCGGGCCCGCGCCAAGACCATCAACTTCGGGACAATCTACGGTCAGGGGCCCTTTGCGCTGTCGAAGCAGCTTTCGATTCCCCAGGAGGAAGCGAAGGCCTTCATCGCCGAGTATTTCCGCCGCTTTGCCGGGGTTCGGGTGTTCCTTGATCGGCAGGTCGAGATCGCCCGCGAGCGCGGGTATGTGGAAACCCTGTTTGGCCGGCGCCGCTACATTCCCGAGGTGAACGACCGCAACTTCAATCTGCGTGCGTTCGGCGAGCGGCAAGCCCAGAACGCCCCGCTCCAGGGCTCCGCCGCCGACCTCATCAAGCTCGCCATGGCCCGCATCCACGGCGCGCTGCGGGATCGAGGGTTCGCCGCCCGGCTTCTGCTGCAGGTCCATGACGAGCTGGTGCTCGAGGCGCCGGCGGAGGAAGTGGAACGGGTTGCGGCGCTGGTCAGGGAACACATGGAAGGGGCTGCGACACTGGAGGTGCCGCTGGTGGTGGATGTCGGGGTGGGGGACAACTGGCTCGACGCGAAGACTCAGTAACCGGTCACGGTTCGTCGCCCGCTGATTTTCGGGCTCCCGGCCACCAGTTCCATCGCCCCGCCAGATGCATGATGGCCGGCACCAGCACCATCCGGATCAGCGTTGCGTCGAGCAGCACCGCCACCGCCAGACCGAAGCCCAGGAACTGCACCATCAGTACCCGCGCAAAGGCGAATGCGCCGAAGACCACGATCATGATCAGCGCCGCGGAGGTGATCACCGACGCCGTGGCGCTGACGCCCTCCATGGTAGCCTCGGTATTGCGCCCGGTTCGATCGAACGCCTCCTTGATGCGCGAGAGGAGAAACACCTCGTAGTCCATGCTGAGCCCGAACACCACGGCGAAGACCAGCACCGGAATTACCACGAAAATTGCTTCGGTCCCGCCCATGATGCCGAAGGCCTGCCCCCCGATCCCGTGCTGGAAAACCAGCACCGTCAACCCGAAGGTGGCGCTCACCGAGAGTGAATTCATGATCACGGCTTTGAGGGGCACCAGCACCGAGCGGAACGCGATCGCCAGCATCACCGCGGTCACCCCCAGGACCAGCGCGATGATGGCGGGGAAGCGCCCCAGCAGATCCTTCTGAAAGTCAACACTCGAGGCTACATAGCCGCCCACCAGTATGGTCGAGCCCTTGAGCTGCTTGATGCTGTTTGCCCGGGCCAGCGTTCGGATCTTTGCGACTAGGTCCATGGTGGTGGTGAGCGACGTCGAATCCCGTGGAATCACATCCACCAGCGCCATCCGGCCATCCCGGCTCCAATAGGCGTCGACGGCATCGCTGTAGCGGGCCCGCGCCGAATCGGGCTCGGAATAGATCAGGGAGTACGCCAGAAGGGATTGTCCGGGCGTGAGATCCACCAGGCTTCGCACGTCCCGCACCCTGGGGTCCGCGCGGATCGAATCGGACAGGTGCCGCAGCGCCCGCAGGCCGGTCAAGTCGGTGGCGCTCCGCCCTTCGGGGAACTCCACCAGCACG
>JANNGX010000355.1:0-9717 GCA_031404115.1 Gemmatimonadales bacterium | reverse complement strand
GAGTCCTCGTCGGCCTCCTGGCCATCAGCCTGGTTGGGTGGATCGTGGGCTCGATGGCCCTGATGATGGCGATGCGCGGGGCCGGTCCCGGCGCCTGGATCCGGCTGGTGCTGGGCGGCACGCTCGGGCTGATCATGGCGGCCATCATGGTCCGGGTGATCGGCTCGTGGCTCGGCGCCGGGCGCTACACCCGATGGATGCGTCCGGTGTTTCTGCTCACCGACTGGATCATCGAGCCGATCGCGCGGCGATTGCCGCCCATGGGCGTGCTCGACCTGAGTCCCTTCGTCGCATACCTCGGGCTGATGCTGCTCCGCTCGCTGGTGAGCGGCCTGTTTCGGTGAGCCCGGTCGAGGCCTTCACGGACGGAGTGTGGGCGTCGCGCGAGGCCGCGAGGCAATGTCGTGCTGGTGGCGGGGCATTCGGGCCGAAGGAGGACCGTGCGGGCTGTCGGCGTGACCCGACGGATGCCCGGCGAAGGCTGGGGGCTCGCGACGGGGTGACGTCCTTGCTATGATTCGGGGTCCGGGACAATTGATCGTGGCGATTTGCGCTGCTTGCGGCCACGTTAAATAATCGCTAAACCGCCGCCCGGGGCTGTTGCAGCTTCGGGATTTTCCATTGTTTGGAGGCCATCGAACAGGTGCCCGGCCCGACGCACATAGACCCTCGTCAGCATCGGCGATCCGCCCGGCTTGAGCGCCTTCCCACGCTCCTCGCCGAGCGCATTCTGGTGCTCGACGGGGCCATGGGCACCATGATCCAGGAGCATCGTCTGGACGAGGCCGGATACCGGGGTTCCCGGTTCGCCGAATGGCCCTCGGACCTCAAGGGAAACAACGACCTGCTCGTCCTGACCCGTCCCGAAGTGATTCGCGGCATCCACGCGGAATACCTCGCGGCCGGCGCGGACATCATCGAGACCAATTCCTTCAACTCCAACGCCGTCTCGATGGCGGATTACCGGATGGAGTACCTAGCCGGCGAGCTGAGCCGTGAATCGGCCCGGCTGGCCCGCGAGGTGGCCGACGAATTCGAGGTTCGCGACCCCAAGCATCCTCGCTACGTAGCGGGGGTGCTGGGACCTACCACCCGGACCGCGTCCCTGTCGCCGGATGTCAACGATCCCGGGTTCCGGAGTGTGACGTTCGAGCAGCTGGTGGCGGCCTATACCGAGTCCATCGGCGGCCTGGTGGAGGGGGGGGCCGATCTGCTCCTGGTCGAGACGATCTTCGATACACTGAACGCCAAGGCCGCGATCTTCGCGATCGAAGGATGCTTCGCCACGCGGGGCATACGGCTCCCGGTGATGATCTCAGGCACCATCACCGACCAGAGCGGCCGCACGCTGACGGGACAAACCGCCGAGGCCTTCTGGCATTCGGTGATGCACGCCCGTCCTATCTCGGTCGGATTGAACTGCGCCCTCGGCGCCCGGGCGCTGCGGCCCTACGTCCAGGAGCTGTCGCGGGTGGCACCGGTGTACCTGAGCACCCACCCCAACGCCGGCCTCCCCAACGAGTTCGGCGGCTACGACGAAACGCCGGCGATGATGGCCGCGACGCTCCGGGAGTTTGCCGAACATGGCTTCCTCAACATCGTGGGCGGCTGCTGCGGTACGACCCCGGCCCACATCGCGGCGATCGTCGAGGCGGTGCGCGGGGTACCGCCCCGCGTGGTGCCCGGCATTCCCAGGCGGCTCCGGCTGTCCGGGCTGGAGCCGCTTACGGTGGGCCCCGATACGCTGTTCGTCAATATCGGCGAGCGCACCAACGTCACCGGCTCGCGGCGCTTTGCCAAACTGATTCTCGACGGTCGGTACGACGCGGCGCTCGAAGTGGCGCGCCAGCAGGTCGAGAGCGGCGCCCAGATGCTCGACGTCAACATGGACGAAGGCCTGCTCGACTCCGAGCGCGCGATGGGAATCTTTCTGCGGCTCATGGCCGCGGAGCCCGACATCAGCCGGGTGCCCGTCGTGGTGGATTCGTCGAAGTGGTCGGTGATCGAGGCGGGGCTGCGCTGCGTGCAGGGCAAGGGAATCGTGAACTCCATTTCCCTCAAGGAGGGCGAGACCGAGTTTCTCCGCCAGGCCGAGCTGGTGCGTTACTATGGCGCGGCGGTGATCGTCATGGCCTTTGACGAGCAGGGTCAGGCGGATACCGCCGAGCGCAAGGTGGCCATCGCACGCCGGGCGGTGCGGCTGCTCACCGAGCGGGCCGGCTTCGCACCGGAGGACATCATTCTCGACCCCAACATTTTCGCGATCGCCACCGGAATCGAGCTGCACGATAACTATGGCGTCGAGTATTTCGAGGCCACCAGGAGGATCAAGGCCGAGCTCCCCGATGTGCACGTGAGCGGAGGCGTGAGCAACGTCTCCTTCTCCTTCCGGGGTAACGACGCCATCAGAGAGGCGATTCACGCAGTCTTCCTGTACCACGCGGTGAAGGCCGGCATGGACATGGGTATTGTGAACGCTGGCGCGCTCCCGATCTACGACGACATTCCGAAGGAGATCCTGGAGCGGGTCGAGGATGTCGTCCTCAATCGCCGGCCCGACGCGACCGAAAGGCTCCTGGCTGTTGCGGAATCGGCCACGAAGACCGAGGCTCGCGCCGAAGACCTCGCGTGGCGCAATCTGCCGGTGCGGCAGCGGCTGTCGCACGCGCTGGTCGAGGGGATCGACGCCTTCGTGATCGAGGATACCGAAGCGGCCCGGATCGAGCTGGGCCGCCCGATCAGCGTGATCGAAGGGCCCCTCATGGACGGAATGAACGTGGTGGGCGACCTCTTCGGCAGCGGGAAGATGTTCCTGCCCCAGGTCGTGAAGAGCGCCCGGGTAATGAAAAAAGCGGTGGCCTACCTGGTGCCGTTTCTCGAGGCGGAGAAGCAGGCGCTGAAGGATGCCGGCGGGAACCCCGAGGCCCCCTCCAAGCCCAGGGGAAAGGTGCTCATGGCCACCGTCAAGGGCGACGTACACGACATCGGCAAGAACATCGTGGGCGTGGTGCTGCAGTGCAACAACTACGACGTCATCGACCTCGGCGTCATGGTGCCCTGCGCAAAGATCCTCGAGACCGCGGTTCGGGAGAAGGTGGACATCATCGGCCTCTCGGGACTGATCACGCCGTCGCTCGAGGAGATGTGTTTCGTGGCCGAGGAGATGACCCGTGAGGGCTTCACGCTGCCGCTTCTGATCGGCGGCGCGACGACCTCCCGGGTGCACACCGCGGTCCGGATCGCGCCGCGCTACCCCCACCCTGTGGTGCACGTGCTCGACGCCTCGCGCGCGGTGGGTGTGGCCGGCAGCCTCCTCAGCGAGACGTTGCATGATGAATTCGTGCGCAGCGTGGCCGGTGAATACGACGGAATCCGCCGGGCCCGCGCCGAGCGCGCTGCGGGCGACCGGCTCGGCACCATCGCCGAGGCGAGGGAGGCGCGGTTCGTTCCCGACGGATCGGGGCCGCCCCCGCCCCGCCCCGGATTCCTGGGTACCCGGGTGTTCGAGGAGTATCCGCTGGACGAGCTGGTCTCCGCGATCGACTGGACGCCCTTCTTCCAGACCTGGGAATTGCCCGGTCACTATCCCGCCATTCTCACCGACCCCGCCACGGCGGTGGCGGCGGGGCCGCTGTTCGTGGACGCGCAGCGGCTGCTGGCCCGGATCGTGAACGACCGCCTGCTCACCGCCAAGGCGGTGGTTGGCTTCTGGCCCGCCAATGCGATCGGGGACGACATCGCGCTCTATGCCGACGAGGCCCGCGGCGAGCAGCGCGCGGTGATCCACTCGATTCGCCAGCAGATGGCCAAGGCCGCCGGGCGCTTCAACTATGCGCTCTCCGACTTCGTGGCCCCGCGCGAGTCCGGCGTCGCGGACTACGTGGGCGCCTTTGCCGTCACTGCCGGGCATGGGCTCGACGCGCTGGTGCAGGAGTTCGAGCGCGACCACGACGACTACAACGCGATCCTCGCCAAAGCCCTCGCGGACCGGCTGGCTGAGGCGTTGGCCGAGCGGATGCATCAGCGGGTGCGACGGGAGCTCTGGGGATATGCGCCGGATGAGGCGCTTGCCAACGAGCAGCTCATCCAGGAGGAGTACCAGGGCATCCGGCCCGCGCCGGGCTACCCCGCCTGCCCCGACCACACCGAGAAGGGCACCCTGTTCGAATTGCTCGATGCGGAAGCGCGGATCGGGGTCCGCCTCACCGAGAGCTTCGCGATGACGCCCACCGCCGCGGTGAGCGGCTGGTATTTCTGGCATCCCGAGGCGCGGTACTTCGGGGTGGGGAAGATCGGGCGAGACCAGGTGGAGGACTACGCCCGCCGCAAGGGGATGCCACTCGCCGACGCGGAGCGATGGCTGGCTCCCAACCTTGGGTACGAGAGAGGCACCCGGTAACCCGATGCCGACGCTCCGCGAGCTGATCAGCGATGGCCGCGCCCATGTCTTCGATGGCGCCATGGGCACCATGCTGTACGACCGCGGAGTGTTCCTCAACGTCTGCTACGACGAGCTGAACCTCCGCCAGCCCGCCCTGATCAGCGAGATCCATCGCGCCTACATGAAGGCCGGCGCAGAGGTGCTGGAGACCAACACCTTCGGCGCCACCCCCCGCAAGCTGGCGCAGTACGGACTGTCCGGCGACACCGAGCGGATCAACCGCGCGGCCGCCGACCTGGCGCGCGCCGCGGCCGGCGGACGCGCCGCCGTGGTGGGCGCCATCGGGCCGCTCGGCGTCCGGATCGAGCCGTTCGGCGAGACCTCGGTGGCGGAGGCGGGCGCGGACTTCTCCCGCCAGGTGCAGGGCCTGCTCGAGGGGGGAGTGGACGGCTTCATCCTGGAAACCTTCAGCGACGTGGACGAGCTCCGGGCGGCATTCGACGCCATCCGCCGCCTGACCGACCTTCCGGTGATCGCGCAGATGACCATCGGCAACGACGGCCGCACCCACTACGGCACCGAGCCCGCCGTCTTCGGCCCGCTGCTGGAAGCCATGGGCGCGGACGTGATCGGGGTCAACTGCTCGGTCGGACCCCAGGGGATTCTCGAAGCGGTCGAGCAGCTCGCCCCGTCGGTTTCCCGGCCGATCTCGGCGCAGCCCAACGCGGGACTGCCGCGGGACGTGGGCGACCGCAAAATCTACATGGCGTCGCCCGAGTACATGGGGAGCTACGCCAAGCGCATCGTGGAGGCGGGGGCCCGATTCGTGGGAGGGTGTTGCGGCACGACGCCGGAGCACATCAAGGCCATCGCGGGATTCGTGCATTCGGTGGCGCCGCGCCACGTGAGTGTCACCGTCACGGCCGACCAGGCCGCGGCCGGCGTGGATCCGACCCCGCTGGCGGAGCGGTCGCACTACGGAGCCAAGCTGGCCGCCGGGGAATTCATCACCACGGTGGAAATCGTGCCGCCCAAGGGCGTGGATCCGACGCCGATGTTCGAGCAGTGCCGGGCGCTCAAGGCGGCCGGGGTCGACGCGGTCAACGTGCCCGACGGTCCCCGGGCCCAGAGCCGGATGGGAGCGCTGCTCAGCGGGCTCATGATCGAGCGCGAAGTGGGGCTCGAGACGGTGGTCCATTACTGCTGCCGCGACCGGAATCTCCTGGGCATGCTCTCCGACCTGCTCGGCGCGGCGGCCGCGGGGCTCCGCAACCTGCTGCTGGTCACCGGCGATCCGCCCAAGATGGGGCCCTACCCCGACTCGACCGCGGTGTTCGATATCGACGCGATCGGGCTCACCAACCTGGTGGCCCGCCTCAACCGCGGGCTCGACCCGGGACACAACTCGCTCGGCGCCCCTACCAGGTTCGTGATCGGCGTCGGAGTGAATCCGGCCGCACCCGACCTGGACCGCGAGCTGCGCCGGCTGCAGTGGAAGGTGGAGGCCGGCGCCGAGTTCGCGATTACCCAGCCGGTATTCGACCTGGTTCAACTCGACCACTTTCTCAAGCGGATCGAGTCGTTCCACCTCCCGATCATCGGCGGCATCTGGCCGCTGGTGTCGCTCCGCAACGCGGAGTTCCTGGCCAACGAGGTGCCGGGAGTGACCGTTCCCGAGGAGATCCTCACCCGGATGCGCCGGGCCAGCGAGCAGGGGCGCGAGCAGGGCCTGGCCGAGGGGGTGACAATCGCGCGGGAGATGCTGGGCGCTGTCCGGGACCGGCTCAGCGGCGCCCAGGTGTCCGCCCCGCTCGGCAAGGTGGCGGTGGCGCTCGACGTACTACGGTAGGAGGGAGTCCTCCAACCCTTTGTCGGAGTTTCACGTTGACTCCCTCGCCTCCCGAGGCTTCCATGCGGGACGACACGGTATTCGTGTCGGGAGGACACGCGGCACCAATGTTGATGGAGAACCTTTACCCGGAGTATCTTCGAACTGCGATAGCTCATCACCGAGAGGTCCGATGTCACAACTCCTGACCGCCGTCCCCGCACTGACCATTCTGACGGAAGAGGAAGACCTTTTCCGCAGGACGGTTCGCGAGTTTGCCGAGGGCGAGGTCGGGCCCCACGTCAAGGCAATGGACGAGGCCGCCAAGTTCCGTCCCGACCTCATCGAGAAATTCTTCGAACTGGGGCTGATGGGCGTGGAAGTGCCGGACATCTGGGGCGGCTCGGGTGCGACGATTTTCCTGGCCATGCTGGCCATCGAGGAGCTGGCCCGCGTCGACGCGTCGGCTGCGATTTATGTCGACGTGCACAACACCCTGGTGAACAACTGCCTGCTTCGCTGGGCCAGTGAGGAGCAGAAGGCGCGGCTCTTTCCGCGGATGACCACCGGGCTCCTGGGCGCCTTTGCCCTCTCGGAGCCTAACTCCGGCAGCGATGCCTTCGGCCTGCAGACCCGGGCCGAGAAGCAGGGCGACCACTGGGAGCTCACCGGGCGGAAGTTCTGGATCACGAATGCGGCGGAGGCGGGGATCTTCATCATCTTCGCGAATACCGACTTCTCGAAGGGGTACAAGGGCATCACCGCCTTCCTTGTCGAGCGCGACTTCGAGGGGTTTTCGCTCGGCAAGAAGGAGGACAAGCTCGGCATCCGCGCCTCCAGCACCTGCGAGCTGATTCTCGAAGGGTGCAAGGTTCCTGAGGCGAACGTGCTGGGCCCGGTCGGCCTCGGCTACAAGATCTCGATCGAAACGCTGAACGAGGGCCGCATCGGGATCGGCGCCCAGATGGTGGGTATCTCGCAGGGCGCGCTCGAAGCGGCGCTGGCCTATGTCAAGGAACGGAAGCAGTTCGGCAAACCGATTGCCGAATTCCAGGCGGTGCAGTTCCAGCTGGCGCAGATGCGCACCGATCTCGAGGCAGCGCGGCTCATGGTGTACAACGCCGCGCGGCTCAAGGACAGCGGCAAACCGTTCACCAGCGAGGCCGCCATGGCCAAACTCTTCAGCTCCCAGGTTGCCGACCGGATTACCTCGAATTCCCTCGAGCAGTTCGGCGGCTACGGTTACTCGAAGGAGTATCCCGCCGAGAAGTACTATCGGGATGCCAAGATTGGCACGATTTATGAGGGTACAAGCAACATGCAGCTGATGACTATTGCCAAGTCGATGATCAAACCCTAATTGTTTCGGAGGGGACGGTCTCCCGGCCGCCTCGTCTCGAAGGATGGCTCCCTGATGGTTCTGGCCCGTTTTCGTTCTGCCATTTTCGTCGTCGTCGCTGCTGCCGGATTGCCCGCAGGGTTGCGGGCTCAGGCAGTCACGGCGGCGCCCTCGCGCGCGCTCACCGAGCAGCTCAATGCCTGGTTTTCGCACGCCAGCCGGGCAGCACCCGGTGCATGGGGGATCGCGGTGGCGGGGCAGGACGGCCAGTTGATCTGGGGAGTTCAACCAACCCGGCCAATGATTCCGGCCTCGACGGTCAAACTGTTCACCACCGGTTATGCCCGGAGCGTCCTTGGCAGCGATGCCCGGAAGCGCACCCGGGTGCTGGGCCTCGGCCGTGTGGATGAAGGATCGGGCACCTGGATGGGCACCTGGGCCCTCGAGCTGAACGGCGATCCCACGCTGGAGCGCGCCGCCCACGGCGGTCCCAGCCTCGGGGATCTCGCGCTGAAGCTGCGCGATGCGGGTGTTCGGCGCCTGGTCGGGCCGCTGGTGGTGGTCACCGCCTCGGGATCGGCGGGGGCGGCGTATCCGGCGGCCTGGAGTCCGCGCCACCGGGGCCGGATTTTCGCGCCGATGATCGGTCAGCTCACTCTCAACGAAAACGTGCTGAGCTTTTCGATCGCTCCCGCGGCCCGGGTGGGCCAGAAGGCGGTACTGGTTGGTGAGTCGCCGTCCGGTGTGGGCGAATTGGTGTCGATCACCGCGAAGACCTCGAGCGGCAAGCGCACCCGGCTGCGTTACTCGCTGGTGGCCGGCGGGCGCTACGTGGTGTCGGGCGTCATCGGTATCCGCGCCCGCCCGCGCCGGTTCTCCACGCCCGTCGCGGATCCCCGGGTTATGCTCGAGGCGACCTGGGCCCGCGCGCTGCGCCAGGCCGGCATCGAGTGGCAGCGAGCCAGCGGCCTCGCCGCGGCCACCTCAGCGACCGCGCCCACCACGCTGGCGGAAGTCTCCTCGGAGCCCTTCGATTCCATTGCGAGCGAGGTGAACCGGCGCAGCCTCAACATCGGCGCGGAGCTGCTGCTTCGCTGGGCCGGCGGAGAAGACCGTCCCGCCGACCGGCTGACCTCGCACGTCCGGGAGATCACCGGAGACTTCGCCAGCGTGCATCTGGTCGACGGCAGCGGACTCTCCCACGACGATCGCGCCTCGCCGATGGCGTTCGTGTCCTATCTTGCCCGCTTTCCCTCGTCCCCCGGCGGCCGCGGGTTCCCACAGCTCCTGCCGGCCAACGGCACCGGCACCCTCCGGAAGCTGGCCAAGGGCCTGCCCGGTCCCGGTGTCGTCCGCGCCAAGACCGGTACGCTGGGCGATGTGGCCACGCTGTCCGGCTACCTGGGACGCACCGAGGGCGTGCTGCTGATCTCGCTCATGTACAACGGTCGCCGAGTCCATGCGGCGCGGCAGGAACAATGGAAGCTGCTCCGCCTGCTCGGTGCGGAGGGCGTCATTCTTCCGATCGACAGCATGGACGCCGTGGGGCAGCTCGGCGGCGATGACCGCGAACCTCCCGCCCCCGTTCCCGCTCCGGTTCCCGAAGCTCACCCCTAGTGCCTTCCGCTCCACGCGCGCCTGCATCCGCCGCCCGAGTCGTGTACGCCGGGATCTTCGCCAGCACAATCATCGTCACCGTGGGAGCGCTGGTCGTCCGGAAGAGCCTGGGCTCGATGAGCTATGGGGTCGGGCGATTCGATTGGATGGTGTTCGTTGCCGGGCTCGGCGCGCTGATCTTCGCCTACCGGCAGCGGCAGCGCTTCGGGGACGGGCATAGCCACCAGGCCGAGCAATGGTGGGGCGATCATTCCGGACAGGCGTTGCTGGTGTGGGGACTCCTGGAGGTCGGCGCGCTGATCGGTGCCGTCCTCCTTTTTTCGACCGGTCGATTTCCGGTGTACGCCGTTCTTGCCGGGCTCGCGCTGGCTGGCCTGGTGCTCACATCGCCGAGTCGGCTCGCCGGGGGCTGACACCGGGGCACGAGCCGCCTGTCTTGAGGTTTCGGCATGGGGGTGTTATACTTACGGGATGCCGATTGCGTCTTTCGCGCAATTGAGCAGGCTTCGGGAACGATGCATGGGGGTCGCTCTCATGGCGGCCCCCTTGGTT
>JANNGX010000354.1:0-11793 GCA_031404115.1 Gemmatimonadales bacterium | reverse complement strand
CCATCGTCGCGGGCCCGGTCACCCTGTCGTGGGCCGAGCTCAGCCGCCGCGCCGGCCAGCTCGCCCATGCCCTTCAGGCCCAGGGCGTCGGTCCCGACGTGGCCGTCGGGCTCTGCCTGGAGCGCTCGGCCGACCTGGTGGGCGGCATGGTGGGCATTCTCTGGAGCGGCGGGGCCTATGTCCCCCTTCTGCCCGATCTGCCGGCAGCACGGCTCCAGCAGCAGCTCGTCGCCAGTGGGGTCCGGGTGGTGGTCACGCAGGAGGCGCACCGCGTGTTGCTGCCCCAGGGAATTACGGTCGTGGCCCTCGACGCCGACGCGGCGACGCTGGCGGGTTACTCAGCCACACCCCCGCCCTGCGCCGCAACGCCGGCGCACCTCGCCTATGTGCTCTTCACGTCGGGCTCGACCGGGGTGCCCAAGGGCGTCGCCGTCACCCACGGCAATCTGGTCCACTACACCCGCGCCATCGCGCACCGGCTGGGGCTGGACCTCACCAACGCCGAGGCGTCGTGGCACTGCGGCACAGTCAGCACGCTCGCCGCCGACCTGGGCCATACCAGCGTCTTTCCCGCGCTGGCTTCGGGCGGCACCCTGCACGTGCTGCCCGCCGAGGTAGTGCTGGACGCAGGGCGGTTCCAGGCCTACGTCACCCAGCACCCGCTCGATCTGCTCAAGATCACGCCCAGCCACCTCCAGGCGCTGGCCGGCCCGGACTTCGCGCCGGAACATTTGCCGCGCCGATGGCTGGTGCTGGGAGGCGAAGCGTGCCCCTGGAGTCTGGTCGAGGCGGTGCGGGCGCGGGGAACCTGCCGGGTGCTCAATCACTACGGCCCCACCGAGACCACCGTGGGCGCCACGACGTTCGAGCCGGGCCAGCGCGACGTCGCGTCCTGGGCGCCGGCCACGGTGCCTATCGGTCTCCCGCTTCCGAACGTGACTGCCCATCTGCTCGACGCGCACCAGCAGCCCGTGCCCGTGGGGGTGCCGGGCGAGCTTTGGCTGGGCGGTGCGGGCGTGGCGCGCGGCTACCTGGGCCGCGAGGACCTGACCGCCGAGCGCTTCGTGCCGCAGGATGGCGAGCGCCGATACCGCACTGGCGACCGAGTGCGCCGGCTGCCCACCGGCGATCTGGAGTTCCTCGGCCGCCTCGATACCCAGATCAAGGTGCGGGGGCACCGCGTGGAGCTGGGCGAGATCGAGGCGATGCTAACTCGGCACCCGATGGTGCGGCATGCGGTGGTGGCGCTCGCCGGGGAGCTGCTGGTGGGCTATGTGGTGGAGCACGCGCCGGTGCCGGACGCGACGCTCATCGCCCACGTCGAGACCGCGCTGCCCGATTACATGGTGCCCAGCCACTGGGTGCGGCTGGCGATGCTCCCGCTCACCGCCAACGGCAAAGTGAATCGCGCGGCGCTGCCCGCACACGGCCCGGTGACCCCCTCCGCCGCCGGCCCGACCCCGGAGAGCACCACGGAGCGGCAACTCGCCACGCTCTGGGCCGAGGTCTTGAAGCGGGAGACGGTGGGCCGGGGCGACAACTTCTTCGCCCTGGGCGGACACTCCCTGCTGGCCATCCGCCTGCTGGGCAAGATTGCCAGGCAGTTTGGTGTCCGGCTCCCGGTGCGCACGTTGTTCGAACACCCGACCGTCGCGGAGCTGGCCGCGGTCCTGGTCCCGGAGAACCCGGTGGAGCAGGAGCTTGCCAAACTCTGGGCGGAGGTGCTGAAGCGGGACGTGGTGGGACGAGAGGAGAACTTCTTCGCGCTGGGCGGCCATTCGCTGCTGGCCATCAGGCTCCTGGGGCGGATTGCCAAGGCCTTCGGCGTCAGGCTCCCGCTCCGCGCCCTGTTCGAGCACCCCACCGTCGCCGAACTGGCGGAACGGTTGGAGCTGGAAGCGGCCACGCAGCCGTCGCAGGGGAGCCCCGCACCGTGAGCGCCGAGCGGCGGACCGGCCGCGAGGCCCTGCTCGAGCGGCTCCAGAACCGCATTCCGGTGGACCGGGAGGAGGACATTCCGCGCCGCCCCGATCGGGAGCGCGCCCCCCTGTCGCACGGGCAGGAGCTGCTCTGGCTGCTGGACCAGGCTACACCGGGCCTCACGGCATACAACGTCCCGCGCGCGCTGCGGCTGCGCGGACCGCTCGACACCGCCGGGCTGCTGCGCGCGCTCGACCGGCTGGTCAGTCGGCATGAGGCGCTGCGAACGGTATTTCTCGTGGACCGCGGAGAGCCGCTCCAGCAGGTGATTCCACCGCGACCGGTGCTGGTGGCATTCCACGACTTCGGCCACATGACTGAAGCAGCCCGGCGGGGCGCGGTAGACGAGCTGATCGGGCACTCGACTCGGCGCCCGTTCGACCTGGGCCGGGACCTTCTCCTCCGCGGCGCGCTGGCCCGGTTGGGGCAGGACGACCATGCACTCGTCCTGGTGACTCACCACATCGTCTCCGACGGCTGGTCAAAGGGCGTGCTGTTCACGGATCTCGCGGCGCTATACGGCGCCGAGGCGGGCGATACATCGGCGGAGCTGGCCGATCTGCCCATTCAGTATGGTGACTTCGCGGCGTGGCAGCGGAGCGAAGCAGAGCGGCGCCGGTTGGACCAGCTCGAGGGCTACTGGCTGGCCCGCCTCGAAGGTGCCCCGCCGCTGCTCGAGCTGCCAGTCGACCGGGCTCGCCCCGCAAGGCACGCCTTCGAGGGCGCAACCCGGCGGCGGCAGCTGCCCTCGACCCTCCGCGAGGCTGTTGCGGCGCTCGGCCGGCGCACCGAGACGACCCCCTTCATGGTGTTGCTCGCGGGTTTCACAGCCCTCCTGCACCGCTACACCGCGCAGGAGGATGTCGTACTTGGCTCTCCGATCAGCGGCCGGAACCGGCCGGAGACGGAGGGGCTGATCGGGTTCTTCCTGAACACGCTGGTGCTGCGCACCGCAGTCGAAGAGGGCCTGCCGTTCGTGGATCTCCTCGCCCGCGTCCGGGAGACCTGTCTTGGGGCGTATGAGCACCAGGATCTGCCGTTCAGCACGCTGGCTGGGGACCTCCGGGGCGCCCGGGGCAGTACCAGCCCCCTCTTCAACGTGATCTTCGTGGCGCAGCAGCCGGATGGCGAAGTTCCCCGATTCGGGGCAGTGTTCGCCGAGCCCATCGAGCTCGACGTCGGAGCGGCGCTCACCGACCTGGCCGTGTCCGTGGAGGAAGGACCCCGCGGCATCGAGGTCGTGGCGCAGTACCGCACCGACCTGTTCGACGCGGCCACGGTGGACCGTCTGCTGAGCCACTACGAGCGCCTGCTGGAGGCTGCCTGCCTCGGGCCCGACCGCGCAGTGGGCACGCTCCCGCTCCTGGATCCGGCCGAGCACCATGCGATTGTGGCCGCCGCCCGCGGCGAGCGGTACGCCTATCCCGACAATCGTTGCGTGCACGAGCAAATCGCCGAGCAGAGCGCCCGGCAGCCGAACGCCCCGGCCGTGACCTCGGGCGACCGTACGCTGACCTACGGGGAGCTGCTCGCCGCGAGTGACCGGCTGTCCGCCGTACTCCGCGAGATGGGCGTTGCCCCGGAGACCACGGTGGGCCTGTGCGTGGACCGCTCGGTGGATCTGGCGGTGGGGATTCTCGGCATCCTCCGCGCGGGTGGCGCCTACGTCCCTCTCGATCCGTCGTATCCCACCGACCGGCTGGCCTTCATGGCGGAGGATGCCGGGCTGGGCCCCGTCGTCACCGTCCACCGGTGCCGCGACCGCGTCCCTGCGGGGATAACCCGGGTCATCGTGCTCGAGGAGCTACCGGAGGCTGCGGGGGTCGGGGTCGCTCCGCGGGTCACGCCCGAAAACCTCGCGTATGTCATCTATACCTCCGGCTCAACCGGCCGGCCGAAGGGAGTCGCGGTTACCCACGCGAACCTGCTTCACTCGACCTACGCGCGGGATCGATTCTTCGGCGAGGCTCCCGGCCGCTATCTCCTGCTTTCCTCGTACAGCTTCGACAGTTCGGTCGCGGGAATCTTCTGGACGCTGTGCCGGGGGGGCACGCTGGTCATTCCACCGGAAGGAACCCAGCTCGACGTGCCCGCGTTGTGCGGCCTGATCCGCCGGGAGCGGGTGACCCACCTCCTGCAACTCCCCTCGGTGTACGGGCTCCTGCTCTCCGAGGGAGATCCGTCGGCGCTTGCCTCGCTTCGTACGGTGATCGTGGCCGGCGAGGCGTGTCCCGAGCCGCTGCTCCAGCACCATCGGGCCGTGCTGCCGCACGCCACCTTCGTCAACGAGTACGGACCGACCGAGGCAACCGTCTGGTGCAGCGGTTTTTCTCTCGGTCCGGACGAGCCGGTACGCCGCGTCACGATTGGGCGGCCGATCTCGAACACCGAGATCTACGTGCTCGATCCCCGTGGCGGGCTCGCGCCGGTGGGGGTCCCCGGCGAGCTGGTCGTCGGGGGCCCCGGCCTCGCGCGGGGATACCTCAACCGCGCCGACCTCACGGCGGAGCGCTTTGTAACCGCGGATCCCGCGGGCGACGGACCCCGCAGGCTTTACCGGACCGGGGACCGGGTCCGGCTACTCCCCCTGGGTGAGCTGGAGTTTTCCGGACGGATCGACGATCAGGTGAAGGTCCGCGGTTACCGGGTCGAGCTCGGCGAAATCGAAACCGCGGTTGCCTCGCTCCCCGGCATTCGCGGCTGCGCCGTGCTTCTGCGGGAGGACCTTCCCGGCGATTCCCGCCTGGTGGCCTACGTGGTTCCGGACCCCGGGGCCGACGCCGACCTCCAACGGCTCCGCGCAGGGCTGCGCGGCGTGCTGCCGGATTTCATGCTGCCCTCGGCGGTCGTTGTGCTCGCGCACCTGCCGCTCACCCCCAACGGCAAGATCGACCGGCACCGGCTACCGGCTCCCGTGGTCGCGGCCCCAGTTGGAACGACGGAGGCGCCGGCTTCCCCCCTCGAGCGCACGGTGGCCGGGATCCTTTCCGCAGTGCTCACCCGGGAAGGCATCGGGCGGCGAGACAACTTCTTCGACGTGGGCGGCCACTCCCTGCTCGCCATGCGGGCGATGGCGCGGATCAACCGGGAGTTCGGCGTGCGGCTCTCCTGGGCCGCCATCTTCGAATCGCCCACGGTGGCGGACCTGGCCCGGGTGGTGGGTGAGGCCGCCGCCTCGGGGAACGGGCAGGCAGGGCTTACTGGTCCGGCCGTGCGGCCGGTCGGCGCGGCGGTGCCGCTGACCTGGGCCCAGGAACTGCTCTGGCTGCTGGACCGAACCGTACCGGATCTGGCCGCCTACAACGTGCCGCTGCTGCTGCGGCTCACGGGCGCGCTGGACACCGAGGCGCTGCGCCAGGCGCTGGATGCGATTGTCTCGCGGCACGAGGCGCTCCGCACCAGCTTTGTCCTTTCCGAGGGTGCGCGGGATCCGGAACAGCGCGTGGGACCGCCGCAGCCGGTGCCCCTGGAGCTGTGTGATCTGCGCCGCACGCCGGCCCCGGAGCGCGCGGCAGCGGCCGACCGGATAATCGCCGAGCACATGCGGCGGCGGTTCGATTTAGGGGTCGACCTCCTCCTGCGCGCCACGCTGCTCCGTCACGGAGACGAGGAGCATCAGCTCCTGGTAATGACCCACCACGTCGTGTTCGACGAATGGTCGAGCGGGGTGCTGCAGCGGGAACTGGGGGCCCTGTACAGCGCCTTCCGCCGGGGCACGCAGCCGAAGGTCGCAACGCTTCCCGTTCAGTATGGCGACTATGCCATCTGGCAGCGCGCCGCGCTGGCCGGCGGCGTGCTGACCGACCAGCTGGACTACTGGCGGGACCGGTTGCGCAGCGCGCCGACGCTCGACCTGAGCACCGACTACCCCCGCTCGGGCCTGCCGGCGTTTGAGGGAGCGAGGGTCCGGTTCCGCTGGGACGCGGACCTGCTCGCCGGCCTCAAGCAGCTGGGGCGCGGGGGCGACGCCACCCTCTACATGACGGTGCTGGCGGGGTATGTAGCCCTGCTGCACCGCTACACCGGCCAGGACGACATCGTGGTGGGGTCGCCGGTGTCTTCACGCAGCACGCCGGAGCTCGACGATCTGATCGGGTACTTCCCCAACGTCGTGGCGTTGCGAACCCGATTTGATCCCGCCAGGTCGTTCCACGAACTGCTTGGGGCGGTCCGGGAGGCCTGTCTCGGGTCCTTCGCCCACCAGGACGTGCCGATCGAGAAGCTCGCGCTGGAGCTGCAGAAGGACGGGCGCTCCGGCAACGTGCCGCTGATCCAGGTGAACTATCAGCTGGTGGCTAGCGCCCTTGCCCCGCCCGCGCTGGACGGGCTTACGGCGACGGCCATTCCGGTGGATTTCGGCACGGCCAAATTCGAGATCGCGCTGGCGGTCCGGGAAACCGACGAAGGGCTCGAGGGCACGATCGAGTACCGTACCGACCTGTTCGAGGGGACCACGATCGACCGGCTGATCGGGCACCTCGAGACGCTGTTGCGCGGGGCGGTCGGCGCGCCGGAGACGGCCGTGGAACGGCTCCCGCTGCTCACGGCGCGGGAGCGGCGCCAGGTGGTGACGGACTGGAACGCGACGGCGGTGCCATATCCCGCGGACGTGACCCTCACGGAGCTGCTGGACCGGCAAGCTGCGCGCACGCCAGCCGCAGAGGCGATCCGGTTCGAGGGGGCCGCGCTCAGCTACGCCGAGCTCCACGCCCGGGCCAATCAGCTGGCCCACCGGCTCCGCGGGCTCGGCGTCACGACCGGCGTGCAGGTGGGACTCTGTGCGGAGCGCTCACTGGAGCTCGTGGTGGGACTCCTCGGCGTTCTCAAGGCGGGCGGGACCTACGTCCCCCTCGACCCCGAATATCCCCGGGAGCGGCTCGCCTTCATGCTCGAGGACGCCGCGGTGCCGGTGCTGCTGACCCAGCGCCGACTGCTGACCAGTTTGCCCCAGGGCACCGCCATCCAGCTCTGTCTCGATGGGGAGGAGGCGGTGAACGAGCCACGGACGCCTCCGCCGCTGACCGCGGGTGCCGGCGATGCCGCGTACATGATCTACACCTCCGGCTCGACCGGACGCCCGAAGGGCGCGCTGAACGCGCACCGCGGAATCGTCAACCGTCTGCTCTGGATGCAGGTCGCGTTCGGGCTCACCGGCGCGGACACCGTCCTGCAGAAGACACCGTTCAGCTTCGACGTGTCGGTGTGGGAATTTTTCTGGCCGCTCATGACGGGGGCCAGGCTGGTGCTGGCACGTCCCGGGGGTCATCGGGATCCGTCGTATCTCACCGGTCTCATCAACCGGGAGCGGGTGACGATCCTTCACTTCGTCCCCTCGATGCTGCGCGCCTTTCTTGCCGAGCCCACCGCCGCCTCATGCCGGACGCTCCGCGACGTAATGTGCAGCGGGGAAGCGCTGCCGCTCGAGATCCTGCGGCACTGGACCCAGACGCTTCCGGCCCGGCTCCACAATCTGTACGGCCCCACCGAGGCCGCGGTGGACGTGACCTGGTGGGCGTGCGACGTGACGTACCCCCGTTCGGTCGTGCCCATCGGACGACCGATCGCGAATACCACCACGTACATCCTCGACCCCCGCGGCGAGCCGGTGCCCGTCGGCGTGCCGGGCGAGCTGTTTCTGGGCGGCGTGCAGGTAGGACTGGGGTACTGGAAGCGCCCGGACCTGACGGCAGAGCGGTTCGTGGCGGATCCCTTCGCGACCGGGCCGGACGCGCGGCTCTACCGCACCGGCGACCGCGCCCGCTATCTGCCCGACGGCAACATCGAGTTCCTGGGCCGGCTCGACTTCCAGGTCAAGCTTCGCGGTTTCCGCATCGAGCTTGGTGAGATCGAGGCCTCGCTGATGCAGCACCCACGCATCAAGGACGCCGCGGTGCAGGTGCACCAGGATGCCGCCGGAGACGGGCTGCTGGTCGGATACGTGGTCACCGAGGACGCGATCTCCCTGGGCACTGATGTGGTGGCGGAGACGGTGGAGAAGTGGGCCGAAGTGTTCGATCAGGCCTACGCCCAGCCGGAGACCGCGGCGACGGGAGGGGAAGCGGGCGAGTTCAACATCCGGGGCTGGGTGAGCAGCTACACGCTGAGCCCCATCCCCGCGGAAGAGATGCAGGAGTGGGTGGAGCGAACCTGCGAGCGGATTCGCGAACTCTCACCCCGGCGAGTGCTCGAGATCGGTTGCGGCACCGGTTTGCTCCTCTTTCGGATCGCGCCCGAGTGCGAGCGATACGCCGGCCTCGACGTGTCTCGCGCGGCGCTCGATTCGATCCGGGCGACGCCGGCCTTTGCCGGACTCCCCCAAGTGACGCTCGCCGAGGGCGCCGCGGATCAGCTGGACGGGTTCGGGCCCGGGGAATTCGACACCATCGTGATCAATTCGGTGGCCCAATATTTCCCCTCGGCCGAATATCTGGTGACTGTGCTGGAACACGCGGTGCCACTGCTGCGGCCCGGGGGCGCCATCTTCCTCGGCGATATCCGAAGCCTCCCGCTCCTCGAGACGCTGCACACGTCGGTGGCGCTGTTCCAAGCGCCGCCCACCGAAACCGCGTCCGAGCTCCGCGAGCGAGTCCGCTATCACCTCGGCCAGGAAACCGAGCTGATCGTGGACCCGGCCTTCTTCCACGCCTTCCGCGCCTATTCCCCCGCCGTGGCGCACGTTGAGATCCGTCCCAAGTTCGCCCAGTTCCGGAACGAGCTGTCGAAGTTCCGTTACGACGTGGTGCTCCGTACCGCACCGGTCGAGGCCGGGGCCGGGGCCAGGGCCGGTCTCCGGCTGGCGGCGCCGACCGGACTGGCCGAGGTCCGCGCCCTGCTGGCGGACCGGCCCGAAGAGCTGGTGCTCACCGGGTGCCGGGACCGCCGACTCTCCCGGGACACCCGCCTCGGGGTGCTCCTGGCCGAGGCCTCGGATTCCGACACCGCGGCAATTTTGCTCGCCGCATTGGTTGCGGAACCCGAGGAGGGATTCGAGCCCGACGAGCTGGCGACGCTGGATCCCCGGTACGCTGTAGATTTGCTCTGGCGTGAGGGATCGCCCCTGGGAACTTTCGATGCGGTGTTTCGGCAGCGGGAGCGGGCCGGAGTGGCGGGTCGATACGAGGGCCTCGACGCCGCCCCGCGGCCCTGGCGCGACTACGTGCATCATCCCCAGCCCGACGCACTGAACGAGGCCGACCTGATGGTCCTTCGCGACTTCCTCGCGGAGCGCCTCCCGGACTACATGGTGCCAACCAGCTTCGTCCGCCTTCCGGCGCTGCCGTTGGGTCCGAGCGGAAAGCTCGATCGCAAGGCCCTCCGGCCTCCCGCCCTCCTCCGCCGCACCCGCGCGATGGCGCCCGCCCGGACTCCGGAGCAGCGCGCCATCGCGGCCATCTGGGCAGAGGTACTCCATCTCGACCGGGTCGGGGTGGACGAGAGCTTCATCGACCTCGGCGGGCATTCGCTGCAGGCCATGCGCATTCTCGGCCGCATTCGCGCCGAGACTGGCGTCACCCTGACCCTGATCGAGCTTCTCCGCGGCGCCACAGTAGCCGACCTGGCCACCGCGATCGTGGAGCGACTCGCCGCGCCCACTGAGGACGAAGACGAAGGGCTGGTCGCGGTGTCGCGGGAGGCCTTCCGGCGCCCGGAAGGGAGCCGCCCATGACCGCCATCGTTACTGGCGTACACGTCTTCCCCTGCTCGTTCCAGCAACAGCGGTTCTGGGTGCTCGACCAGATCAACCCCGGCGCCGCCGTGTACACCATGCCGGCCGCGTACAAGCTTCGCGGGGCCCTCGATCCCGCGGCGCTCGAGGCTGCGCTCGACCGGGTGGTGGATCGGCACGAATCGCTGCGAACGGTGTTCCGCCTGGAAGGCGAGGCCCCGGTACAGGTGGTTCGGGCGCACGAGCGTATGGTGCTGCCGGTCACCGACCTGCGGGCCCGCCCCACCGCGGAGCGCGAGGAGGCAGCCGCCGCGGCGTACCAGGAGATGGTGAACCGGCCGTTCGATCTTGCGAAGGGTCCGCTCCTCCGGGCCTCGCTGTTTCGGCTGGAGGAGTCGGAATGGATCCTGGCCATCGTGGTGCATCACATCGCGGCCGACGGCGTGTCGATGGGACTTCTGTTCGCCGAGCTGGAGCGCTGCTATATCGCGCTCGCGCGCGGCGAGACTCCCGACCTCCCCGCCCTACCGCTTCAGTATCCCGATTTCGCGGTTTGGCAGCGGAAACAGGCGGAGAGCAGCCGGATGCAGCGGCAGCTGGCCTGGTGGCGGGAGCGGCTGGCGGGTCCGCTTCCGATTCTCGACCTCCCTGCGGACCGGCCCCGTCCGGCGCTCCAGTCGTTCCGTGGCGCGCGGCGGAGCGTGGCGATCCCGGTGCCCCTGGCCGAGGCGATCCGCGAGCTGGGCCGCCGTGAGGGGGCCACTCCATTCATGACCTTTCTCGCGGTGTTTCAGGTGCTCCTGCACCGCCACGCCGCGCAGGACGACGTGATCGTGGGCGTGATCACCTCGGGGCGGCAGCGCCATGAGCTGGAGCCGCTGATCGGTCTCTTCCTGAACACCCTCGCAATCCGGACGGACCTGGCAGGCGAGCCGACCTTCCGCGAGCTCCTCGGCCGAGTGCGGGATGCCTCGCTGGGCGCGCTGGAGAACCAGGACGTCCCATTCGACCGGGTGGCCGAGGCGGTGGCACCCGCGGCGGACCGCTCGCGAAGCCCGATCTTCCAGGCCGGCTTTCAGCTCCTCGATGGGATGGGAACCGACTTCGCGCTCCCGGGACTCGCGGTGGAGCCCTTCCGCTCCGCGAAAGACTCCGCGCCCTTCGACCTCACCCTCTTCCTCTTCGGTGGCGATACCTCGGGGGGCCTCCGGGCCACCCTTGATTTCAACACCGACCTCTTCGACGCCGACACGGCGGATCGTCTGCTCGCTCGGTATGTCACACTGCTCGAGTCGATCGCGACCGATCCCGGGTGTCCGGTGTCCCGGCTGCCCCTGCTGCCGGACGCCGAGCGCCGCCGGCTGCTGGTCGAGTGGAACGACACGGCGGCGGAATACCCGCGTGCGGCCACCTTTTCGGAGCTGTTCCGCCGGGTCGTCGCGGAGCATCCGGACCGGGTGGCGGTCGAGGCGGGCACGGCGCGGATCAGCTTCGCCGAGCTCGATTGCCGCGCCGACCGGCTGGCCGCGTGGCTGGAGTCGCAGCGCATTGGTCCAGGCGCGCTGGTCGGCGTCTGTCTGCAGCGCGGGCCTCAGCTGGTGCCAGCGCTCCTCGCGATCCTCCGGACCGGGGCCGCATACGTCCCCATCGACCCCGCCTACCCCGCAGAACGGATCGCGTGGATGTTGGAAGATTCGCGCGCAGCGCTGGTGCTGACCGAGCCCGCCCTGGCGACGATGCTTCCCCATTCCGGGGCCACCGCGGTGGTGCTTGACGAGAGCGCCTGGCCCCGGGGCGCCGGCACCGGCGCGCCGGCAGCGCGGCAAACCGAGCGCGCCACGCCCGATGGCCTTGCCTACGTGATCTACACCTCGGGCTCCACCGGCCGGCCGAAGGGCGCCATGATTCACCACCGCGGGCTGGTGAACTATCTCTGGTGGGCGGTGCGCGCCTACGATGCGGCGGCGGGCGAGGGGGCGCCCGTGCACTCCTCGATCGCCTTCGATCTGACCATCACGGGGCCTTTTTCGGCCCCGGTCGCTGCGGCGGCGCGGTTGCCGAAGGCTGAATGATCGGCTTGTCGCAGGGCGCCAGCGAGCGTGAGTTGCGCCTCGGCAGGCGAAGAGATCGCCGCACTTTGCGCGAAC
>JANNGX010000353.1:0-7134 GCA_031404115.1 Gemmatimonadales bacterium | reverse complement strand
GAGCGGTGCGTGCACCGGATCATCACCGAGCGCTGCGTCATGGATGTAGAACCGGAGGGCCTGAAGGTGGCAGAACTGCTGCCCGGCTGGAGCAAGGAACAGGTCGTCGCATCAACCGAGCCGACGCTACTATGGTGACCGGGGACCGGTAACCGGTAACCGGTACCTGCGTGCGGCGCTTCGCGGATCGGTGGCGCCCAGGATCCCGCTCACCACCGCCACACCGCATCCACCCTCCTCGAAGACGGCGGGCAGGTCCGCCGGCAGGATTCCGCCGATCGCGATGCAGGGAATGCCCAGCCCCAGCGCACAGAGCGCCCGAAATTCCCCGCGGCCCAGAGGCGCGCCCGCATCCGGCTTGGTGTCGGTGGCGTGCCAGGGTCCGATACCCCAGTAGTCGGCGGTCCGGCCCAGGTCGGCCTCGAACGGATTGCCGACCGACGCGCCGATCCAGAACCCCGCCGGAACCATTCGGCGCGCCAGGGACACCGGCAGGTCGTCGGGCCCAAGGTGAACCCCGGCTGCACCGGCCGCGAGGGCCACATCCAGGCGGTCGTTGATCACGACCGGCACCGGGACCGCCGTGATGAGCGCCCGCGCCGCTTCGATCAGTTCGCGAGGCGGAACCTGTTTGAGCCGCAGCTGCACGCAGGTGACCCCGCCCTGCACCGCTTCCGCGCAGGTATCCACGAGATCGCGTCCGAGGAGCAGCCGGTCGTCGGTCACCAGCATGAGCCGGAGCTGGGCCGCTAGATTGTCGTTCATGGACCCAATCTTATCACGGAACTCCCCCGCGGTCGTCACGCGCCGGGGCGCCGACCGGTGGGTCCGCGGGCACCCATGGATCTACGCGAGCGATGTCTCGAGCGCGCCCGACGCGCCGGGGCTGACGCGGGTGGAGGATCCCCGCGGCAAATTCATCGGCCAGGCGCTCTGCTCACCGCGCTCGGAGATCCGGCTTCGCCTGCTGGAGCGCACCGATCGCCCGGTCGACACCGAGTGGTGGGTCGAGCGGCTCGGCCGCGCGCTTGCGCGCCGCGACGGGATCGACGCCACCGCATTCCGAGTCGTCCATGGCGAGGGCGATGGCCTGCCTTCACTCGTCGTGGACCGCTACGACCGCTGGGTGGTGGCCCAGCTGCTGTCGGCGGGACTCGAGACGATGCGCGGCGCCATCCTCGACGCGCTGGTTCGCGTCCTGACGCCGGCGGGTGTGCTGCTCCGGAACGATGTGGCGGTACGGCGCCACGAAGGGCTCCCGGAAAAGGTCGAACTGGTGCACGGCGAGGTTCCCGAAGAGGTCGAAGTCCGGGAAGGCCCGGTACGCTACCTGGCGGCGCCATGGGTCGGCCAGAAGACCGGCGCGTTCCTCGATCAGCGCCCCAACCGCATCCGGGCCGGCGAGCTTGCGACTCGAGGGGGCAGTGCCCTCGACTGCTTTGCCTATCACGGCTCGTTTGCACTGCATCTCGCCCGACGGTCCGCCGAGGTGGTGGCGCTCGACACCAGCGCCGACGCGCTGGGCCGGGGGGCCCGGAACGCCGAGTTGAACGGCCTGCACAATATCCGGTGGCAGGAGGGGGATGCCTTCGAGGCGCTTCGCGCCATGGCGCGTGCCAAGATTCGATTCGACACGATCGTGGTCGATCCCCCCGCCTTCGCGAAATCGAAGGGCGCCGCTGCCCAGGCGCTGACCGGATACCGCGAGATCAATCTTCGCGCGATGCGACTGCTCGCCCCGGGCGGCACGCTGTTCTCCGCCTCCTGTTCGTTCCACGTTCGCCGCCCCGAATTTCTGGAGATGATCGGCGAGGCGGCGCGCGATAGCGGCCGGATGCTGACCGTGGTGGAGCACCTGGGCCAGGGGGTGGACCACCCGGAGGTGGTCACTATTCCCGAGACCGGGTACCTGAAAGGGGTGGTTTTGCGGGCAGAGGGGTGACTAAACCATGCTCCTGCCTTAATTTAGGTACGATGCTCACGGCCGCCCAGTTCGACTCACGAACCGAGTCCGCCCGGACCCGGCGGGCCCGCCCTGTCCTCTCCACCAAGCAGCGCTACCACGAATACAAGCTTCAGCGGATCGAGGACTACAAGAATTCCCTCGCGAGGGAAGACTTGCTCCGCTTGGGCAACGAGGCCGCCACCGAGATCGAGGATGCCACCACCGGCCAATACTTCCTGACGGAAGTGGTCATGACGGATACGGTCGACAAGATGATCGAGAAGCGATTGCGCATCCCCTCGTTTGCCAAGTGGCGGCTGAAGTTCGCCAAGCTCCGCCAGGCCCAGCAGTCACCCACGCACTGGGGGCTGGAACGCCACAATGCCGTCTCGGCGATCCTGCCCCGGCTGGAACCCGGGGACCACGCGCTGGTGGTGGGTGGCGGGGTCGAGGCCGCGCTGTACCTGCTCGCGGCGCACGAGGTCCGGGTCACCTGTCTGGTGGGAGACAATGCCACCTGCACCCGGATCGAGACCCGGATGGCGGCGGAGTCGCTCACCGGGAATTTCGAAGCTTACGTGGCCATGCTGGGCATCTGGTTTCCCCCACTCGCTCCCCTCCACCTGGTGGTGATCGACGGAGCCACCCTGGCGGCCTTGCCCTCACCACGGCGCATGGCCCTCATGGCTCACCTTCAGGACGTCACCGTTCCCGGCGGCATCCATGCGGTTCTTCCGGGTAACACCGGTGGCCCGGCGGAAACCTGGCTCTCGTTGTATCCGGACTGGGAACGGATTCCCCTTCAGGTCCGGACCCAGCGGAAAGGCACCAAGCGGGACAACGCACCAGGCGTCCTGGTGTCCCGTCCGATACCGCCGGCTGTATCCCAGGCTTCATTCGCCTGAAACATCCGTAACGTACCAGATGGTGCGCTCGTGGGATGGTCATTCGTCTCCTGCTCATCGGAGGAGAACCATGGCCGCACCAGCGATCGCGCTCGACAAGAGAGAACCCCGAGGCATCATCATTCGTACCGGAACGCCGAGACGGTCGGGCGCTCCGTTCTGGGCCTACGCCTGGAGTGAGGACGCGGACCCGGGAGCTTGCGCCGAGCCGCGCGGGGGTCGTATCCTCGAACCGGCCGGTCTCCCTGAGCTTTCGAGCCCTGAATGCCGAGCTTCACCCTGAATGGAGTGGTAGTCCCGTTCGAGCCCGGCGCGACGATTCTCGACGCCGCCCGGGCCCGGGGAATCGACATCCCGACCCTCTGCTGGTATCCGAAGCTCCCCAACGTCGCCAACTGCCGCATTTGCCTGGTCTCCGTCCAGGGATCTCCCAAGCTGGTGCCGTCGTGCGGCGCTCCAGCGGTCCCCGACATGGTGGTCGAAACCGAGTCGGCCGCGGCGGTGGAAAACCGGAAGAGCGTCCTTCGTTTCCTGCTCGAGCGCTATCCGGGCGACCATCTCGATAACGGCGGTCGCGAACAGCCCCGGAACGAGTTTGAGCAATACGTCACCCGCTACGGGGTGACCGGCACCGCGTCGCGCGAGCTGCCGCTCCGGGGCGGCGATACCCGCCCCGGCGACGTGATGATCAGTCACGACATGTCGCTCTGCGTGCTGTGCACCCGCTGCGTGCGGGCCTGCGAAGACATCCAGGAAGTCGGGGTGCTCGACGTGGCCGAGCGCGGGGTGCACACCGAGATCATCGTGGGCGGGGACGGCGATCCCGACCACGCGGGCTGCACCTGGTGCGGCGAGTGCGTCCGGGTCTGCCCCACCGGTGCCATCTTCGAGGTGATGCCCCGGAAGCGCTTCACCGCCGATCAAATCCAGCGCCCGGACCGCACCGTTCGCTCCGTCTGCCCGTATTGTGGCGTCGGGTGCCAGATCGACATCCAGACCAAGGGCAATGAGGTGGTCCGGGTGACCTCGCCCTGGATCGAGGAGCGCACCCCGAATCAGGGCTCCACCTGCGTCAAAGGCCGGTTCGGATACGACTTTCCCCAGCATCGCGACCGGCTCACCGTGCCGCTGATCCGGAAGGGTTGGGAGCAGCGGGGCGGAGCGTGGTGCTGGACCGGAGAGTCACCGCGTTACCGGACCGGCGACTGGCCCACGGTGGCCGAGGAAGGCCGGGGACGAAAGCCCAGGCCTCCCAAGCGGCAAGCCGGCAAGGCGCCGCAAACCGGCATGCCGGTCCTGGCGGACGGCGACGTGCGCGATCGCAACGCCACACCGCCCGAGTGGTATGAGCAGTTTCGCCACGCCACCTGGGACGAGGCGATGAGCCTCACCGCGCAGGAGCTGCTGCGCATCCGCAATACGCTCGGTCCCCCCGCGCTGGCGGCGTTTTCCTCCGCGAAATGCAGCAACGAGGAGAACTACGTCCTGATGCGGATGGTGCGGGCCGGCCTGGGTACCAACAACGTCGACCATTGCACCCGGCTCTGCCACTCGACCTCGGTCGCGGCGATGAACCGGTCGCTCGCTACGGCGGCGGCGTCGGGTTCGATGCGCGAAATCGAAGAGGCCTGCGACGTCATCTTCATCGCCGGCGCGAACACGACCGAGAGCCACCCGGTGTTCGGCGCCCTGATCAAGCGAGCCAAGGCCAAGGGAGCCACGATGATCGTGGCGGATGTCCGCACCACCGAGCTTGCGGGACTGGCCGACATCCACCTCCAAATGCTGCCGGGCACCGACGTCGCCCTCTACAACGGGATGCTGGCGCACATCATCTCGGCCGGGCTGATCGACGAGACGTTCGTCCGCGCGCGCACCCGGGGATTCGACGGGGTGGCCCAAGCGGTCGCGCCCTACACGCTGGAGGTGGCGGAGAAGATTACCGGCATTCCGCGCGATCTCATCCGCCGCGCCGCCGAACTCTATGCCCGGGGGCCCAACACGTCGACGCTCTGGGCCATGGGCCTGACCCAGCATGCCACCGGCACCGACATCGTGACCAGTCTGCTCAACCTCCTGCTCTCCTGCGGAATGATCGGCCGCTGGGGCGCGGCGATGATTCCGATCCGGGGCCAGAACAACGTGCAGGGCGCCAGCGACATGGGGGCGATTCCTTTCGCCTATACCGACTATCGTCCAGTCACCGACCCGGCCAACCGTGCCGAATACGCTGCCGCGTGGGGTGTGCCTGAGACCGCGCTCTCGCTCGACAACGGGCTGATGGTCACCGAAGTCGTGAAGGCCGGGAGCCCGGTCCGCGGCATGTTCGTGATGGGTGAAAATCCCGTGCTCTCCGATCCCAATGTGGCCAAGGCGGAGGAATGGATCCGGACGCTGGAGTTCCTGGCGGTCCAGGACCTGTTCCTCACCGAGACGGCCCGGTGGGCCGACGTGGTATTGCCGGCCTCGTCGTTCGCGGAAAAGGAAGGAACGTTCGCGAACACCGATCGGCACATCCAGCTCGCCAGCGCCGCGGTACCGACTCCGGGTGAGGCGCGCCAGGATCTCGACATCCTGGTGGATCTCTCCCGCCGGCTGGGTCTGCCCACGCCGTTCGATTCGCCCGCCGAGGTGATGGACGAGATCGCGCGGGTGACGCCAAACTGGCACGGGGTGTCGTACGCCAAGCTCAAGCGGGAGGGCTCGTTGCAGTATCCGGTGCTGACGCCCGACTCGAAAGGCACGGCGTTCCTCTTCGACGACACGTTTCCGACGGCGGACGGACGGGCGCTGCTGGTCCCGGTGGAGTTCCTGCCGCCGGGCGAGCTACCCAGCCCCGAGTACCCCTTCTTCCTGAACACCGGCCGCCAGATGTACCACTGGCACACCGGCACCATGACGCGGCGGTCGGAAGGCCTCGACTCGCGCGAGCCGGTGCCGGTGGTGGAGATTTGTGCCGCGGATGCCGCAGCACTCGGGGTCGCGGAGGGCGACACCGTGCGGGTGACCTCCCGCCGCGGCAGCGTGCTGATCGGCGTGCGCATCTCGAACCGCCAGGCGCCGGGACAGGTGTTCATCCCGATGCATTATCGCGAGGCCGCGGCCAATCTCCTCACGAATCCTGCGCTGGACCCGTACGCCAAGATCGCTGAGTTCAAGATCAGCGCGGTGCGAGTCGAGGCGGCGGCGCTCAGCACGGCCCCGGCCTGATCCGCCCCTCCCCCGCAGCGGGACATCGGGAACCCGTTCAGGAAGTCCCTGTGGCGGGCGTGATATATTTGTCCGCCCTCTCTCCCCGTAGGTATTCGTGCGCGCACTGGTAAAAACCCGTCCCGGCGCTGGAATGGAGCTCCGGGAGGTGCCGACTCCGGCGTGCGGACCCAGCGACGTGCTGATCCGGGTCCACGCCGCCGGCGTCTGCGGGACCGACCTGCATATCTGGGAGTGGGACGCCTGGGCCAGCGGACGGCTCAAGCCGCCGGTGGTGATCGGCCACGAGTTTGCCGGTGAGATCGCGGCGCTCGGCGCGGAGCCGGCGGCGGAAGGCCTGCTGGCACTCGGCGACAAAGTCACCGCGGAAGGCCACATCGTATGCGGCCACTGCCTCCAGTGCCGCACCGGACATGCCCACCTGTGCAGCCGTACCAGGATCATCGGCGTGGACCGGGACGGCGCATTCGCCGACTACATCGCGATGCCCGCTTCCAACGTGATGAAGCTCGACGGTATTCCGATGGACATCGGCGCGATCATGGACCCGATGGGCAACGCCGTGCATACCGTGCTCGAAGGCGGTGAGGTGCCGGGAAGCACGGTGCTGGTGCTCGGCTGCGGGCCGATCGGGTGCTTTGCCTGCGGGGTCGCGAAAGCGGCGGGCGCGTCACTGGTGATCGCGAGCGACTTCAATGACATGCGGCTTTCGCTCGCAACGAAGATGGGAGCCGACGTCATCCTCAACCCCGGCCGGGACGACGTGCTGGCCCGGGTCCGGGAACTGACCGGCGGTGACGGCGTGGATCTGGTGTGCGAAATGAGCGGCCACCCGGCCGGCCACAGTCAGGCCTTCGCGGCCGCGCGGCTCGGGGGCCGGGTCAATCTGCTGGGCACCCCAAGCCGGACGACCGAAGTCGATTTTGCCCGCGACGTGATCTTCAAGGGGCTCACGCTCTATGGCGTGACGGGACGGAAGATGTACACCACCTGGCAGCAGATGGCGCGGTTCCTCCGGACCGGCCAGCTCGACCCGCTCCCGGTGGTCACCCACCGGTTCCCGCTGGAGGGGAT
>JANNGX010000352.1:0-5871 GCA_031404115.1 Gemmatimonadales bacterium | reverse complement strand
GTCGTCTGCGTGGGAAACAGGTGGTCGCAGTCGAGGTACTTCATGTCCTCCATGCCCGCCGCCGGCTTGATCGAGATGCCCCCGCTGTCGAAGGTCACTCCCTTGCCGATCAAGACAACCGGGGCTCCCTCGGCGCCCTGGTACTCGATGGCGATGAACCGCGGATCTTCCGCGCTGCCCTGGGCGATGGCTAGCAGGGCTCCCATCCCCTCCTTCACGATTGCCGCCTTGTCGAGAACCGTGATCGCGTGGCCGTGCCGCGCCGCAATATCCATGGCCGCGTCGGCAACCCGTCGAGGCGGGCAGTGATTGCCCGGAAGCACCTGCAGCTCCCGAGACAGCACATGCCCGGCGCCGATGGCCGCACCGATCTGGTGTCCCTGACGTACGGCGTCCGTGCCGGCCGGGGCGAGCAGCGAAATCCTGGTGAGATCGGCCTTCTTGTCTTCCGGAGGTTGTTTCATGGAAACGAACTGCCAGGCCCCCTGCGCGGCGCCCTCCCCCACCATCTGACCGACGTCCGCGCCCGACGCGTCGCCCTGAGCCTCCGGGCTGACAAATACTGACGCTTCCGGCACGCCGACAGCGCGGGCCCGTTTGGCGCCCACCGAGGCGGCGCGCCGAATGGCGCCGCGGGTTGCAGTGCCTGGAGCACCGATGCCTACGAGCAGCAGGCGCGACCGCGGACCGTCGGGATAGAGCAGTGCGGTCTCATCCTTCTTCCCGCGGAAATCGCCCGCGGCGTAGCACCTCGCCAAGGCTCCACCGCTCGCATGGTCCAGCGCGGCGAGCGACGCCGGCAGCGCCCCTTGCGGAACTACGAGGATGAGAAGTGGAGTAGCGTGGGCCTCGGGAGCGGCCTGCACGACCTGGGTCTCGAACGGCATGGAAGTCCGAAACGAGGGTTCGGATGCAAGGACACGGGGGCGATCGGGAACCTAACGCGACCAACCTGAAAAGAGAACGCAAGACGACGCGGCAGTGCCCGAGGCGAGAGTCGAACTCGCACGGGGTTGCCCCCGGCGGATTTTGAGTCCGCTGCGTCTGCCATTCCGCCACTCGGGCCGGTCTCAAGTATAACGCGGCGAAACGAACGAGGGCCCACCGGTGCGGGGCCGAGGGTCAGGGCCGGCGGCGCGCGCCCCGGGGCGGTAGCGGTTGCTGGGCCCTGCCCTGCTGGAGATCGAGTGCGCGTTGCATCAGCCGGTCTCGGAGCAGCAGATACTGGCCGCGCTGCACCGGGCTCAGGATGCCGGCCAGCTCGCGCATTTCGTCCCTGAAGGTCTGGGCATACGCGACACGGTGACCGGTCAGCGCATCCACCAGTCTGGCCACGCTATCGGCGTTTGCGGCAACGCCGGGCCGTAGCTGCGTGGCGAGGGCCCGCCGCATACCGCGCTCCTCCTGCTCCATCCCCCGCCGCCGCGCCGCGAGACCGGCGAGCACCACGCGCAGCCGGGTTGTCTGGTCGGCGGTGAGCCCCAGCTCCTCCTTGAGGCGATCACCGAAGCGCACTTCGATCAGCTGCCGGAGCCGCTCGGTCCGGACCGGATCGTTGAGCGTATCCTGCGCGACCAGCGTCGGACCGTGAAGGCAGAACGCCGCAACGAGTACCCCGACGAGTTTCATGGTTCCTCCATGGACCGGAGCACCCGCTCCAGGTCGGTGGCATTGAGATCGCTGAGCGGTGCCATTTCCACGTGATCGAGCGCCCGGATGGCAGGTGGCATGCTCTGCAGCATCTCCTCGAGTTGCGGCTCGCTCAGCCCGTCCAGCTCGTGGAGAACGCTCACGACCAGCGCCCCGCCATGACCGCGATCGGACAAGTCTGCCGGTCCGCTCGGAGCCCGGCGGCTCACCACGAGCATCACGGCGGCAGCGGCAGCCAGGGCTGCCAGCCAGCGCACCGGATGACGAACCGCCCGAGCGGGCAATTCGGCGGGCGCGGTGGCAAGCCGGAGGAGCACCCCGGTCGCGACCCGTTTCGGATCGAACCCCGCGAGGGGGACCGTACCGAGGCGGCGCGCCACGGCCACGAGCTCCAACTCAAGCCGGCAGTCGGCGCAGCTAGCCAGGTGCGCGGCTTCCGCCTCCGACCAGGCGGTCCGGCCAGCCGATCCGGCCAGCCGGTCGGCCACGATGTGAGCAGTACTCATTGCATCAGTTCCTTGAGTCGTTTGACCGCATGATGGTAGTGCACCCGGGCAGCTCCCGGCGTCGTACCGAGGACACGACAAATCTCCTCGTAGTCCATGCCCTGCTGAGCCCGTAGGAGAAACACTTCCCGTTGCAGCCGGGAAAGCCCAAGCAGTCCCTTCTGAAGCCGATACTCCATTTCCGAGGCCCCGGCCTCACCCAGAGGGTCCGAATGATCCGCAACGTCATGATCCTGGATGGACAAATGCACCCGGCCGGCGTTCTTCCGGTATTGATCTTTTCTGAGATTCGACCCGATTCGGAACAGCCATCCCCGGAAACTCGCCTCACCGCGCCAGGTATCCAGGGCCCGGAAGGCCCGGAAAAACGCCTCTTGGACCAGGTCCTCCACGTCCGCTACCGCCGCGCCTGCGGCATAGAGATACCGGCCGAGGGCCGCGCCATGCCGAGTCACCAACTCCGCTGCTGCCGCCTGGTCTCCCAACCGATAGGCAGCAACGAGCGCGACGTCGGACCTGGGAGTGTCTTCGCTCAATGCGCGCATCGGTCAATCACAGGACGCACTGGCGGTACCTCCGTTAACTTGGAGTCCGGGAAACCCGGCGTGCCTGGCCCCTGCCCGGTTCCAGGCCTCGTCTCCACAAGCATCAGGAGCGAGTCCCGTCGACAGTTTCCACCATTGTTGATAAAATAGTCAACTCTCTCTCTTTCAGGCTCTTACGTCTCCACATCTCCCGTCAGTTCTCAAGATGCGCCATTCAGTGGGTGAAAACTGAGCGCTTCCCAGCCGCGGATTCTGGCCCATCGGGGGGCCTCGGGCTATCAGCTCGAGAATTCCCTGGATGCCTTCCGGGACGCGTTGCGCAGGGGAGCCGACGGGGTCGAGCTCGACATCCACGCGACACGCGACGGGGCGCTGATCGTTCACCACAATCCCCTGATCCCGGGGCTGGGGGCCATTGCCTCGGCATCCCTGGCCGCGGTCCGGGATACCCAACTCTCCAATGGGGAGCCGGCGCCAACTCTCGGCGAAGCGCTCGAGGTGGTGGCCGGGGCCGAGGTGTGGATCGAGGTGAAGGCGCTTCCGGCGTGCTGGGATGACGCCCTGCTCGAGGTCATCGACGCTGCCCCCGCACCGGAGCGCTGTTCGGTACACAGTTTCGACCACCGGATCGTCGCCCGATTGGGGGGGGTAAGGACCGGGCTCCGTCGAGGGGTGCTCTCCACTTCCTACCCGGTGGACCCCGCTGGTCCGATGCTAGGCGCGGGCGCCACGGCGCTCTGGCAGGAGGGGAGCCTCATCGACGCGGAGCTCGTCGCCGCGATTCACCGCAAGGGCGGTGAGGTCATCGCCTGGACCATCAATGATTCCGGCCTGGCGCGGGCGCTGGCCGCCATGGGAGTAGATGCGCTCTGCGGGAACTACCCGGAGAGGTTGCGAGTCGGCTAGTTTTGTCCGCCCCCACGATGAGGATGCTTCCCATGCCCGCTCACTTCCGGCGCACCGTCCTGACCGGTCTCGCGATTCTCGCGGGTACTTCAGGAGGTCTGCCGGCGCAGGAACCCGCCCGGATCGCGCTGGACTCCTATTCCCTGCCGAACGGGCTCAAGGTGATACTTGCCCCGGACCGATCGACCCAGGTGGTAACGGTCGACGTGTGGTACAATGTCGGCTCCCGCAACGAGTCGCGATCCCGCACCGGGTTTGCCCACCTGTTTGAGCACATGATGTTCCAGGGTTCGGCCAACGTGAAGAAGGCCGAGCACTTCCAGCTCGTCGAGAGGGCCGGAGGAGAGAACAACGGAAGTACCTCCGAAGACCGCACCAACTACTACCAGTCCCTGCCCTCCAATCGGCTCAACCTGGGGCTCTGGCTCGAAGCCGACCGGATGCGCTCTCTGGCGATTACCGATTCGACGTTCGCAAACCAGCGCGAAGCAGTCAAGGAAGAGCGACGGCTCCGGGTCGACAACCAGCCCTACACCGGCGCGATTTTCGAGGGGATGTACGCCCTCGCCGACTCGGCGACCTGCTTCCCCTACTCCCACTCGATCATCGGCTCAATGGACGATTTGAACGCCGCCCGGGTGCCGGACGTGAAGTCATTTTTCGACCTCTATTATGCCCCCAACAACGCAACCCTGACCGTAGTCGGCGACTTCGACACGGAGCAGACAAAGGCGCTGATCCAGCAGTACTTCGGCGGTATTCCCCGGGGCGCGGAGCCGCCCCCCGTGGTGTGCCAGAGCAAGTTCAGCCCCGGCACCATCAGGCGCACCTGGCCCGACGCCAAGGCCAGCCTGCCCGGGGTGCTGGTGGCGTACCGGCTGCCGGAGTACCAGAGCGCGGACATGCCTGCCATCGAGTTGCTGAGCACCATCCTGGGCCAGGGAGAAAGCTCGCGGATCAACAAGACGGTCGTGCGGGACAAGAAGCTGGCCCAGGGGGCCATCGTCCTCGCCAATCCTGCCGGCCCGCGCCGGGGCCCTGGCGTCTTGCTGGCGCTCGGCATCGCCAATCAGGGGATCACGCCCGACTCACTGGAAAAGGGCCTGAGCGAGGAGTTTGCACGGGTGGTGCGCGAGGGTGTTTCCGAAGCCGAGCTCACCAAGGCCAAGAACGGCTACCGCACCCAACTCATCACCCAGCAACAACAGACCCTGGCCAAGGCCGAGGCCATTCAGACGGCCAGCCTGTTCCTCGGGAACGCCGAGGCGGTGAACACCAACTGGCGCCGCTTTCTGGCGGTAACCGCCGCAGATATCAAGCGAGTCGCCGGGACCTATTTCCGCCCGGAGAACGCATTGGTAATCCTCATCACGCCGGGGGCCGGACAATGAACGCGCTCCGACGCTGCGGCGCTGCGGCGCTCGCGCTCGTTGTACTGGCGACACCGCTCGCGGCGCAGGACTACCCCAAGACTCCGCCCGCGCCCGGACCGCTGACCCCGGCGCCGTTCCCTCCCTTTCAGGAAGCAGTGCTGCCGAACGGCCTTCGCATCCTCGTGGTCGAGAGCCATAAGCAGCCGATCGTGTCGCTGTCGCTCTCCTTCGCGGCCGGATCGATCTTCGACCCCGCCGGCAAGGAAGGGCTCGCCGAGATGGTGGCGGGGCTGCTTACCAAAGGCGCCGGCACCCGGACCGCGGAGCAGATCTCGGAGGCCATCGAAGGGGCCGGAGGGTCGCTGAGCGCTGGTGCGGGCTCCGATTTCCTGTCGATCAGCTCCACCGTACTCAAGACCAGCCTGCCCCTGGCCATGGAGCTCATCGGCGACGCGGCCATCCGCCCGATGTTCTCCGGAACGGAAGTGGAGCTGCTCAGGACCCAGACCCTCTCCGGGCTCCAGATTGCCCTGAGCCAGCCGGAAGCCATCGCCGGCCGGATTTTCCAGCGTACCCTGTACGGACAGAATCCTTACGGACGAAGCCCCAATCCTGCCAGCATCAAAGCCGCGACGCGCGCGGATCTGGTGGCCTTTCAGCGCGCGCGACTTCGGCCCGCCGGGGCGCTGCTGGTAGTGGCCGGTGACGTGACTCTGCCCGAAGTACGCGCACTGGCGCTCAAGACTTTTCGCGGTTGGGTGGGCGCTCCGCCCACGGCCCCGGTATTCAAGGCGCCGCCGGTGCGGGCCAAAACCGACCTCATTCTGGTCCATCGGCCGGGCTCGGTGCAGTCGAACATCATGGTGGGCAATCTCACCTACCTGCCCAACG
>JANNGX010000351.1:0-5443 GCA_031404115.1 Gemmatimonadales bacterium | reverse complement strand
GGCCGCTCGGGCGTGGGCGTCTACGTGCGGGCGGAATGGTTCAGCGCGGCCGGCGCCACCGGGTTTATCAAACGTGACGAAGCCACGATCACCAACGCCGCGGGACTCTGGTCGTTTTTCGACCTGCCGCCACGAATTTCCGTCATCCTGCGGGTGGGCGCAAAGCGGGGCGCCGATCCGGCCGGTTCGGTCGACGTCGGTGAGGGCCGCTTTCGCTGGCTGACCCTGGTGGCGCCGGGTCCCGATGCGGAGCCGGTCGCGACGATCGACTCCGCCCAGCGGCTCCCCGAGCTCAGGACCACGGCCAGGATTCCGACCCCGCCGGCGGAGCGCTTCCTCACCGAGCTCCGCGAACGGATGCGGCGGAACGGCGCCCCGGCCTCGGCGCTGATCACCCGGGAGGAGCTCGGAAACCCCGGAACATTCCGGCTCGCCAGCATTCTGGTGCGCCACGGCCTCAAGCACCAGGTGAACAAAAACGGGAAGCAGACGCTGAGCTGCCCGCGCAAAGCCGAGCGGCCGGCCATTTACGTCGACGGATTGCTGGTCGACGGCTCCGACACCCCCCTTGCGAAGCGATTCCGGATCGGGATGCTGAGCGAGGTGTTCGACATCGAGAATCTGAACCCGGACGACGTCGAAGCGGTCGAAATCTACCGGTCGCCTGGAGAGTGGCCGGCGGAGTTCGGCCTGACTGAGGCATCGTGCGTGGTGGTCATCTGGACCCGGCGGGGAGCGAAGCAGCCGTGAGCGTGGCATCGCGGAATCGTCGCACGATGTCGCCGGCCGGCTCGATACTCGAGATTCCCGACACACTCCTGCCGGCCTGCCAGTAGTCTTTTATTCCCGACTCATCCAGGGACGAGCGCTTGAGCTGCCAGATCGACTTGAGGCCGTAGAACATCCGCATCCAGTGCTTGGTCTTGTGGCCCCGGAGCATCCACCGCGCGAACCAGCCGGCCTTGAGACCCATCCGCTGGATATACGGAGTGTTGATCACCGCCACCGGCACGCCGGTGATTCGCTCGCTCAGCACGATGTCGTCTTCGCCGGCGTCGAGGATGGCCTGCTTGTAGACCGCGCTGGCCCGGCATTCCGTCGTGGCAATGAAGCGCGTGCCCATTTGGACGCCGGCGTACCCCATGCGGAGCGCCGCGACAAAGTCTGGCGCATCGCCGATTCCGCCGGCACACACCAGCGGCAGCCCCAGATCGGCGAGCTCGCCGTAAAGCGTTTCGGCGCTCTTGGGCCCGGCGTGTCCGCCGGCGCGGCGATTCACCAAAATCAGGCCGTCCGCGCCGGCGTCACGGCCCTTGAGCGCCCACTTCCGCTCGGTGACGTCGTGATAGACATGACCGCCCGCGGCATGGACCCGCTCACACACCCAGCGCGGGTTACCCAGTGACGTCACGAAGAAGCGGATGCCCTCCTCCAGCGCAATGCTCACCCACTCCACCATACGCTCATGGTACTGCCGGGAGGACGCCTCGATGAGCGCGTTCATGCCAACCGGTTTGTCGGTGAGCCGTTTGATGAGCTGGAGACCCTCGCGAAACTTGTGGCCGTGAACGTACGTGAGCGAAATGGGCTGGACGATACCGAGGCCGCCGGCGTCCGACACCGCGGCGACCAGCTCCGGATTGCTGCACGGATACATGGCGCCGCAGATGAGCGGCACCTCGATGCCGGCGTGGCGGGTCAGCGTGGTATCAGGCATTGCGGCCCGTTACTTGATCGAGGCGCCACACCGCCTGGACCCGGCACACCGCCTCGCCCGCAGAGTCGGTAATCAGCGCCTCGACCGTATGCTCAGTGGGTCCCGGCACGTCCGGCGCCGTTACCCGTGCCTCGGCGGTCAGCGTGCCACGGGCCTTCTTGAAATACTCCGCCGAGAGACGGGTCACGATGCCCCGCACGCCGGGTGGGAGCGCCATCAGCATCGCGAGCCCGCTGGTTACCTCGCCCAGATTGACGAGGGCCACGGCGTGCACCGACCCCAGGTGCTGGCGCACCTTGCGGCGGTCCCGCAATGTCACGCGGGCACGGCCCGGCGTGAGCTCGCGAACATGCGCCCCGATCGTGCCGGTGTAGGGCACCATGAACCCGAGCAACCGGCTGAACAGCCAGGTGCCGGCGGGGAGGCGGTGCAGCCTCGCCCAGAGCGACGCGATGGACGCGGCGGAGGCCGCCATGCAATTCCTTGCTCGAAGGACGGGTGGGAATCTATCAGGTCGGCGACGTGCCGGGCCCCACGCAACATTGTGAGACCCGCTTCCCGCTGGCGCGAGCGCCTGCGGCACGGCTCCACATCGAACGTCCCTTCAGGAAATAGTAGATTGAGGCTTCCAACCCCACCGTGACTCCGGAGGCCTTCGTGTTGCGACGCCCGAGACGTACACTGCTCATCGTCTTTGCCTGGACCGGCATCGCGCCCGCCGGGGCGGCCGGCCAGGAACCGTCCCGCGCCGCGGCGTATGTGCCCCCATTGGCCAGCCTGCTCCACCGGCCCGCCAGCGAGCTGCGCACCGTGGTGGAGCGAGTGGCCCTCGATGCGCGCGATCTCAGCCGCCGCTGGCCGGTGGACTATTCACCGGGACAGCTCGAGGCCCTTCGCGGATTCTACGCCGCCTGGCAGCGCCGGCTCGGTGAGGTGGAGTTCGACAAGCTGAGCCAGGATGGGAAGGTGGACTACCTCCTCCTCAAGAACCGGTTGGGCCACGAGCTGTCGCTGCTGTCCCGCGACGAGGCCCGGTTCGGCGAGATGCGGGCGCTCCTCCCCTTCGCAGGGGCGGTGATGGATCTCCACGAGCGGCAGCGCCGGATGGAGACCGTCGTCCCGGCATCGGCGGCGCGCACCGTCGCCCAGGTGGCCGAGCAGGCGGGTCTCGCCGCCCGGGGGCTCGATTCGGCGGCTGGGCGGCCCACCCGCATTGTCGCGTATCGCGCCGCCGCCGTGGTCCTGAGTCAGCGCGAAACGCTGAAGCGCTGGTACGACTTCTACTCGGGCTACGACCCGATGTTCACCTGGTGGGCCAGGGCGCCCTACGAGAAGGCGTCGGCGGGCCTGCAGCAGTACGCCAAGTCGCTTCGCGAAAAGGTGGTCGGGATCCGGGAGGGCGAGGACGATCCGATCATCGGTGATCCGATCGGCCGCGCGGCCCTGGTCGAGGATCTGGCCTACGAGATGATCCCCTACAGTCCCGAGGATCTGGTCAAGGTGGCCGAGCGGGAGTTTGCCTGGTGCGAGACGGAGATGCTCAAAGCGTCCCGGGCGATGGGGTTGGGCGACGATTGGCGGGCGGCCATGGAGAAGGTGAAGACGCTGCACGTCGAGCCCGGCAAGCAGACCGACCTGGTGCGCGACCTGGCGCGGGAGGCGGTGGCCTTCATCGAGCAGCGGAACCTGGTCACGATTCCACCGCTGGCCAAGGACGACTGGTGGATGGAGATGCTGTCGCCGGCCCAGCAGAAGGTGAGCCCCTTCTTCCTGGGCGGTTCCCTGATCCAGGTGTCCTACCCCACCGACGCGATGGCCCAGGAAGACAAGATGATGACCATGCGGGGGAACAACATTCACTTCTCCCGCGCGACGGTGCAGCACGAGCTGATCCCCGGTCACCATCTCCAGTGGTTCATGAGCGACCGCTACCAGCCCCATCGTGATCTGTTCAGCACACCGTTCTGGACCGAAGGCTGGGCGCTCTATTGGGAAATGCAGCTCTGGGATGCCAGCTTTCCCCGCTCTCCCGAGGATCGGGTCGGAATGCTGTTCTGGCGGATGCACCGCGCCGCGCGGATCATCTTCTCCCTGCGCTTCCACCTGGGCACCATGACGCCGCAGGAGGCGATCGACCTGCTGGTGAACCGGGTCGGGCACGAGCGCGCCAACGCCACTGCGGAGGTACGCAGGTCGTTCAACGGGAGTTATCCGCCGCTGTACCAAATCGCCTACATGATGGGCGGGCTGCAGTTCCGGGCGCTCCACCAGGAGATGGTCCGTGGGGGGAGGGTGACGGACCGCGCCTTCCACGACGCGGTGCTGCAATCGGGGACGATGCCGGTGGAAATGGTGCGCGCGCTACTTACCCGACAGCCGCTCACCGCGAATCATGCCGCGCAGTGGAAGTTCGCGGGGCCGCTCCCGTGACCCCTTCAGCGAGGAGCCGCGCTCCGGACTCTTTCCGTCTGTCTGGGCCGTAGCTCGGGACGAGCACGATCTCCCCCGCCGGGATGCGTCGGTGCTGACGAGCATTTCGGATATCCGGGCGCTGGTCCGGGCCCAACCGACCTCACTTCGGAACTCGGCGCGAGCTCGTGCCGCCCGTACCGGCGATCCGGTGACGCGCGCGCACCTGGAAGACATTGTGGCGCGGATCACCGAGGATCCTCAATCCGCGGAGCTGAGCCAGGGCGCAGGATGCAACGACGCTTCCTCGCGTCTTTGCGTCTTTGCGTCCTAGCGCCTTATTGTTCCCTGCATCCGCCAGGGGCATCATGGCAGGGCAGCGCCGTGATTGAGATGTCACCCTTGGAACCTGACCCGGTTCATACCGGCGTAGGGAGCGCGGGCCGTGCGGGACCATTCCATTCGGCCGGCGCTCCTCATTCCCGTGAGGAGCAACAACATGTCGGCGCCGAGCACTCCGTCCCCTCCGTCCTCACTGTCCCCACTGTCCCCACCCTATCGCGGTGTCTTCCCCAACTCCACCAAAGTGTATCTGGAAGGAACCCGCGGGATCCGGGTCCCGATGCGGGAAATCGCGCTGTCCGCTGGCGAGCCCCCACTCCGAGTCTACGATACCAGCGGACCCGAGGGGTTCGATGTGCGCGAGGGGCTTCCGGATGTGCGGGGGGCGTGGCTCAGGGCAAGAGAGGTCGAGTCGGTCGGCCGGTACGTCGGTACGTCGGTAGAGCATGCGCCTCCAGCCCACCTGCCGAACTACCGTCCTACCGTTCTCCGCGCTCGCGCCCCCCTCACCCAGCTCCACTTTGCCCGCCGCGGCGAAATCACCGAAGAAATGGAGTACGTCGCCCTCCGGGAGGGATTGGCGCCGGAGTTCGTGTGCGCTGAGGTGGCCCGGGGCCGCGCCATTATCCCCGCCAACATCAATCATCCCGAGCTCGAGCCGATGGCTATCGGGCGCGGACTCCACGTCAAGATCAACGCCAACATCGGCAACTCTGCGGTGAAGAGCTCGATCGACGACGAGGTGGAAAAACTTCGCTGGGCCACGCTCTGGGGCGCCGACACGGTGATGGACCTCTCGACCGGCCGGAACATCCACGAAACCCGCGAGTGGATTCTGCGCAATTCGGCCGTCCCGATCGGCACGGTGCCGATCTACCAGGCGCTCGAGAGGGTCGGCGGGGTTCCGGAGGAGCTGACCTGGGACCACTTCGCCAATGCCTCGCAAGGCGCGATCGGGCTGATCTCGACCGCCAC
>JANNGX010000350.1:0-5050 GCA_031404115.1 Gemmatimonadales bacterium | reverse complement strand
TCGGGTTTTCGACATGAATTGAGCTCCGAATGGTGTCCGGCGATGGTTGATGGCGCCAAGTTCGGTACGAAGTATGCTGAAAACTATTGTGTAGGCTCGCAGTTTTCCTTACCTTAGTGAGACTGCGGTTCACTGGTCGTGCGATGAAGCTCGTGTGGGGCCGGCCTCAATTTCACCAAGGAGATCCGTTGGCGGTTCGAATAGGGTTCGCCTATAACCAGAAGCCCGTGCTGCCGGCGCAGAAAAAAGCCGGCGATCCCGCCGTCCCCGCGCTCGACAAGGTCGCCCCGAATCGCGCCCTTCGCACCGATCTCGCCCAGCCCGACCTCTACGCTGAATGGGATGAGCCCGAGACGATCCTCGCCGTCTCCAACGCGCTCTCCGCGTTGGGAGAGGTGATTCCTCTCGAGGCCGGGAAGGACTTCCCCAAGGCGCTCCTGGACGCGAAGCCTGACTTCGTGTTTAACATCGCCGAGGGGCTCTATGGGGTAAATCGCGAGAGCCATGTCCCCTCGATTTGCGAATTCCTGGGGATTCCCTACCACGCCTCCGATCCGCTCAGCCTGGCCCTGACGCTGCATAAGGGCCGGGCCAAGGAGATCATGGCGTACTACGGGGTGCCCACGGCTCCCTTCATCGTGGCCAATACGCGGGCCGACGCGCGCAACGTGAACCTGCCGTTCCCGCTCTTTGCCAAGCCGGCGCTCGAGGGATCGGGGAAGGGTATCACCGAGAAGTCCCTCTGCACCAACCGGGCAAAGCTGGTCCAGGAAGTGGGAGACCTGCTCGACACCTACCAGGAGCCGGTCCTGATCGAGAGCTGGCTGCCCGGGCAGGAGTTCACGGTGGCCATCATGGGGAACGGCAAGGAGGCTCGCTGCCTTCCGCTGGTCGGCATGCGGTGGGATGCGCTCCCCCTCGGCGCCAAGCCGATCTACGGCTACGAGGCCAAGTGGCTCTGGGACACGCCCGAGCATCCGCTTGACCTCTTCGAGTGCCCCGCCAACGTGTCGAAGGAGCTGGCGCGCGACGTGCGCTCTGCCGCGATCGGCGCCTACCGGATCCTCGGCTGCCGCGACTGGTGCCGGGTGGACGTCCGCTGTGACGCCGCGGGCCGCCCCATGGTCGTGGAGCTCAACCCGCTCCCCGGTATTCTGCCCAACCCGCAGGACAACTCCTGCTTCCCCAAGGCTGCCCGCGCCGCCGGGCTCACCTACGACGAGCTGATCCAGACCGTGGCGGATATCGCCTGGCGGCGGATCAGCGGGCGGTCGCTCCTCAAGAAGTCGCTGGATCGCAAGCGGGCCGCGGCGTGAAGATCGGAATCCTGTTCGACGGGGGCAGCCAGGAATGGGATCAGAAGGACGTGGCGGCAATCATGTCCAACGTCACCGAGATCCAGTCCAGCCTCCGCCGGGCAGGCCACGAGACGACGCTGCTGTCCGTGCACCTGGGCGACGTTGGCTGGCTCCGCCGGGTCCAGCGCCAGGATTTGATCTTCAACCTCTGTGAGGGCGTCAATGGCTACGCCCGCTACGAGGACTTTGCCGTCGCCGCCCTGGAGCTCACCAGGATTCCATTTACCGGATGCCCCTCCTGGCCGGTCACCATCTGCCATCGCAAACACATCGCCAACACGCTGCTGGCCGCGGCCGGCGTGCCGGTGCCCCCGTTTGTCCTGGCCCGCGGCATTACGCCGCCCACCGGCTTGCGCTATCCCGTTATCGTGAAGCCGTCCGGAGAAGACGCCAGCGTCGGCATCGACTCGGGCTCGGTCTGCGCTACCCGGAAGGCCCTTCGGGACCGGCTGGCCAAGGTCTGCGAGCAGTGGGATGAGGTCCTGATCCAGGAATACGTGCCCGGGCGCGAAGTGAACGTCGGCTTCGTGGGCCGGGACATCCTGCCGCTGTCTGAAATCGTGTTCGACCGGATGCCGGCCGGCACCTGGCCCATCGTGACCTACGCGGCCAAATGGGACACCGGTAGCGCCGAAGACCTGGGCACCCAGCCGGTCTGCCCCGCCAAGCTGTCGCCTGAGCTCGCCCGCCGGGTAACCCAAGCCGCCCGCCAGGCGTGGGACACGCTGACCGGCTCGAAGGGCTATGGTCGCGTAGACCTCCGCATCACCGAGCAGGGGGAGGTCTACGTCCTCGAGGTCAATCCCAACCCCGACCTCTCCACCGACGCCGGACTTGCCCGGATGGCCAAGGCTCGCGGCTGGGAATATGGAGATCTGCTGCTCCGCGTGGTGGACGAGGCGGTGCAGCGCTCCGAACAAACCCGTGCCGCCGAGGCGCTGACTCAGAACATCCCCGCCGCGTGAGCCGTGCGGTCGCCGGCCTGACCCACCGGCCCCTTGAGGCCCCGGATCGCGCCAGGGTCCAGGAAATGACCAGCGCCTCCGCATTGTTCCGGCCCGATGAAGTCACCGTCGCCCTGGAGGTCTTCGACGCCGCCACCGGCAACGGCCGCCGCCGCGATCCCGACTACGAGACCCTGGGCGCCCTCGCCGAAGGCGGATTGGTGGGCTGGATCTGCTGGGGTCCCACCCCCTGCACCGTCGGCACCTTCGACTTGTACTGGATCGTGGTCGATGCCGCCTGGCAGGGGCGCGGAGTCGGAAGCGGGCTGGTGGCCGAGATGGAACGCCGGCTGAGCGGGAGCGCGCGCCTCATCGTCGTGGAAACCGCGGGGCGCCCCGACTACGCGCCCACCCGGGGCTTCTACGCCGCCCGGGGGTATTACGTCGGAGCCACGATCACGGACTATTATGGGGACGGGGATGATCTGGTGACGTATGTTAAACGACTAGGGAGTAGCGAGTAGCGAGGCGGGAGTAGGGGCCTCCTTCGCTATTCGCTACTCGCTATTCGCTACAGAGGTCAAATGAGCACCTGGCAGGAACTCCTCAAAAGCCGGTCCATCACGAGCATCCAGGCGCTCGCGGACCGCTTCGGGCCGGAACATTTCCCGGCCGAGTTGCACGCGCGGCTCAATCAGGCCATCGACAATTTCGAGTTCCGGATCTCGCCCCCGATGGTGGACCTGATCAAGTCCCCCGACGACCCGATCTGGCGCCAGTACATCCCGACCATTCAGGAGCTGGACGTCGTGGATGGCATCGTCGATTCGCTCTCGGAAGACCGGGACAGCCCGGTGCCCAACATCACCCATCGCTATCCCGATCGGGCCCTCTTCCTGGTCTCGCCGGTCTGCGCCAGCTACTGCCGGTTCTGCACCCGCCGCCGCAAGGTCGGGGATCCCGAAAAAATCCCCATGTCGCAGTTCGAATCGGCCTTCCAGTATCTGGAAGCGCATACCGAAATCCGCGACGTGATCATGTCGGGCGGAGACCCGCTCATGCTCTCCGACCGCCGGCTCGAGGCCGTCCTCACCCGGCTGCGCGCCATCCCGCATCTCGAAATCATCCGGATCGGGAGCCGGGTGCCCTGTCACCTGCCCGAGCGGATCACCCCGGAGCTTTGCGAGACCCTTCGCAAGTTCCACCCCCTCTTTATCAATACCCACTTCAACCACCCCGACGAGCTCACGCCAAGCGCCGTCGCGGGGTTGGGGATGCTGGCGGATGCCGGGATTCCACTGGGATGCCAGACCGTTCTCCTCAAGGGCGTCAACGACACGCCCGAGGTGATGGTGCGGCTGATGCAGCGCCTGCTCATGGCGCGGGTGCGGCCCTACTACATCTACATGGCTGACCAGGTGGCGGGTGGCGAGCATTTCCGCACCACGATCGAGACCGGCCTCAATATCATGAAATCGCTCCGGGGCTGGACCAGCGGCCTGGCCAATCCCCACTTCGTCATCGACGCGCCGGGCGGCGGGGGTAAGGTTCCCCTGCTTCCCGAGTACGTCGAGAGCATCGACGAGAACGAGGTGGTGATGCGCAACTTCAAGGGAGAGCGTTACGTCTACCGGCAGCCCAAGGGTCCCGCGCGGCCAAGGCAGCACATGTCGGACCCGGAGTACCTGATGCAGCCCTTGCTGTGATCTGACCGGCGTCGCGGTGCCCTGAGAGGATCTGCCCTGCACGCCGTCAGAATGTCTGCGTTACCCCCGCCTGCACCAGGCGCCGAATCCCGGGCAGAAGGCCGCGGGTCCGATCCACGATGAAGAGCCGGTCGGTCGCATTCTTCACGGTCATGAAGATGCGGGTATTCTCTCTCAGCGCGTAGTTCGCCGCCACATTCCAGATCGTCGCGGCCGGGATCGGGCCCTGCTGCCCATCGGGGGAGAGTACTCTGGTGTTGAGCGCGTCGCCGAACTGGGCGCTCACCTGGACCGCTTCCACCGCGAGGGTGAACCCCTTCGGCGCGGTCCAACCCAGGCTGGCCGTCAGCAGATGGCGCGGCGCGTAGGGAAGCCGGTTTCCACTCACCGGGATCCGCTCGCGCGTCCCTCCGGCATTCTGTTCTCCGTACACCTTTCCCGCCACGTCGCTTCCACTCCGTCCCACAAACACATAGCGCTCGCCCTCGAAACGGGCGACCGGGAGCCAGGTCCAGGCCACCTGCAGCGACACATCGTGATGCCATCCGAGGAGTCCCGCAGTGCCGGCTCGGCCGGAAAGCTCGAAGCCGCGGTGGAGCGTGCGGCCCGCGCTGGTAAGCGTGGCGCCGCTGCCGCCCGCGACGCTCGCCGGGATGATCTGGTTGGCGAACGCCATCCGGAAGGCGGTGGCCTCGAGCGACAGGCCGGACCACGGCTGGGTGCGGACCCCGAGCTCGGCATTCCAGCTCAGCTCCGGGCCCAGCTCGACCACGCCACCGGTGGAGTTGCTGATCAGGTCCTCCGTCCGGGGCGGGGAGAATCCGCGGTGGAGTCCCGCGAACACGGTGGTGGCGGCCGACGCCGCCAGGGTCATGCCGATTCCGGGCACGACCTGTGTAAGCGAGCTGCGTCCCTGGACGCCGTCGGGATGTCCGGGGACCGGGCGCCGGTTGACCCGCTGGTAGCGCACGTGCTCCAGCCGCAGCCCCGGCGTCACCGTCCACGGTCCCAGCAGCAATCGCTCCTGGACGAACGCGGAGTA
>JANNGX010000349.1:0-3446 GCA_031404115.1 Gemmatimonadales bacterium | reverse complement strand
GAGAGCCTTGTCTCCATGGAATCCCTCGACGGACGCTGCGGCGCCGGCCTGGATCCCTGCGCCGCCTTCCAGCGGACCGCCACCCTCGGCCCCGGCACCACCGGCGAGTGGATCTTCCTGCTCGGTCAAACCGAACGCCGCGAGGAGGCGCTGGCACTCACCCGCGCCCTCGCCGGCGCCCCGGCCATCCAGGCGGCGTTCGATGCGGTCTGCGCGTTCTGGCACGCGCTGCTATCCGCCGTCCAGATCGAGACGCCCTCCCCGGCAATGGATCTGATGGTGAACGGGTGGCTCACCTACCAGAACCTGAGCTGCCGGATGTGGGCCCGGTCGGCGCTCTATCAATCCGGCGGCGCCTTCGGGTTCAGGGACCAGTTGCAGGACGCCGCGGCGCTGCTGTACCACCGGCCCGCCCTCACCAGGGAACAGATTCTTCTCCACGCCGGCCATCAGTTCCTCGAGGGCGACGTCCTCCACTGGTGGCATCCGCCGTCCGATCGGGGCATCCGGACCCGGTTTTCCGACGATCTCCTCTGGCTCCCGTTCGTCACCGAGTCCTACGTGGCCGCCACGGGCGATACCAGCGTGCTCCAGGAATCGGCCCGATTCCTCACGGCCCGCCCGCTCGCCGAAGGCGAGGATGAGGCGCTCCTCGTGCCGGGTAACGCCGGAGCGCCCGCCGACGTGTATCAGCACTGCTGTCGCGCGATCGACCGCTCGCTGACCCGTGGGAGCCACGGCCTCCCGCTCATGGGCACCGGCGACTGGAACGACGGGATGAACCGGGTGGGGCGATTGGGCCGCGGCGAAAGCGTCTGGCTGGGCTTCTTCCTGTTCGATATCCTCACGCGTTTCACCCCGCTGTGCCGCGCGCGGGGCGATACGGCTCGAGTGGCTCGCTACCAGCGATACCGGACCGAGCTCCACGGTGCGCTCAACCTGGCCGGCTGGGACGGCGAGTGGTACCGTCGCGCCTACTACGACGACGGCACTCCTTTGGGTGGAAAGCAGAGCGACGAATGCCGGATCGACGCACTGGCCCAGGCCTGGGCCGTGCTGTCCGGCGCGGCACCCGCGGAACGCGCGGCGCAGTCCCTGGATGCGATGGATCGCTACCTGGTGGACCAGCCGGCGGGGCTGATCCGCCTGCTCACGCCGCCGTTCGACCGTACTCGGCACGATCCCGGGTACATCAAAGGGTATCTCCCGGGCGTCCGCGAGAACGGCGGCCAGTATACCCACGCCGCGCTCTGGGCCGTCCGCGCGCTGGCCGAGGCCGGCCGGCACCACCGCGCGGCCCACCTGTTCGACCTGATCAATCCGGTACGCCACGGCGATTCGGCGGCCGCGATCGAGATCTACCGCGCCGAGCCGTATGTCGTGGCGGCGGACGTCTACGGCGTGGCGCCCCACCTCGGGCGGGGAGGATGGACCTGGTACACCGGGTCGGCAGGGTGGATGTTCCGGGTGGCGCTCGAATCGATTCTCGGGCTCACGCTGGAGGAGGGACGCACGCTGGTGCTGTGTCCGTGCATCCCTGCGGAATGGCCGGGTTTTTCAATTCGTTACCGGCTTCCCGATTTGCGTACCCACTATCAGATCGTGGTGACCCGCTCCGCCGGTCCCACCGCGGCGCGTGCCGCAGGACTCGACGTGCGGGTTAACGACGGCGCCGTGCGGGTGGAACTTCGGAGTGACGGTGGCACCCACCAGGTCACGGTGGAGCTGGGCCCCGACGCCGGTCCTCGCTACCGCCCCTCGGCGGGGTCCTGAGTCAATGCCCCAGCGCCTCCCCGCGGGATTCGATGACGCTGGAATAGAACCGGGCGCTCGCCTTGGGGGTGCGGAGCTGGGTCCCGAAATTGACGTGGTACAGGCCGAATCGCTTGGAGTACCCCGCGCTCCACTCGAAATTGTCCATGAGCGACCACGCAAAGTACCCGCGGATGTCCGCTCCCTGCCGCATCGCCTCATGCACCGCCCGCAGGTGATCCCGGAAATAGGCAACCCGGAGCGGGTCCGCGAGCAGGGGTCCCTCCGCCGAGGGCGGATCCTCGAACGCGGCCCCGTTCTCGGTGACATAGAGCGGAATGCGGCCGTACCGGTTGCGGACCCACAGCAGCACGTCGGTGAGCGCGGGGGGATACACTTCCCAGTCGAGCGTGGTGTGGAGGTGCCGGTCCTGACGCACCCGGGCCGCGCGGAGCGGCCCGGCGGCGGGATCGAATGCCACGACGTTCCGGGTGTAGTAGTTGATGCCGAGGAAGTCCATCGGCTGCGCGATGAGGGCAAAATCCTCGGCGGGAAATGCCGGAAATCCCGCGCCGTGCACCTCCGCCAGTTCCTCGGGGTAGCGCCCCAGGAACACCGGGTCGAGGAATTGCCGATTCATGTAGGCATCGGCACGGCGGGTGGCGGCGAGGTCCTCCGGCCGGTCCGAGGCGGGATACTTCGGCTCCAGATTCACCACCAGCCCCGCCCGGCGGCCTCCTTCGGCGCGGATCGCCTGCATGGCGGCACCGTGGGAACGGAGCAGGTTGTGACTGGCCACCGCGGCCTCGGGAAGGCTCGCGTGGCCCGGGGCGTGGGTGCCGTGCAGGTATCCGGCATCGCTCACCACCCACGGTTCGTTGATCGTGGCCCAGAGCGCCACCCGGTCGCCCAGCCGTCGCACCACGACCGAGGCGTAGTCGGCAAACCACCCGGCGATGTCCCGGTTGAGCCACCCGCCCTGGTCGTCCAGCGCGGCGGGCAGATCCCAGTGGTAGAGTGTCGCGCTCGGGGAAATGCCCTGGTCCAGCAGCCGATCCACCAGCCGGTCGTAGAAGGACAGGCCCGGCAGATTGACCGGCCCGCGGCCGGAGGGGAGTACCCGGGCCCACCCAATGCTGAACCGGTAGGCGGTGAGCCCCAGCCGGCGCATGAGCAGCACGTCGCTCTCGTAGCGCCGGTAGTGGTCGCAGGCTACGTCTCCGGTTTCCCCGCTCGCGGTGGCACCCGGCGTGTGGGTAAACCGATGCCAGATGTTCGGACCCGCCCCGTCCGCCAGCGGCGAGCCCTCGATCTGATACGCGGACGTGGCCGCCCCCCAGAGGAAGCCGGGGGGAAACTGGTATATCGAAGGCATCGGCGAAGGACATCCCCATGGCAAGGGTAGTACTGGAAGGCGTCCGGAAGATATACCAGGAGCGTGGCGCGACTCACGTGGCGGTGCAGGGAATCGACCTCGAAGTCCGGGAGGGCTCGCGGCGCACGGAAGATCCGCTTCGCTCGACGACGCGGCAGCGACGGTGCGCCGGCCCAGCGCTCGTACCGCCGGCCCCCGGATCGACGTCCCAGCGCCCGCCCGGGGAATGCGTTCCGGATTTGAGGACGATGAACCGCGGGACCAGTTGGAGCAAGAGTTGGTGGTCGAAGGCGCAACGGTGTTGACGGTCGACGACTCG
>JANNGX010000348.1:0-8325 GCA_031404115.1 Gemmatimonadales bacterium | reverse complement strand
CACGCCCAGCTCGCGCTGGGCCAGCCTCATCGCCGCGACCGCCTCGCCAAGCATGACCGACGCCTCGGTCGCGCCGGTGAATCCCACCTGGGCTGCCGTCTCCAGCTCCTCGATGACCGCCTGCACCCGCTCACGCAGCATGCCCTGTTGCTGCCCCAGTGCCCGGGCCCGGTCCTGGAACACCTGCGCCGCAATGCGGCGGCGGTGCACCAGCAGCGTTTCGGCGCGGATCACGAGCATCCGCTGGCTCACCATGGTGGTGTCCATCGCGGCGACCGCCGCGGGAATCAGCTGGATCGTGTCGCGGGATCCCGGATCGACGATGCGTATGGTGCGGGTGTCGGACGCGCCCTCGCCCGGGCCGGTGGCGTCATTGCCGTCCCGCGCCACGACCCGCACGTGCAGGACGTCTCCCGGGCCGAGCCTCATGGTGTCGAGCAGGAGGGTCGCGCGCACCGAGGCCGTGCTCGCGCCCCCAGGCGAAACGCCGCCGAGCGTGATGCGGCGGATATCGAAGCGCTCTCCCGAGCCGGTGGTGTGCATCAGCTCGAGCTCGGCCCGGGCCAGCCCGATGTCGTCGCGCGCCGAGCCCGCGAGTGCAAGCCGTCCCCGGGGCACCTGGTACGTCGTGTCCCGTGCGGGTGCGGTGAGCGTGACAGCCGGCGGCCGGTCCGTCAGCGGCTCCAGCGCGAGCAGCCGGGTGTAGTGCCGGTCGGTGAGCCGAACGGCGACCGGCTTGTCCGGCATCGGCATGGAAACGGACCAGGTGTCTCCCACCACCGTGACGCGAAGGGCCGCCTCGCCGATCCCGGCGCGCAGACTGTCTCCGGCCCCCGGACCGGCGCCTCTGCCGCGGATCACGATGCGGCTCCCCACGAGACCCGCGACGGCAGAGGGATCCTCGAAACGCTGCTCGGGCAGCCGTGCGTAAAGCGGTGGCGTTACCCGGACCGCAATCGTCGCGAGGCGGCTCCCCGCGGGACCCGGGGGCCTGGCGGTCAGGAACACGTCACCGGCAACCGGATGCAGCACCCGCTCCCGGGTGGCCAACGGAAGCAAGGCCATCCCAACCAGCGGCAGCGCCAGCAGCGCTCCGGACACAACAAGGGCCCGAGTAACCGGAGCGCGCAGCGCGCCAGCAGGGGCGGCACGGTCCACCACGCGCTCCAGGGCTTCCGCCCCAGGCCCGGTGCTCCCGAACGCGGTGACCAGCGCATACTCCAGCGCGGGGATCCGCTCTTCGAGATAGAGCGCCACCCGGGTCGCCCGGAAGGCCTGGCGACCGCGAACGACGACCACAACCAGGACAACAATCCCGAGGAGGACCGCACCCGGGAGCGCCGCGGCGCGAGTGCCGAAGGGGAGCGGCGCCGCCAGATCCACGAAGGCCAGCAGCAGGAGCAACGCCAGCGCGATCGTTGCCGCCTTCACGAGGGCCGACACGAGGAGCGTGACCACGAGAGTGCGACGAGCCCGCTCGACCCGAACCGCGACCCTCACGACCGCTCCTCGCTCGATTCCGCGGACCGGCGCCGACGCCGCAGCAGCAATTCTCCCAGGCCAAGAAAAAGCGCTCCCGCCAGGAGCCAGGGCGTGAGCGGCGATCGAACCATGCGAGGACGCCCAATCGCGTTCGACGGCACGCGCAGGCTCGTCTCCGTCCCGGCCAGCGCGGCCAGGCGCGAATCATCGACCGGGGTGAAAAGCGTCGGTGGGCCGCATGGCCCGGCGAGTCGGGAGGCGAGTCTTTGAAATCGGGGATCGAGAACCAAGTCTCCGTCCGAGGGGACCGGGATGTTCACCGTTCGGATGCAGCCCGCGCCGTGCACCGACTCCACGGCGGCGGGGGCGCCATCGACCCATCGGGCCACGACGCGTCCGGCCGGCGGAGCCTCGCGAGCACCGCGGGCAAACGACGCCACGACCGTGACCTCCTCCGTGCTCACCGCTCCGACGGTATCCTGCGCGGCCGCGATTGCCGAGGCGGGCCACAGCACCAGCACCCGATTCCCGGCGCCGGCCCACGCCGAATCAGCGACGGCGAGGGCGCCGCGCATGATCCGCACACCGGCCTCCGCCGTCCCGCGCGCCGGCGACAGTGCATACCGGAGCGGATCGTCGGCGCCCCCCACCAGCACCACGTCGGGTGCAGCGACGGTATCGGTCCGTCCGGCGACACGCACCAGCCGGATTGCGCCGGGCCAGAGCGCCCGGATCGAGTCGGTGGCCTGGTCCAACTCTTCGGCGCCGAAAGCCGAGACGATCGTGAGTTCCAGCGAGTCTGCCTCATCGCGCATCGTGACCGCGGTCCGGAAGGCCGTCACCAGGGCCGCGGAGATGCTCCCCGTCGAGGCCGCGGAGTCGAAGGGCATCAGCGCGTCGCCGGGCGACAGGAGCGCGTTGGCGCTGTCCCGGACCGCGGCGGCATCCGCCACCGAGCCGGAGCGGTCGGCCATCACGATGCGCGCCAGGGGCCGCCGCCGGGGCGTGGGAATCGGCTGCGCGAGGGCCGCGCCGGCACTCAGGACCAGGCCGGCCCGACACAGCAGCAGGAGCACATCCCTGAGCTTGAAGGCGCGCGCCCTGGCCCGAACCGGCCGGTCCGGCACGAACCGCGCCGTGGGGAGCGGCACCGTGGCGGGGTCGCGGGTCACGATCAGGTGGAGCGCCACCACCAGTGCGGCGAGCCCGCCCGCCACGGCCAGGTAGACGGGAGCAAGGAAAGTCACGGCGCGACGATCCGCCGCACCACCCGTTCCGGGGTCTCCGCGGTCGTGGCGAAGGTGTAACTCACGCCGGCGGCCCGCCAGTCCGCCGCCAGCCGCCCGCGCCATGCCGCAAAGGCCTCGCGGTACTCGGGCACCGTGGCTGAATCGAGCGGGCGCGTGAGCGTGGCGTCTTCGGGATCGCTCACCACGTCGCCCCTCGGTTGGGGATCCAGCTCTTCCGTCGCAGCGACGTGTACGGCGTAGACCGCGCGGCCTCGAGCCACAAGTTCTCGCGCGGCGTCGAGGAGCGCGTCGGCATCGCCCAGGAAATCGCTCACCAGGGCGACGCGCTTGCTGGTGCGCACCGACGCGAGCACCGGGGCCAGAGGCGCCGAGCCGGACGGGGCCGCTTCCAGGAGGAGCTTGAGCACGTTGGCCACCGTGCCCCGCCGGGTGCGGGGCGGGAGCGCCCGGGTATCTCCGCCCCCGACGATGGCAATGCCGGCGGGGTCGTTGTCTCCATGCGCAATGGCCACGAGTGCCAGCGCCACCGATGCCGCGAGCTCCCATTTGGCCCAAGTATCCGATGGAAACGCCATCGACGCGCTGGCATCGACGACGACCATGGTGCCGAGGCTTGAATCGTCGTGAGCCAGCCGGATAGCCACCCGCTCGGTCCGGCCGAACAGCTTCCAGTCGATCTTCGTAGGATCGTCGCCCTGCTGGTAGGCGCGGTACTGCATGAACTCGGGGGACGAGCCGACCCGGCTCGAGCGGTGGGCGCCCTGGAACGCCCCGCCAATAACCCGCCGGGCGGGCCAGTGCACCCCGCGAATCGAGTCGAGCAGGGCGCCGCTGGACAACTGCCGCATCGATTAGATCCGGATGTCGCTCTTGGGTGGGGGCACGTGCGCGAGGATGTCGGCGATCAGGCCCTCGGCGGTGATTCCCTCGGCTTCGGCGGCAAAGTTGGGAAGGACGCGGTGCCGGAGCACCGGCAGGGCCACCCGCTCGACATCCTTGGGGGCTACCGCCATCCGGCCGGTGAGCAGCGCCCGTGCCTTGGCCCCGAGCACCAGCGCCTGTCCGGCCCGCGGCCCCGCCCCCCACCGCACGTATTTCTGCACTCGCGCCGGCGGTCCGGGTTCGCCGGGGCGCGTGGCACGCACCAGCTCGGCCACATAGCGGAGGATCGGTTCGGCCACCTGGACGTCACGCACCAGGGCCTGGAGTGCCAGCGCCTCGGCGCCGCCGATGACCGCCCTGATCTGCGTCGTGTCCCGCCCGGTGGTGGACCGCAGGATGGTCACCTCTTCGTCCATCGCGGGATACCCCATCCGGATGGCGAACAGGAAACGGTCCAGTTGCGCCTCCGGCAACGGATACGTCCCCTCCTGCTCGATGGGATTCTGCGTGGCCAGCACGAAGAACGGCTCGGGCAGCCGCATCGTTTCCCCGGCCGCGGTGACCCGGTGCTCCTGCATCGCCTCGAGCAGCGCGGCCTGAGTACGTGGCGGCGCGCGATTGATCTCGTCGGCCAGCACGATATTGGCAAAGACCGGCCCCCGCACGAACCGGAATGTCCGGTGGCCGGTGGCGGAATCCTCTTCGAGCAGCTCGGTGCCGGTGATGTCGCTGGGCACCAGGTCGGGCGTGAACTGGATCCGGCGGAACTCGAGATGCATTGCCTCCGAGAGCGTCTTGATGAGGAGGGTCTTCGCGAGGCCAGGCACCCCGACCAGCAACGCGTGGCCGCCGGCCAGCAGCGCCATCAGTACCTCATCCACCACTTCGGCCTGTCCGACGATCCGCTTGCCCACCTCCTCCCGGAGCCCGTGCACCGCGCGCATCAGGGCCTCCGGCTCGGCGCCATACCGGGCTGCCGTGCCACTTAGGGAGGGAATGTCCAGGGCCTCTCTGCTCATGCGCGATTCCTCGACCGGGATGGGGCCGGTGTGCTGCTCAGGAGTCTAATGGTACAGCGGGAAATCACGGCCTCCTCGCGTCGGATAATTAGGACTACGGAAGGGGCCCGGGGGTTGTTGCACTCCGTCGCATCCGGTCTGCCGCGACAGTTCCTATTGGGTTTTCGCTGCGCGGTCGGAGCACGTTGGCCTTCTCCGATACGTCGCCGCCGGGAATCGCGTCGAACATGGCGAGCGCCGCGCGGACGGCCGAGTCGGCCTTACCGAAGTCGCTCGACATCGAGTACACCCTCCCAGATGTCCGAGGGCGATTGCGCCTGTGAGCGATGGTGGTACACCCGGTTCATCCATGCCAACATGCGCACCAGCATGGGATGGCTGAAGCACCTCCTGGTGACGCCCCAGTCTCATCGGGTGCATCACTCGATCGAGCTCCGTCACCAGGACAGGAACTTGCGAGGAGTACCGGCGGCCTGGACCCAGGACATCTCCGGCTGCTCGCCTACCCCTTCTTGGCGCTGGTTGGCCGCGGAGCCGGCCGGTCAGCGCCGGATCCGCGCATCTCTCATTTGAAGATGCCGAAATTGCCCAGCAGCCACCACAACAGCAGAAAAATCAGAACGGTGCCGAAGCACCCGCCGCCGAGCTTCTTGGCGCCATACCCGGCAGCCAGGCCGCGGAGTAGTTTGCTCATCGTTGTGCTCCTCGAATGCGTAGAGTGCGCTCGCCATCGAGCGCATTAAAGACTGAGACGCCCCGGCGGCGTACCCGGCACACAACACAAGTGGGCGGCGGCGGCGGACGCGGGGGTAGATTACAGAGGTTACCATCCACCGCGTCTCTCCCCGCCATGCCCGACTGCAGAGGAACCGCAATGTCACGCTCCCTCCTGGCCCTGGCCATCCTGGCCGCTGCATGCGGCAAGTCCGGCGATGGCGGACCATGTACGACGTGCCCAGCACCGACCATCGCGATCAGCGTGAGCGCCAGCAGCCTCACGATCCTGCGGCAGGGTCTCCATGGAAGCGACCTCAGGCTGGTTCGGCGACCCGGTGGATGATCTGGAGTTCCCCGACCTGACCGGGGCGGCGAACTTTGACGTGACCTGGCTTCCTCCGTCCACGGCGACCCCGGCCTCGTGGTTCTTTAGTCTCGCTGGTGCGACACGCACCAATTCCTGCGCACCAGGCCGGGTGGTCGGAGCGAGCCGGAACGGCTCGACCCCCTGAGCCAATGGAACCGGTAAGGGAGTGACGGCGGGGGAATCGGCGGTGTAAACTGGGGAATGCGATTCCCCCGACGGTTGTTCCGAAGCGTCCTCGTCTCCGGTGTGGCGGTACTCGCCATTGCCGGCGCAACCCAGCAACCGGTCTACCCCGGCGCCGATTGGGAGCGGATCTCCAATCCCAAGGCCTACGGATACTCGGCGGCCGGTCTCGATTCGGCCAAGGCGCTTCTGGGCATCATCGGGACCACTGGTGCGGTGGTGGTGGTCGGCGGCAGGATTCTGTTCGACTACGGGAACACCAGCGAGCTGAGCTACCTGGCATCCGCCCGGAAGAGCGTCCTGGCGATGCTCTACGGCAACTATGTGGCCTCGGGCACGGTACGGCTCGACAAGACCCTCGAGCAGCTTGGCATCGACGATCTGGGCGGACTCACGCAGGAGGAGCGGCAGGCCACCGTGAGCGATCTGCTCGCCGCGCGCTCCGGCGTCTATCATCCCGCGTCCAATCTCGGCGACAATCTGGCCCAGGCCCCGCCGCGCGGCTCGCAGCCCCATGGCACCTACTACCTCTACAGCAACTGGGACTTCAACGCCCTTGGCGCGATCTTCGAGCAGGAGACCGGCCGCAACATGTACGATGCGCTGGAGAGCGACCTGGCCCGCCCGATCGGCATGCAGGACTTCGACCGCGCCGCCCAGCAGAAATCGGGCGATACCACCAAGTCGAAGTACCTCGCCTATCACATGTGGCTCTCGACCCGCGACATGGCGCGGCTCGGGCTGCTGATGGGGCGAGGCGGGATATGGAACGGCAAACCGGTGATCCCCGCCGACTGGGCGCGCCGGATCAGCCTGCCGGTGACGCGCTGGGACGCGATGAATCCCGAGAATCTCAAGGGCGGGCGATTCGGATACGGCTTCCTGTGGTGGATCTTCGACGGTCCCACCGCCACCGGCCCCTACGAAGGCGCCTACACCGCAATGGGGGCGGTGGGTCAGTACATCACGATCCTGCCCGGACTGGACATGGTCGTGGCGCACAAGACCAGGGCCGGAGGCGATGCCAGCGTGACTCGCGACGAGTACCTGGCGTTTCTGGACCGTCTGATCGCGGCGCGGTGCGCAGCAAGCTGCCGCTAGCGATAGCTCAGGGAGCCCGCGGCGCCCGCTGGTCGGCGCCGCCCTGATGGAGGACCAGTGATACCACCTTACCACCGGAGTCCCGCTCGAAGGTGATGCTGGCGTCTACCTCGATCACGAAGAAATCGGCAGGCGAGCTGGCGTAGAGCCGGAGCTTTGGCTGGCCGGTGGCCTGCAATTCGAGACCGGTGCTGTCGCGCGCGGTGATGGTGATGGCGAAGGCCGGCGTCAGAACATAACGGCCAGGATACTGGGACAGGGTCGCGGCTGGAACCTTCACGGTGGCTCGCACAGCCGGAAGCGAGGGAAGCTTCACCGAAGCGTCGAGGAGAAAAAGCCCCAGCGCGTCGGATCCGTGCGCCGAATTACTCAGCACCACGCCGGCCCGGTCCGCCGCGGGGTCCACCACCAGCATCGTGCGGAATCCGCCGGTGCCCCCGTTGTGCCAGGCCACGGTGTGGCCACCCACCGTTCTTCGATGCCATCCCATTCCGACCGACGTCCCCGAGTCCACCCGAAACAACTGTCGCTCGGACAGCGCCATCGCCCGGCCCAGCGGCCCGCGGACCGTGTCGCGCGCCGCCGCGGCAAAGCGCAGCGTCGCGAACACGAGAATCGCGATCAAACCCGCCACCAGGGCGGTCATGGAGATGAGCGCGTAGGCCTGCTGGTTCATCGCGGCCTACCGCGGAAACAGGCTGCCGACGTACCAGTCGAGCAGCGGCTGACCGGCCGCGGCCGCGGCCAGGGCGCCAACGGCCAGAAATGAGCCGAGTGGGATCTGGTAGTCGCGATCGCGCGTGATGGCGACCAGGACCAGGCCGATCACGCTGCCAAGGAACGAGGCGAGAAACAGCGCGACCAGCGTCATCTGCCAGCCCAGAAACGCGCCCATCATCGCGATCATCTTGACGTCGCCAAACCCGAGCGCGTCCTTGCCCAGCACGCGGCTCACCAGCTCGCCCATGCCAAACAGCAGGAGGCTGCACGCCGCCGCGCCGATGAGCGCGTCGCGCACACCCGGTGGCAGCACCAGGCTGAACGCCAGGCCGGACGCGATGCCCGGCAGCGTGATCACGTTGGGCAGGATGCGGTGCTGCAGGTCGATCATGAACAGCACGACCATCGCGCAGGCGAACAACAGCCGCGCCACCAACAGCAGCGTCGGGCCGTACAGCCACGCCCCGCCGCCAAAGACAAGCCCGGTCACCAGTTCGATGACGGGGTACTGCATCGAAATTGAGGCGTTGCACCCGGCGCATCGCCCGCCAAGGGCGAGCCAACTGATGACGGGGAGATTCTCCCACGCGCGAATCTGACGATC
>JANNGX010000347.1:0-2231 GCA_031404115.1 Gemmatimonadales bacterium | reverse complement strand
AAAGACGGCTACGTCTGCAACGCGGCCAACGAGATTGAAGGGTTTCTCTTCAAGGGCCGGGACGCGGAGCGGCACTACCACGAGACCGGCAAGTTCGAGTTCATCAGCACCGGTGGTTACTACCACTCGCTCCCCGGCGATGCGCTGCGCACGTTCATCGACACCTCGGCCGAAGTGCAGCGCGCCATGGGCTTTGCCAACGAGAAGGACCATCCGGAGGTGGCGCCTTCGCAGTTCGAAATGAACTACTCCTACACCGAGGCGAGCATCGCGGCGGACCAGGTGCTGCTGTACAAACTGATCTGCCGCCAGGTGGCCGCGCGGCTCGACATGACCGCGAGCTTCCTGCCCAAGCCCGTCACCGGCGTGAACGGGAGCGGCATGCACACCAACCTGTCGGTGAGCCAGAAGGGCAAGAACCTGTTCTGGGATCCCAGGGGGCCGGACAAGCTCTCGAAGCTGGGGTGGAAGTTCATCGACCGGATTCTCACCAGCGGGCAGGACATCTGCCTGTTGTTCAATCCCAGCGTCAACGCCTACCGCCGCCTGGATCCGCACTTCGAGGCGCCCAACCAGATCAAGGCGTCCGCCGTGGACCGGGGCTCGATGATCCGGATTCCGCTGGGCAATGAGAAGTCGGCGCGGGTCGAGGTGCGGTCGATCGCCCCCGACGCGAACCCGTACCTGGCCATCTACACCATGTTCCGGACCGGGTTCGAGGGGCCGATCGAGAAAGACAACGGCGAGAAACGCAGGGACCGGACCCGGTTCCTCCCGGACAACATCTACGATGCGATCCGGCTCTTCAAGGGCAGCAAATATGTGTCCGATCTGCTCTCCGAATCGGTGCACAAGCGCTATGCCGATCTCAAGCTGGCCTCGGCCGAGCGCTGCCCCAAGGCGCTGGGCGCGCAGATCAAGATTCCGGAAATTCAGTTCCACCACGAAGTGACGAACCAGTATTTATGGTCGATGTTCTAGAAGAAGCTTGGCCTCCGTGAGCGCCTCCATGGCGGCGGGACTCCCCTCCGCCGCTGCAGGCGCCTTCGCCCCGGCGGCCATCAGCATCCTCACGACGCCGGCATAGTCTCCGCTCCGGCAGCGCCATCCGTTCTCCGAGCCGTGGAGCGCCCAGTCGAGGGCCGTTCCGCCGTGGACGCTGTCGCGCAGCTCGAGGTCCGGTTTGTACTGAAGGATTTCCTGCACTAATGCTGTGTTGCCGTGCCACGCCGCCCAGTGAGGCGCGGTTCCGCCGGTGTCTCCCCGCGTGTCCAGCGGCCAGCCGGCCCGAAGCATCCGCCTGACCGCGGCGAGGTTTTCATCCCGCGCCGCATCCGCCAGCTTCCGTCGCTCCGGTTCCCCGAGTGTCGCTGCCAGGTCGGGCCGGCGCGCCAGCAGCTCCGCGATCAGGAGCTCGTCACCCACCTCGCAGGCCACCGCCAGCCTGAGCTGGTCCGGGCTTCTGTCCATCAGCACCCGGTACACTTCCTCATGGCCGAAATCCCGGGCCACCGTGTGGGCTGTCTTGTATTGCCCCAGGGTCCAGGTGTAAACGGTTCCGCCGGCCCGGGCGTCGCGCTTGGGAAAGTCTTCCTCCGACACGGTGAGCCGTAGGGACTCCGGATTCTCTTCGAGGTGCCGCTTCACCCGGGTGAGATCTCCCAGCGCAGCGGCCAGCAGGATGTCGGTGCGCGCCCCCCGGCTTACCAGGTAGCGGGCCACATCGGGGCGGTCGCGGACCAGGTACTGCGCCGGAGTCGATTCGTGGTCCACGTCGAGGGCGTTGATGTCGGCGCCGTGATCCAGCAGGTATGTGGCGACATCAACGCTCTTTGCGACGTGCAGCGGCGTTTGCCCATCACCGCCTCGCTGGTGCACCGCAGAGGGGTCCGCTTCGATCAGCGCCTGGAGCCGGTCGATCATCCCGTGTCGCGCCGCCGCATAGGCATCCACCGTAGCGCCCCGCTGAATCAGGTAGGTCAGCAGCGGTCCCTCCTGATCGAGCACCCCGAAACTCCCTGCCCACCAGTCGCTCCGAGCGTTGATGTCCGCTCCCGCCTCCAGGAGCAGGTCGACCATCTGCCGGTTGCCGTGATGAACGGCACCCAGGAGCGCGGTGGCGCCAAAGGGAAGCGCCGACAGCGGATCGTTCAGTCCCGCCTTGATGCCGGGATGCTCGGCCAGCAGGCGCCCTACCTCGGCAACGTCGTCATGCGTGATGGCGGCAGCAA
>JANNGX010000346.1:0-1701 GCA_031404115.1 Gemmatimonadales bacterium | reverse complement strand
CATTCGCTGATTCTGGGACAGGAAGTAACCGGAATGGCTGCCTACTGATGTCGCGGGGGCGCCTGGCGTTCACACTGGCGCTCCTCTTCGGGCTCAACTTCATGAATTTCTACGATCGCCAGGTTGTGGGGGCGATCGGAGAACGATTGAAGAACGAGTGGCAGCTGACCGACGGTCAGCTTGGCGGGCTGACCACCGCGTTCATTCTCCTCTATGCTGTCGTCGGCCTCCCCCTCGGCCGCCTCGCCGATCGTAGCCGCCGCCGGGTCATCCTCGGCGCCGGCGCCATCGTGTGGAGCGCCTTCACCGCCCTCTCCGGGCTCGCCGCAGGGTTTACCTCGCTCTTCATTTTCAGAATGGGCGTCGGAGTCGGCGAGGCCAGCTGCGCCCCTGCCGCCAATTCCCTCCTCGGCGATCTTTTCCCCAGGCACCAGCGCGCACGCGCCATCAGCATCTTCATGCTCGGCCTGCCATTGGGCCTCGGCGCCAGCTACGCGGTGAGCGGATTCATCATGCAGGCCACCGGAGGGTGGCGCGGCGCCCTCTTCGTCGCTGCCATTCCCGGCGTCATCCTCGGGTTGCTCGCGTTTCTGCTTCCCGAGCGGGTGCGGGGCAGCGCCGATGGACACGCGACGGCAGTGCCGGCGCGAGACCCTGCTGCCATCCGGTCCATCCTGCGGATCCCCACCATGTGGTGGATCATCCTCTCCGGAGCCCTGCTCAACATCAACATGTACGCGTTGGGCGGATTTCTCACGTCGTTCATGATTCGCTATCACGGGCTCGAGATCGGCAACGCGAACTATTTCATCTCCGTGGTGTATGGATTCGGTGGTGGATTCGGCATGCTGACCGGCGGCTGGCTGGGAGACCGTGCTGCCCGTCGCGGTGTGGCAGGAAGGCTTCGTACGGCTTCGCTGGCTCTCGTGGCTGCGGCCCCGCTCGTGGTTCTGGCGCTGCAGCAGACCCGCGGGGCCTACTGGAACTTTGCGCTGCTCATGCTTCCCGCGTGTTTCCTGCATTACATCTACTACTCCACGGTGTACGCCTCCATCCAGGACATCGTCGAACCGGCGCGTCGCGGGACCGCCATGTCGGTGTATTTCCTGGCCTTCTACTTTGCCACCGCCATCGGGCTCTATGCCTTCGGCAAGTTGAGCGATCACCTCGCGGCGAGCGCTGCGGCCGCCGGCGCCTCGCCAATCGATAGCAGAGCTCTCGGGCTCTACGGCGCCATGTACGTCATTCCGGTTATCGCCATCGCCGTCGGTGCGGTGCTCTGGGCCGGTTCCCGCACCATGGCCGCCGATCACGCCCGGATGCAGGAGCGGCTGCGGGCGATGTAGGTCGGTGGCAATCGACCGCTCGGCTGGGTATTTTGGACGACCCCTCCACTATGCTAACGCGTTTGCATGAAAGAGGTTCCGAGTTGAAGACCGCCGTCTGCGTCAAGCGCGTCCCCGACACCGAGATGCGTTTCGCGATCGCCGCCGACGGGAAATCGGTGGATCAAAGCGGCTTGAAGTTCGACTTGAGCGATTTTGATGGGTACGCCCTCGAGGTTGCCCTGCAGTTGAATGAGAAGCATGGTCCGGGGGAGGTCGTCGTGGTGGGACTGGGCTCCGACGCGGTCCCGGAAGTCCTCCGCAAGGCGCTCAGCATCGGCGCCGATCGCGGGATCCATCTCGCGGCCGATCCGGT
>JANNGX010000345.1:0-3228 GCA_031404115.1 Gemmatimonadales bacterium | reverse complement strand
GACCCTGCTCGCGAGCCTCCCGCCCGACTGCCCGCGCACCGAGGTGATGGAGGATGTCGTCGCGTTCTGGCGCAAGGGTCTCGCGTGATCGCGGGCACCCCCTTACTCTCAGAATCAGCACCGGGTCTTGAGCATGGATATCGAGTCCAAACCCGACCCATCCAAGAGTCAACAAGCCGAAAGGTGAGAAGACTCCCGCAAACGCGCAAGGCACAGGGGTTCGAGAGTCGGTTGAGATTGGTTTGCGGCTGGTAGATTAGGTTGCCCAGAGAGAGGCTGAGAATACACTGCGACGCACGGTGAGACTCACCAGCCTGCCCCCACGTATGTGAGTCCAATGCAAACCCCCACCCCCCGCATCGCCTCCCTTCTCCCCGCCGGCACCGAAATTGTCGCCGCGCTGGGCGCTGAGCATCTGCTGGTCGGGATTTCGCACGAGTGCGACTATCCGCCGTCCGTTGCGCACATCCCACGGCTCACCGGATCCCCGATCGATTCCTCCCGGAGCAGCGCCGCGATCGACGCCCAGGTGCGCTCGCTGCACGCGTCGGGTGGCACCGTCATCACCGTAGACGGCACCGCGCTCCGCCACGCGCGGCCCGACCTTATTCTGACCCAGGGTCTCTGCGAGGTGTGCGCCGTGGTGGAGGGCGACGTGCGCACCCTCGCGCAGGTCCTCTCACCCGCGCCGAGCGTGTTGCCGCTCACGGCCCGCAATCTCCCCGGAATCTTCACCGACATCGAGACCATCGGCGCCGCGCTCGGCCGAGAAGCCGAAGCCGGCGCGCTGAATGCTTCGCTCGAGCAACGCCTGCGGGCGCTCTCCGCCCGGGCCCCGAGACCGGCCCCGCGCGTGATGGTGGTGGAATGGCTCGAGCCACTCTACCTCGCCGGACACTGGGTGCCCGAGATGGTGGCGTGGGCCGGCGGAAACGACGTGGGCGCGGCACCGGGAGACCATTCCCACCCCCGACGCTGGCAGGAAGCAGCAACGCTCGCGCCCGATATGATCGTGGTGGCGCTCTGCGGATTCGGCCTGGAACGCGCGGTGGCGGAGTGGAAGCAGTTTCTTACCGGCGGATCAGCGGAGGCGGCAATCGCCCGGGGGCTCGACGCTCCGGTCTGGGCACTCGACGGGAACGCCTACACCTCGCGCCCGGGCCCCCGCGCGGTCGACGGCGCGGAGCTGATCCAGCGCGCGCTCCTGGGAAGCGGGACGCCGGGGCTGCGGCGGCTGGGCTAGCCCTACCTGGCCTGCCGGTCGTGCGCCGCGATATTCCACAGCAGTACGATCCCTGCCCCGGCCGCTACCAGGAACAGCAGCATCGCGAATCCGGGATAGCCGAAAATGCGGAACGCGGTCTGCACCTGGAACAGCATCGCCGCGCCCACGATGAGCGCCGCGATCACCAGCCCCATGGTGATCCGGTTGGCGACCTTCTGGAAGCCCACCATGAGCTGCGGCGCATCGATGCCGGTATCGATCTTGAGCCCGAGCTGGTTGGCGGCCGCGGCATCCAGAATCTTGTTGAGCCGGCCCGGCAGCTTGTCGGCAAAATCCCGAAGCTCCAGCGCGCTGTTGAAAATGTTCTCCGGCGACAGGCTCTTGAGCATGCGCTGCCGCATGAGTTGCGCCGAGTTGCGGCGGATCGAGTCGGTGGGATTGAACTCGGGAGCGAGCGTCCGCCCGATGCCCTCGAGGTTGTACAGCGCCTTCCCGAGCATCGCCATCTCCGGAGGCAGCCGCACTCCCGAGTCGACCGCGGCCCGCACGATATCCAGAAACACCTTGCCCATGGGAAGCAGCGTGATCCCTTCGCCGCCGTACTCCGCCACCATCGCCGACACCCGCCGGCGGAACTCGGGGACGTTCACATCTTCATGCTGCTCCGCCATCTCGATCGCCAGCTCGGCTGTCTCATCGCCTTTGCCGTTCGCGATGGCCATGACCAGCTTGAGCAGCATATCCTGCAGGCGCTGGGAGAGCCGTGCCACCATGCCGAGGTCGAGCAGCGCGATGCGGTTGTCGGTGGTGAGGAAGACGTTGCCCGGGTGCGGGTCGGCATGGAAGAATCCGTCTACCAGGATCTGCTGCAGGTAGGCCCGGAACAGGTCCTCCACCAGCTCGGCGCCATCCACCTCGAGCTGAGTCAGCGGACCGGTCTTGGTGATCTTCTGACCCTGGATGTAGTCCATGGTCAGCACCCGCGAGGTGCTGTAGTCGAGCACCGGACGGGGTACGACGATCCGCTGAAACGATTTGAGATTCTCGGCCAGGCGCTCCTGGTTCTGCGCCTCTCTCCGGTAGTCCAGCTCCTCGAAGATGGTCTTCCGAAACTCCTGCAGGACCGCCCGCGGATCCATCTGCTCGCCCAGGCTGGTGTGCTTCTCCAGCATCTTGGCGATCTCGTCGAAGGCTTCGAGATCTTCCGTGATCCGCTGCCGGATGTTGGGCCGCTGGATCTTCACGACGACTTCCTTGCCGCCCCGGAGGCGCGCCCGGTGCACCTGCCCCAGCGACGCACTGGCCACCGGCTCCCGCTCGAACGACTCGAACCCCTTGGAAATGCGGACGCCGAGCTCCTCGGTGACGATCCGCTCCACCTCTTCGAAGGGGAACGGCTCGACCGAGTCCTGCAGCCGCTCCAACGCCTCGGCGTAGCCCACCGGAATCAGGGCCCCGCGACTGGAGAGGACCTGGCCCAGCTTGATGAACGTGGGACCGAGCGCCTCGAGATCCCTGGCCAGCTCTTCACCTCGCGCGGTGTCATCCGGATTGGCCAGCAGCTCGGTGTCGCCGGGCAGGCCGTCCGGAACCGGGGTCGCGTCGGAGCGGCCATACTTGTAGAGCAGGCGCGCGACGTTCCCGTAGCGCTTGAGGTTGGCCGGCTTGAGGTCCATTTCGTGCCCGTTCCAGGTCGGTGTCAAGATGATGGACGACTCGAACGGGTGGAGTGACACACGGGGGAGGCCCTCAGATAGTTGAGAACTTGCAGGGTATGCTGGGGAACGATGCCTCGTCCGGCCTTGATCTCCACGATAACTCTGGATTCAACTATGAGATCTGCGCGGTACCTTCCGATGGGGTGGACCTATCAGGATTTTTGTGTGCGGGCCATACTTGCTCCGGTGAAGGAGAGAAGATGGCCTTTTCCAAAGAGTTACTCGATCAATTGCTCGCCGGCTGTGAGCGCCCGGAGGACATTCTGGGCCAGGATGGGCTGTTCG
>JANNGX010000344.1:0-2206 GCA_031404115.1 Gemmatimonadales bacterium | reverse complement strand
GCCGGTGCCCGCCGGGATCAGGTGCCCGATGATGATGTTCTCCTTCAGGCCGCGCAGGTCGTCCTTCGCGCCGCGGATGGCCGCGTCGGTCAGCACCCGTGTGGTTTCCTGGAACGACGCCGCCGAAATGAACGACTGGGTCGTGAGACTTGCCTTGGTGATGCCCAGGAGCAGCGGCTCGGCGATGGCCGGCTTCACCTTCCGCTTGATCATCCGGTCGTTCTCTTCCCGGAAACTGAGCTTGTCCACCGCCTCGGACTCGAGGAAGCTGGTGTCGCCCGGATCGGTGACTCGCACCTTCTGCAGCATCTGCCGCACGATGACGCCGATGTGTTTGTCGGCGATCCGCACGCCCTGCAGCCGATAGACCTCTTGCACCTCGTTGAGCAGATACTCCTGCACCGCGCGGGGACCCTTGATGAGCAGGATTTCGTGCGGATTGACCGGGCCTTCGGTCAGGCGGTCTCCGGCGCGGACCCGGTCGCCCTCGTGCACCCTGAGGTGCTTGCCGGCCGGCACTTCGTACACCTGGGCGGTTTCGCCCTCGACGATGGCGCCGTCCTTGGTCATCGGGTACACGTAGATCTCGCGCTTGCCGCGCTTGATCTCCCCGAACTTCACGATGCCGTCGATCTCCGACATGGTCGCCGGATCCTTGGGACGGCGGGCTTCAAACAGCTCCGCGATTCGCGGCAACCCGCCCGTGATGTCGCGCGTCTTGTAGGCCTGCCGGGGCATCTTGGTGACCGAGACGCCCTTGGAGACCTTGACCATCGGCGAGAGGTACACCGTCTTGTCACGGCTTTCCTTCTTCGACTTCGAGGGCCACGCCTCGCTGACCGGCCGCTCATCCACGTGATACTTGGCCGACCATGGATTGGCCTCGTCCGGGATGTGCATGGCCCGGCTCAGCTGATCGGTCGGCGAGCCGAAAATGATCCGCGAGCCCTCCGCCAGGGTGTACTCCTGGGGATCCTTTCGGTTGGCCATGTACACCAGCACCGAAGGATGGAGCTCCCGGTCCGGATCGGCGGTGACCACCAGCGAGCGGAGGCCGGTACCTTCGTCGAGCTCCTCGCGGAGCGTGACGTCCTTGACCAGGTCCTTCCAGCGGAGCTCGCCGTCGGTCTTGATGATGCTGGGGTCGTTGTACGGATCCCAGGTGTACAAAATCGTGGCCCGCTTCTCGGAATCGCCCTTGGTGGCGGCGTCGCCCTCCCGGGCGTGCAGGATGGCGCCTTCGGGAACCGGGTACCGGCTCATGATGTGGGACGGATCCTTCGGATCCATCACCAGGATGCCTTCCTTGGTCTCCTCGCTGGCCGATTCGTCCTCGCGGGTCAGCACGACTCGGATCTCGCCCCGCGTGCCGTCTTCGTACTCGACCGTCTGGTCGGCGTACTCGAGGCCCTTGGTGTATTTGACCACCCCGTCGGAGCGAGCCCGGCGCTCGGCTTCTTCGGCGATGCGCGACGAGGTTCCGCCGATGTGGAAGGTCCGCAGCGTGAGCTGAGTACCCGGCTCGCCGATCGACTGCGCCGCCAGAATGCCCACGGCTTCTCCCATGTCCACCATATCCATGGTGGCCAGGTTGCGGCCGTAGCACATCCGGCAGATGCCGCGCCGAGCCTCGCACGTCAGCACCGAGCGGATCTTGACCTTCTCGATGCCCGCGTCCTCGATGGCGTCCGAGGTTTCCTCGTCAATGAGCTGGCCGGCCTGCACCAGCAGCTTTGGATCGCCATGCTCGTCGAGCTCGTGCGGATCGAAGACGTCCTCTCCTGCGACACTGCCGAGGAGGCGCTCCTTCAGCGTCTCGATGACGTCCTCCCCTTCCTTGAGCGCCGAACTCTCCAGGCCCAGAATGGTGCCGCAATCCTCTTCGGTGATGGTGACGTCCTGCGCCACGTCCACCAGCCGGCGGGTCAGGTAGCCGGCGTCCGCCGTCTTGAGCGCGGTGTCCGCCAGACCCTTCCGGGCGCCGTGGGTCGAGATGAAGTACTCGAGCACCGACAGGCCTTCGCGGAAATTGGACTTGATCGGACTTTCAATGATCTCGCCGATTCCGCCGGTCAGCTTCTTCTGCGGCTTTGCCATCAGCCCGCGCATGCCGGCGAGCTGACGGATCTGGTCGCGGCTGCCGCGTGAGCCGGAGTCGAACATCATGAACACCGGGTTGAACCCGCCGCGGCTCTGCCGCATGTGG
>JANNGX010000343.1:0-3334 GCA_031404115.1 Gemmatimonadales bacterium | reverse complement strand
CTGCAGTGCGCCTGCATGTCCGCAGGTCATAACTCGTTCGAGTGCTTACTGACGCCCCCTCAGGGGACCCCCCGCCCGGCGCCCGCTGACCACCGAGCCATGCCCCGCGGCGCGGCTGCGCGGCCTCCTCCTCGCCCGCGCCCCGCGGGCTCGGGCGGAGGGATCCCCTTCGGGGCCTGCAGTGCGCCTGCATGTCCGCAGGTCATAACTCGTTCGAGTGCTTACTGCCGCCCCCTCAGGGGACCCCCCGCCCGGCGCCCGCTGAGCCCCGTGCCCTGCGGCTATGACGCCCGGACCCGCGAGCGAGACACCGATCAGCCTTCCTCGTCGACCTTGAGTACCGCGCCCGTTGCGGCATCGACGTGCACTTCGGTGATGCCCTTTTTGCCGGCCACCTCAGCGGCGAGCGGAAAGCGCATGTTGATGGGTTTTTGCTTCGGTGTCAGGGCGCGACAGGGAGGCGTACCACGAACTCGCTGCCCTGACCGACTCCCGCGCTGTGCGCCTCGAGCTCTCCGTGGTGCATCTCCACCAGCCGCCTGGCGAGCGCCAGCCCGATGCCTAACCCGGTCTGCGCGCGGGTGCTCGGGGAGCTCACCTGCACGAACAGATCGAACAGCTTCTCCTTGTCCTCCGGGGCGATGCCGAGTCCGTCGTCTCCCACCGTCACCGCCACGCGTGTGCCCTCGCGCCGGACCGAGAGCCGGATCTTCCCGCCGTTCCGGGTGTACTTGACCGCGTTATTGAGCAGGTTCGCGAAGACCTGCGCCAGCCGGGTGAGATCCGCGACGAGCCAGACGGGCTCCTCGGGAATCGACGCCGCGAACTCGCGTCCCGTCCCGGCCAGGAACGGCCCGGCGGTCTCGATCGCGCTCCGGAGCACCGCCTGCAGCTCCACCCGCTCGCAGCGAAGCTCCAGCTTGTTGAGGGTGATCCGGTTCACGTCCATCAGATCGTCGATCAGCCGCACCATGTGGCGGACCTGCCGCTCCATGACGTCGCGGGCGTTGCGCGCCGGCCCATCGGACCGGTCGGTCAGCCGCAGGATTTCCAGCGAACTGGTGATCGGTGCGAGCGGGCTCCGGAGCTCGTGCGCCAGCGTGGCGAGGAACTCGTTCTTGCGTCCGTCGGCTTCCTTGAGCGCCGCCTCGGCCTCCTGGAGCTTGCGATAGGCCAGCGCGTTCTGGATCGCGATGGCAGCCGTCTGCGACATCGCCACCATCCGCTCCTGGCTGGACGGCGTGATCGGCGAGCCGTCCCGCTTGTTGTGGATCTCGAAGAAACCAAGCACTTCTCCGGCCGAGTCGAGGATCGGCACGCAGAGCGCCGAGCGGATGCCGAACTCGTGACAGTGTTCGGGAATGACCTGCGGATCGTGGGCGGCATCGTTGGTGAGGTAGGGGACCTTGTGCTCCAGCACCCACCCCGGCAGCCCGACCATCGGCGGCCAGCAGTACTCGAGCGGCACGGCTTCGCCATTGCGCATGTAACAGCGGCAGACGAGCCCATCAGGGGTCCGGAGCCCTGCCACCCCGCTCTCGGCGTCGACCATCCGGATCGCCTCTTCCACCAAAACGTCCAGCAACCCGTCCACATCGAGGGTGGAGTTGAGCCGCTGGCTCACCCGCAGCAGCGATCGGAGCGCCTCGTTGACCCGGCGCCAGTCGGTGACGTCGATGGCGGAGCCGACCATGCGGACCGGGCGCCCCTCCGGGTCTGTGAACACCTTGGCCTTGCTGCCGATCCAGAGGTAGCCGCCGTCGGGCTTCACGGCCCGGAACTCGATGTCGTAGTCGGAGCGGTTCTCGACCGCGTGGGCGAGGGCCCGGGCAACCCGTTCCTTGTCTTCGGGGTGGACGATCTGCTGAAAGCCCTCGAGCGTGCCATGAAAGCTTCCCTTGGGGAGGCCGTGAATCTCCTCGAGATTCTCGGACCACCAGACCTTGTTGGAGACCATGTCCCACTCCCAGACGCCGAGCCGGCCGGCCTCGAGCGCCAGGGCCAGCCGCTCGGCTTGGGCCGCGAGCTCCTTTCCGGTGCGCTCGGCGCGCCGCTCCGTACGCCGCAAGGCGTGGATCAGGATGATGATCACCCCGCTCATCGCGGCGAAAAGCAGGGCCCCGGCCAGGTCGCCCTCTTCCCCGACCTTGAAGAAGTTCCTTGGTGCGAGAATGAAAATGTCGGCGGCGAGAATGCCGAGGAGGATGGCGAGGAACCCGGCGCCGCGCCCACCGTACCAGGCGCTGAAGGCAACGGCGGCGAGGAGGGTGATGAATGGGCTGCCGTCGCCCATGACGGGTGCGAGCCCGACGCGGAGGACGGTCGCGACCCCGACGGCGAGGATCGCGGCGACATAGCGGAGCCAGATGGGGCGGCGAGTAGGGCCCATGGGGGCATTTTATCGCGGTGACTTGATTCTCGCTTGATTGCCCGGCGGGAGGTTCCCTGGGTCCTCAACCCGGAGACCATATGCTCGCCAAGTTCTGGATCGCTCCCGTCGGATTGTTCCTGCTGCAGGTGGCGCCGGTCGGCGTGAAGGTCCTGGATCGGTGGGCCACGGGTGGGGCGACCGCCGCCAGCTCGGCATCCGGGCGTCGATGGGGGTGGCACATTATCCAAGCCAGGGCGAGCCGAGCTTCAGCCTGCTGGTCCGGCTGCCAGTGGTGAAGGCTCTCGACCTGGGGTTTGCCGGCGCCTTCCGCACCCCGAATGGCGGGAATATCGGGGTGTTCGGGCGGGTGAACTGGGGTGAGCGTGACCGGTGACCAGTGGTGGCTTTTTGGGGTTTTTGGGGTTGTTTTCGGTGTTTTTGGGGCATTTTCAGGCTTTTTCAACCGCTTATTGGTTCCGTCTCCCGCGAGTATTCACGCGAGGATGCACGCGGGGGGTTGGCGGCGCAGGATATGCAGGCTATATTAGTGGCAGACATAGAGCGGTGACAGTTGAATTGGGCGAGGTATAGGTCTACGACCCCTCCGCCCGGTCAGCTGATCATCGCTTGATGCATTTATGGGGTTGGGGTTGGCGGGTCTGGTCGGTGGGCGGTGTGGCGATTAGTTTAGCGGGCCCGGCCCACAAGCTCGGGGCTGTAGCTCAGCTGGGAGAGCGCTGCGTTCGCAATGCAGAGGTCAGGGGTTCGATCCCCCTCAGCTCCACTGACAACGAAGGCCATCCAGATCGCTGCCCCTTGGTGTAACTGGCAACACGCCTGACTCTGGATCAGGAGAGTCCTGGTTCGAGCCCAGGAGGGGCAATGACGCCCGGCAACGACTTAGGTCGGGCCGGGCTTCGACTATCTGCGCACTGTGTGAGTCGCTGTGTGAGTCAGTGCGTG
>JANNGX010000342.1:0-6798 GCA_031404115.1 Gemmatimonadales bacterium | reverse complement strand
GGCGGCCCGGTTTGGCGTTCTCCTCGAACCCGAGGTCAAGATCATCAGCGGGTCGGGCGCATACCGGACTTTGTGAGGGCGAAGCCATGGCGGATTATTTCGTGCACGAATCGAGCTACGTGGACGATGGCGCGATCATCGGGCAGGGCACCAAGGTCTGGCATTTCAGCCATGTGATGGCGGGCGCCGTCATTGGCGAGCGCTGCAACCTCGGCCAGAATGTGGTGGTCATGCCGGGCACCAAGATCGGGACCAACGTCAAGATTCAGAACAACGTCTCGATCTAAGAAGGCGTCGAGCTCGAGGACGACGTGTTCTGCGGCCCCAGCTGCGTGTTTACCAATGTGCTCAATCCGCGGAGTCACGTCTCACGCAAGAGCGAGTACCGGCGCACGGTGGTGAAGCGGGGGGCCAGCATCGGCGCTAACGCGACGATCGTCTGCGGCCACACGATCGGTGAGTTCGCCTTCATCGGCGCGGGAGCCGTGGTCCGCGGCGAGGTGCCGGCCTACGCGCTCATGGTCGGGGTTCCGGCCCGTCGCATCGGGTGGGTGTGCCAGTGCGGCGTTCGCCTCGGTCTCCGGGACGGCCGCGGCACATGCCCGGCCTGCGCGACGCAATACCGGGAAGAACAGGGCGTTCTCCGGCCCGGTTGACCGGACCAGGTGCTGGCGGCTAAGTTTATGTCTTCGTTTGAGTTGCGCCGTTTTTGTCGCCCGTCGCCGGCGCGCTGTTGCGGCCCGGCGGTGGGCGTTACCATTTGCCCGGTTTTTGCCAGGAGCCGAGGCGGTGTTCCCGGCCCGGGCCGATCGGAAAGGAAGCTGAGGTCGTGACCGTTCCCTTGCTCGATCTGAAGGCCCAATACGCGACCATCAAGACCGATATCGATCGGGCCGTCCAGTCGGTCATCGCCCGGCAGGAATTCATCATGGGCCGAGAGGTTGGCGAACTCGAGACCGGGGTCGCCGCTGTGTCCGCTACTCAGTTCGCGGTGGCCTGTGCCAGTGGCACCGACGCGCTCCTCCTCCCCCTCAACACGCTGGGGCTCAAGCCGGGTGATCAGGTCATCACGCCGAGCTTCACGTTCTTCGCGACGGCGGGCACCATCCACAACGCCGGTGGGACGCCGGTGTTCGTCGATATCGAGGCCGACTCGTTCAACGTGTCTCCCACGGCAATCGAAGCGGCCATTACCCCTCGGACTCGCGCCATCGTGGTGGTGCATCTTTTCGGTCAGATGGCGAGGATGGGAGAGATTCTCGCCATCGCGGGGAAACGGGGCATTCCGGTTATCGAGGACGCGGCCCAGGCCATCGGCGCCCGCCGGTGCATGGAGGGCGCCTGGTGCCGTGCCGGAGAAACCGGCTGGGCGGGGACGCTCTCCTTTTTCCCGAGTAAGAATCTGGGCGGGTGGGGCGACTCCGGTATGATCCTGACGCAGGATGATGCCCTGGCCGACCGGATGCGGAAAATGCGGCTGCATGGGGGCGCCAAGCAGTACTTCCACGACTTCGTCGGCACCAACAGCCGGATCGACACGCTCCAAGCCGCGGTACTGCTGGCCAAGCTGCCATTTCTGGCGGGATGGAGTGCGGCGCGACGCGAGAAGGCGCTCGCCTATACCGCCCGTCTGGCCGGCTGCCCCGGCATCACTCCCCCCGTGATCGATCCTGCCAACGAGCACATTTTCCACCAGTACACAATCCGGGCCGTCCGGCGGGATGCCCTCATGGGACACCTCAAATCCCGCGGCATCGGATGTGCAGTGTACTACCCGCTCGCCCTACACCTTCAGCCTTGCTTCGCGCACCTGGGGTACCGCCGCGGCAGTCTGCCGGTCACCGAGGCGGCCACTGCGGACGTGATTTCTTTGCCGGTGTACCCGGAGCTGACGCAAGCCCAGATGGATGCGGTCGTCGAAGCGGTTCGCGAGTTTTACGATTGACAGCCTGGAGAGACTCCTGATGTCGCTGGCGAACGATCTGGTGAAGAAGGCCGAGACCCGGGATGTCCTCTTCGGAATCATCGGGCTCGGCTATGTCGGGCTGCCGCTCGCGGTGGAGCTCGCCAAGGCGGGCTACCGCGTGCTGGGCTTCGATGTGAGCGAGCGAGTGGTGGAAGGGCTCAACCAGGGCATCTCCCACGTCAAGGATATTTCCGACGCCCAGCTCCAGGACATCCTCAAGACCGGACGCTTCACGGCGACGACCGACGGCGGCCGCCTCCGCGAGGCCGATGCGATTTCCATCTGCGTGCCGACTCCCCTGTCGAAGTTCAAGGATCCCGACGTCAGCTACATCGTCGCGGCCACCGAGACGGTAAAGCAGGTGCTTCGGCCCGGACAGGCCATCATTCTCGAGAGCACAACGTACCCGGGCACCACTCGCGAGATCATGCTGCCTTTGCTGGAGGCCACCGGCCTCAAGGTCGGCGAAGACTTCTTCCTGTCGTTCAGCCCGGAGCGAGTCGATCCGGGGAACACGTTGTACCAGACCAGGAACACTCCCAAAGTCGTGGGCGGCATCACTCCCGACTGTCTCCGAGTGGTCTGTGCCCTCTATCAGCCGGCCATCGAGGTGCTGGTGCCGGTGTCCACCACGGAGGCGGCGGAGCTGGTCAAGCTCCTGGAGAACACCTTCCGCAGCGTGAATATCGGGCTCGCGAACGAGATGGCCATCGTGTGCGACAAGCTCGGTGTCGACGTCTGGGAAGTGATCGAGGCCGCGGCCACCAAGCCGTTCGGTTTCATGAAATTCACCCCGGGCCCCGGCCTGGGGGGACACTGCATCCCCATCGACCCGCACTACCTCGCCTGGAAGATGCGGGGACTCAATTACAAAACCCGATTCATCGACCTGGCGGGCGAGCTCAACACCGAAATGCCGGTGTTCTGGGTCCGGAAGCTCGGCGACGCCCTCAACCAGCTCGGGAAGGCCGTGCGGGGCTCCTCCGTGCTGATCCTGGGCGTGGCCTACAAGAAGGACATCGAAGACCTCCGCGAAAGCCCGGCGCTCGACATCATCCGGCTGCTCGAGCAGCAGGGCGCGCGGGTGGCCTACCACGATCCCTACGTGCCCTCATTCGACGAAGACGGGCATGGATTTAAGTCGGTGCCGCTCACCGCAGAGACGGTCCAGGCGGCCGACTGCGTCATGGTGGTGACCGACCACAGCTCGCTCGACTACCAGATGGTCCGCACCCACGCCCGCTGCATCGTGGACACCCGCAACGCTATGGCCCGCACCCGGACCAGATGAAAATCACCATCGTTGGAAGCGGCTACGTCGGACTGGTGGCCGGCGCCTGCCTTGCCGAAACCGGGAACGACGTGGTCTGCGCCGACGTCGATCCGCGCAAGGTCGCCCGGCTCCTCGAGAGCGACATCCCGATCTACGAGCCCGGCCTGGAGCCACTGGTGCGCCGGAACCGGGAGGAAGGGCGCCTCCACTTTACCACCGACGTTGGCGGCGCCGTGGAGCACGGCAAGGTCGTGTTCATCGCGGTGGGCACCCCGCCGGGCGAGGACGGCTCGGCCGACCTGCAGCACGTCCTGTCCGTGGCGCGGACCATCGGGCAGCACATGAATGAGCCCAAGGTGGTGGTCACCAAGTCCACCGTGCCGGTGGGCACCGCGGAGCGGGTCCGCGCCGCCATCAGAGGGGAGACGAGGGTTCCCTTCTATATCTGCTCCAATCCGGAATTCCTCAAGGAAGGCGCGGCAATCGAGGATTTCATGAAGCCCGATCGGGTGATCCTGGGTGTGGACAGCGACGAGGCTCGCGACGTCATGGCGGATCTCTACGCGCCGTTCATCCGCACCGGGAATCCGGTGCTCTTCATGGACATCCCCTCTGCGGAAGTCACCAAGTACGCGGCCAATGCGATGCTGGCCACCCGCATTTCCTTCATGAACCAGATCGCGGATCTGTGCGAGCGGGTCGGCGCGGATGTATCCATGGTTCGCAAGGGCATCGGCACTGATCGCCGGATCGGCAGCGCCTTCCTCTTCCCCGGTCCCGGCTACGGCGGGTCTTGTTTTCCGAAGGACGTGCGAGCCCTGGCGCACACCGCGCGGGAGATGGGGATGGAGCCCACTCTGCTCGAGGCCGTGGAGGCGGTCAACGACCGGCAGAAGCAAGTGTTGCTGCGGAAGCTGCTGCACCGGCTGGGCCCCCGCCTCGGAGGGCGCCAGGTGGCGGTGTGGGGTTTGTCCTTCAAGGCGGAAACCGACGATATGCGGGAGAGTCCGGCGCTGACGCTGGTCGACGGCATCCTCGACGCAGGAGGATCGGTTCGAGCCCACGATCCCAAGGCCATGGAGGCGGCACGCCAGATCTACGGCGACCGGCTCTACTACGCTCGCGATCCGTACGAGGCCCTTGCCGGCGCGGACGCGCTGGTGATCGTGACGGAATGGCTGGTGTACCGCAATCCGGACTTCGAAAAGATGCGCGCGCTGCTTGCGGCGCCGATCGTCATCGATGGCCGGAACCTCTACGATCCCGACCGCATGGTCCGGCTGGGATTCGAGTACCACGGGATCGGTCGGAGGCGCGCATGAGACTCATGATCACCGGAGCGGCGGGGTTTCTCGGCTCGCACCTGGCCGACCGACTGCTGGCCGAAGGTCACGAGGTGCTGGGATACGACAACCTGATCACCGGCGACGAGAAGAACCTGGTCCACCTGGCGGCTCATCGGCGGTTCCGGTTCGTTCGTCAGGATGTGTCCCAGCCCTTCGAGGTCAAGGGCTCGCTCGACGGGATCCTCCACTTTGCCTCGCCGGCGAGTCCGCCCGACTATCAGCGCTGGCCGATCGAGACGCTGATGGTCGGGAGCTACGGCACCCACCGGTGCCTGTCCCTCGCCGGGCAGAAGGGGGCCCGGTTTTTCCTCGCGTCCACCTCCGAAGTCTACGGCGATCCGACGGAACATCCCCAGACCGAGCGCTACCGCGGGAACGTGAATCCGGTCGGACCGCGCGCCATGTACGACGAGGCCAAGCGGTTCGCGGAGGCCATCACCTCTTCGTTTCATCGAACGTACGGCACCGACACCCGGATTGTCCGTATCTTCAATACCTACGGTCCGCGAATGCGTCCCGAAGACGGCCGGGTGGTGTCGAATTTCATTGTGCAGGCCCTTCGCGCCAAGCCGATCACCATCTACGGTGACGGGAGCCAGACCCGGTCCTTTTGTTACGTCTCGGACCTGATCGAAGGGATTTACCGGCTCTTTCAGAGCGACCACCACGACCCGGTCAACATCGGCAACCCGGTGGAGTTCACGGTGAAGCAACTGGCCGAGCGGGTCAAGGAAATGACCCGGAGCCGCGCGCCCATCATCTACCAGCCACTCCCGGCTGACGATCCCAAAGTGCGCCAGCCTGACATTTCCGAGGCCCGCACCCGACTGGGTTGGGCCCCGACGGTGGAACTCAAGGACGGCCTCTTCTCGACCATCGAGCATTTCCGCAAAATCGTCTTAAGCTGATCCCTCCATTATCTTTAACGGTTCACCCCGGGCAGGTTTCGGGGGGGCCGTGCCTGCCCCTCGGACCATTCCGGCGCCGCCGCCCCAAGCCACGGACGTAATGGAATGCAGATCAGCACGGACCATCTGCTTGCCCAGGCGCGCGAGCGCTTCGCCGTTCAGGACTATTACGGATCGGTGCATTTGCTGGAAGAAGTCATTTCGTCGGGTCGAAGCTTCGCGGATGCGCATCATCTATTGGGGCTCTCGCTGGCTCTGCTGGGCCATAAGGAGCGGGCTCTGGGGGAGTTCGAGCGGGCGCTCGCGCTCAACCCGCGCTACATCGAGGCCAACATTCACCGCGGGATCCTGCTCAATGAGCTGGGTCGAGGCGAAGAAGCCGAGCAGGCCTTTCGTGCGGCGGCGGTGCATGGCCAGCCGCCGGCGGGAGGGTTCTCCCGCCCGGTTGCCGCGCGGCTGGCCAATCAGCACGCGGAGCTGGGTGAGGCATATGCCGAGGCCGGCGCGATCCCCGAGGCGATCGACGAATTCCGCCGCGCGGTGATTCTCGGGCCGGCATTTCACGATCTGCGCTATCGGCTGGCCCGACTGCTGCTCGAAGCCGGCCGCCCGCTGGAGGCTCGCGAGGAGCTGGAGCGGATACTGGCCGAGCACGGAGACTTCCTCGACGCCCTGGCCTCGCTCGGGCTGGCGCATTATTTGTCGGGCGACGCCGCCACCGCGCGCGAGGTCTGGTCTCGCTGCCAGGCTCGCCGCCCGAACAACGCGCGGGTCGAGGCCTACCTCGCTATGGCGGGGCGTTTGACGGCATGATGCGAGAGGTCGTGGCCGCGGCACTGCTCAGCGGGGCATGCACCACTGCCGCCGCCGATCACGAGCGCCTGGGGGATCGGGCCTACCGGGAAGGTCGTTTTCCCGACGCCGTCGCGGAGTACAGGGCTGCCCAGAAGAGCGGCGGCCAGACTCGGGTCTGGGCCAAGCTGGGCGGCGCCGCGCTGCATGAACGCTCCCTCGGGGTGGCCATCGAGGCGTTTTCGGCGCTCGAGTCGGCCGATCCGTCGCGGTCCGCCGAAGCCGCCGCCGGGCTTGAGCGCGTGGCACACCTGGCCGAACGGGGGGGGGCCGCCGACTTGGTGCACCTGGCTGGGGCCGTGCGGGCGATCCGGACCGCGGCGCCGGGACGGCCGCTGGGCCGGTTCGCGCTCGCCCCCACGAGCGGTCTGCCGGCGCAGGAGGCGCTGGGTGCGCTACCGGCCGCGCTGGCTTCGGCGTCGGCTGGCCGCAGCGTGGACTCGCTGCTGGTGG
>JANNGX010000341.1:0-4749 GCA_031404115.1 Gemmatimonadales bacterium | reverse complement strand
CTCCTTGGGGCGGCCGGCCTTGACCATCGTCAGCGCCGCGGCAAAGAGCACCGAGAAGAAGACCACCTGCAGCACTTCGTTCTTGGCGGCGGCCTCGAAGAAGCTCGCGGGGACGGTGTGCTCCAGCACGCCCGACAGCGTAATCTCCGTGCCGGTGAAGGCCTTCGCCTCGTTGGGGTCGCCGGCGGCGAGCGAGACCCCGTCTCCCGGGCGGACCAGGTTCACCGCGGCGAGGCCGACGAACAGGGCGATGGTCGTGACGATCTCGAAATAGAGGATTGATTTGAATGCCAGCCGGCCCACCTTCTTCAGGTCATCGCCATGTCCCGCGATGCCCACCACCAGGCTGCCGAAAATGAGCGGCACCACGATACTCTTGATCATCCGGATGAAGATGTTCGACAGCACCTTCACCGCCGCGCCGACGTCGGTCGTGGTCCAGACCGCGTAGTCGAGATAGCCGACGACCACGCCCGCGATGGTCGCGATGATGATCCAGTGGGTCAGGGTGGTCCGCCGCAACGCGTTGAGCATGGGTGGTCCGGTGAGAGGTGAGCGGTAAGCGGTGGACTCCCCGCTCATCCAGCCAGGGCCCCGACTTTGGTTTCGATCCCGCCGAGCAGCTGCCGATAGGACGCCGCGAACTTGGCGACTCCGTCCTCCTCGAGGAACCTGGTGACTTCGGCGAGGTCGATCCCCATCGTCGCCAGCGCGCCGAGCCGCTCCGGGGCCGTCGCGATGGCCTGCGCAATTCTCGGCTCCGGCCGCCCATGGTCGCGGTAGGCCTCGAAGGTATCCGGCGGGATTGTGTTCACGGTGTCCGCCGCCACCAGCGCTTCGATATAGAACACATCGGGATACTTCGGATCCTTGGTGCTGGTCGAGGCCCACAACGGGCGCTGGGGCCGGGCACCCGCGGCGGCCAGCGCGCGCCATCGTGGGGTGGCTCGCGAGCGTTCGAAGGCTGCGTAGGCCAAGCCGGCGTTGGCGATGGCGATCGTGCCGCGAAGCTGGTGCGGGTCGCCCGCCTGGTCCAGAAGCGGATCCACTCTGCCGTCAACCCGGCTCACGAAGAACGAGGCCACCGACGTGATCCGCTCGATCGGCTGCCCGTCCGCGCGGCGCCGTTCGAGACCCCTCAGGAATGCCTCGATCACCTCTTCATAGCGTGCCACCGAGAACAACAGCGTCACGTTGATGCTGATCCCTGCGGCGAGCGACGCTTCGATGCCCGGGAGCCCCGCCTTGGTGCCGGGGATCTTGATCATTGCGTTGGGCCGGCCGACCGCGGCCCAGAGCCGCTTTGCCTCGGTCACGGTGCCCCCGGTGTCGTGGGCCAGCTCGGGGCTCACCTCTAGCGACACCAGCCCGTCCGCGCCGCCGGTCGCATCGTAGAGCGGCCGGAAGACGTCGCAGGCGGCGCGGACATCCTGGACCGCGAGCGCCTCGAAAATTTCGCCGGGGGAGCACCCCTTCGCCGCGAGCCGGCCGATGTCGGCGTCATAGTCGGCGCTTCCGGCGATGGCCTTCTCGAAGATGGTGGGGTTGGAGGTCATGCCCCGGAGCCCGTCGTCCCCGATCAGGCGGGCCAGGGTGCCGGAGGCGATCAGATCGCGGGTTATGTAGTCGTACCAGGGGCTCTGACCCAGCTGCCCCAGACGGATGAGCGGGTTGGTGGCCATCAGCGTCTCCGCGCCAGGGTACGTCGCACCGCTGCGATCACCGCACCGGTCGTGATTCCGAACTCCTCGAACAACCGTTCTGCCGGCGCCGAGGCCCCGAAATGATCGATGCCGATCGCCTCGCCGTCCTCGGTGATCCATTCCGGCCAGCCCATGGTGGCAAGCGCCTCCACCGACACCCGGGCGCGAATCGTCGGCGGCAGCACCTGGTCCCGATAGCTCTCGGGCTGCTTCCTGAAGTGCTCCCAGGAGGGGAGTGACACCACCCGCACTGCGGTGCCTTCGGCCCCGAGCTGCTCGGCGGCCTCGAGCGCCAGGGGCACCTCCGAGCCGGTGGCGATGATGATCGCCCGGGGAGCCGTGGCCGGCTCGCGGAGGACGTAGCCGCCGCGGAGCAGGCCCTCGGCGGGCCCCAGTGCGGCACGATCGGGCACCGGGAGCTTCTGCCGGGTCAGCACCAGCGCGGTCGGGCCGGTGGTGTGTTCCAGCGCCGCCCGCCACGCCATCGCGGTTTCGTTCGCGTCTCCGGGACGGATGACCGTCATGTTGGGTACCGCCCGGAGCGCGGCGAGATGCTCGATCGGTTGATGGGTGGGCCCGTCTTCGCCCAGACCGATCGAGTCGTGGGTGAAGATGTAGGTCACCGGCAGTCTCATCAGGCACGCCAGACGTATTGCGGGCTTCATGTAGTCCGAGAAGACCAGGAAGGTGCTGCCATACGGCCGGACGCCTCCGTGCAGCACCATCCCGTTCATCACCGAGCCCATGGCGTGCTCGCGGATGCCCCACGCGAAATTGCGGCCGATCCGGCCCGCCTCGAACGTCTCCACGCCCTTGATATTGGTCCCGGTGCTTCCGGCCAGGTCGGCCGATCCGCCGGCCAGCGTGGGCACCACGGGATACAATGCCTCCAGCGTCTTGGCGGAGGCCTGGCGCGTGGCGAGTCCGCTCCCCGCCGGAAATTTGGGCAGCACGCTGTCCCAGTTCACCGCGATGCGCCCCGACATGGTGTCATCGAACGCGGTGGCACGTTCGCCGTGGGCGCGGCGGTAAGTCGCAAACCGGGATTCCCACTCCTGGCGCAGCCTGGTCCACCGCTCACGGGGAGCGGCCATCGCCGCGGGCACCTCGGGTGGGACGAAAAAGGCCTGGTCGGGCGGCCACCCGAGGATCGCCTTGGTCTTTGCCACCTCGTCCTTGCCGAGCGGCTCGCCATGGGCCTTGGCGGTGTTCTGCCGGGTCGGGGCTGGATACCCGATGATGGTCCGCAGCACGATCAGCGTCGGGCGCTCGGACTCGGCGCCGGCCAGCGTCAGCGCGCGGTCGATTGCCTCGAGGTCGTTGCCGTCGGGGACGTGCAGCACCCGCCAGCCGTAGGCCTCGAAGCGCTGGCCCACGTGCTCGCTGAACGCGAGGGCGGTATCGCCGTCGATCGTGATGTGATTGTCGTCATAGATCAGGGTCAGTTTGCCAAGCCTCAAATGGCCGGCGAGCGAGGCGGCCTCGCTGGCCACCCCTTCCATCAGGTCCCCGTCGCTGCAGAAGCCCCAGACCCGGTGGTTCACGATGTCCTGGTCGGGCCGATTGAACCGATCCGCCAGCAGCCGCTCGGCGATGGCCATCCCGACCGCGTTGCCCACACCCTGGCCCAGCGGCCCGGTGGTAGTCTCGACCCCCGCGGTGTGGCCGTGTTCGGGGTGTCCCGGCGTTCTGGAGCCCCATTGGCGGAAGTGCCGGATCTCTTCGAGGGGCAGGTCGTAGCCGGTGAGGTGAAGCAACCCGTAGAGCAGCATCGACGCGTGGCCGCAGGAAAGAACGAAGCGGTCCCGGTCGGGCCAGGACGGATGGGACGGATCGTGCTTCAGGTGGCGGGTCCAGAGGAGCCAGGCCGCAGGCGCCAGGGCCATGGGTGTGCCGGGGTGCCCGCTCTGGGCCGCCTCCACCGCGTCCATGGCGAGCACGCGGATCGTGTTGATGCTCCGCCAGGTCAGGTCCGAATCGGCGTCCGGCACCGGACGCGCGGGCGACCGCTGGGTGTCGACCGTCAGGGGAGAGCTCCTTTCCAATCGCGGAAGCGGCGGCGTGGGGGAACCGACAGGAGAAAATAAACCGGGTTCGTTTCCGCCGCGTTGCACGAAGAAAGGGTGGCTAGGACGGGCGGGGGTTTGCGATTAGATTTCGGCCTTGAATTCGAACACTTTGATCGCCTCAAACCGAGATCTCGTGCCCCGTAAGTCCCGCAAGCGTCCCCCCCGTGCTCCCTCCATGGCCTCGTCCACGACCCTTCGCCGGTCCGGCGGCCGTTCCTATCAGGCCCACCGCGACTGGCTGCTCGGCCTCCACGGCCCGGTCTGCGCCTATTGTGGCAAGATGATGGGTCCGGAAGAAGTGACCCTCGACCACGTCCGGCCCCGAAAGGGTCAGACCGCCTACGACCGGCCTGACAACCTGGTGCTGGCGTGCCCCACCTGCAATTCGGCCAAGGCCGACACGCCCTTCCTCGCGTTCTTGCTGGCCCGCCGCAGCCGGGGCGTGTTCCTGCTCCACTACGGAGATCACCTCTCCGACGGGATCAAGGAAATCGTCAAGCAGGTCACGGAAAGGCCGTTGCTGCCGCCGGACTAGGCGGGGCGCGGCTACTTCACGTTTTCATAGCGCAGGGTTTACTTGACAGGCCCAGCCACATCGGCGATGCTCGAAGTCCCCCGATAGAGATCTGTGCGTAGAATTCACGAGGAACCAATGCGCCAAGCCGCCAATCACCAAACGCCTGAGAACCATGGCTTCGGCAAGGCCCCCACGGGCATCCAGGGGCTGGATGAAATCACGGGGGGTGGCCTGCCGCGCGGCCGACCCACCCTGATCTGCGGAAGCGCCGGCTGCGGCAAGACGCTCCTGGCGATGGAATTCCTGGTCCGTGGGGCCACCCAATTCGGCGAACCCGGCGTGTTCATGTCCTTCGAGGAGACCACCGAGGAACTGACGCAGAACGTCCGTTCGCTCGGCTTCGACCTGGACGATCTCGTCGAGCAAAAAAAGCTCGCGATGGACTTCGTGCGGGTCGAGC
>JANNGX010000340.1:0-15624 GCA_031404115.1 Gemmatimonadales bacterium | reverse complement strand
GGAAACGCCGGCCGGCCGCTGACCATCTCGTACAGCACCGCGCCGAGCGAGAACAGGTCGGTGCGGTGATCCACCCGCATGCCCTGGGCCTGCTCGGGAGACATGTAGCCCATGGTTCCCAGAATCATGCCCGTCTCGGTGGAGGCCACCGCCGGTCCCCCCTCGTCGGTCCGGATCGGCGGGAGGAGCTTCGCAAGGCCAAAGTCGAGGATCTTCACCCGGCCGTCGTCGGTGACGAACACGTTCTCCGGCTTGAGATCGCGATGGATGATCTCCTTGGCGTGGGCTGCGGCCAGCCCGCTCGCGAGCTGCCGGGCGTAGTCGGCGGCCTTCTGCACCGGCAGCGGGGCCTCCCCGAGCAGGTCTCGCAGGGTTTTGCCGTGGAGCAACTCGCACACGAGGTAGGGACACTCCTCGTGGGTGCCGATGTCGTGGACGGTCAGGATGTTCGGGTGGTTGAGTGCCGAAGCCGCGCGCGCCTCCTGCTCGAACCGGCGGAGCCGCTCGGCGTCGAAGGTGAACGCCGCGGGGAGGACCTTGATCGCGACTTCCCGCCCGAGGCGAGGGTCGCTGGCTCGGTATACCTCCCCCATGCCCCCGGCTCCGAGCGGGGCAAGGACCTCATAGGGTCCGAGACGAGTTCCTGCGGTGAGGCGCATGCTTAGTAGAGAGTGGACGCAAGGACGCAAGGGCGCAAGGACGCACGGGCGCGGCGGTGGCGGCAAGGCTTGCGCGCGCCAGCAGTCGAAGGGAAGTTGTTCGGCGTTGCCGGAGGGAGGAGAGCGTCACGCGGGAAACTGGGCCGCGCGACGCCTCCGGAAATACGGGGAGCTGTCAGGCGGCTTGGGCGAGACGAACGGACTCCGAGAGATGCGGGAGGGGGCGATCCAGGTAGACCGTTCCCTTTTCCGAGCCGAAGAGGCGAGGGTCGCTGGGCATGGTTACACGGCCCATGGGGGCACCCCGCTCATCGAAGATTTCCAATCGGTCAGTGGTTTCGTGTCGGGCCAGCAGCATGGGACCTCCCGGTCGTTGCGTTCTTCGTTACCCAATGAGATGCCGCATCCCCGAAAAGCGTTGCTTTACTGCGGGGAGCGGGGAGCGGAGCTCATGCGTGGCGATCGGCGCGCCAGGACTCGTCGCCCACAGATTTTCACAAGGAACTGAAAGCAGTCGCTGGGGCCTGAATCTGTGCAACGGTCCACAACGGGCGGGTTCCCTTCCCTGCTATCCGCGTTCGAGGCGGGAATTGGCGATTCAGTTTTCCCCTATACACGTGGGATGCGTCGGAGTCAACCTAGTAGATCTTCTAGTCGTAGCCCGGCCCATGATTGCGGGTTTGACGATCGTTTGATACCGTATTGAAAGATTAAAGATTACTTGTGCTCCAATGACGTCCTGGTATCAGCCCGTCCACCGTACATTCAAAGGACTCAGTATGCCAAACACCAGAATGGCGGTACGACCTCAGGTTGCCGGTGACAGCGATCCGCCGGCCTCACCCGGAATCTTTGCGGCCAAGCGTAGGAAGCGAATGTGGGTCACCATGCTTGTCGCCGCAAGCGCAGTAGGTGCCGCTTGCCAGAGGGAATCCTCCAGCGGGCCCTCAGCAGAACAAGTGGTCCCGGGGCCGATGCTCACGAGCGTCACAGGCGCCCGAGTTTCTGAACAAGTGGCACGCTCGGTTTCCGCCCGGTTGGCCAGGGCTGTCGCCCTGGCATTGCGTGACTCCGCAGTTCGCGCCGACGTCTATCGAGCAATTCACAGTTCACCGTATCGCGAACATAAACTCCACCTTCGCAGTTTCCTGACAGGCACGGGCTTCTGGTCTGGTCGTCAAGCGAAGCTTCTCGACCGTGTGCTGGCTGACGGCGTGATGGCCCCAACCCATTCAAGGCTTGTCGCGGCGCTCGACAGCCTGCGGGACCTTGAGCTCTATGTTCCCGTACCGGAGCACTTTAAGGTATGGAACGGGGATACAAACCTTCTCGTGGCGACGAATCTCCACGATCACGAAATTCCCATTGCATTCGACCTATCTGGGCGCCCCTACCCCCTCTCTTCGGCTGAGACGCCTCCAAATGTTCCGGTCTTGGCCGTTGTTCCAGCCGAGACCGATTTCTCTCGAACTCCGCCAATCTCTCTTACGGATCCGAACTGCGATCCGAATACATCTATCGTTCCCTGCGATCCACCCCCACAGGGCGGCGGTGGCGGGTTCCCGGCACCCACAGCCCCAGGCGTCTGGATGAATCACTCATACATAGATAGTGATTTTGAGGGGTTCTTGAACGGTGCCCCCGAGTTTGAGGTATTCATTGCATCTCAAACTACGACTTCCGGCGGGTTCAATAAGGAGGTCCAGTGTGCAGGCGCCTTGGCCGATCACATCAACACTCTTCAGCCCGGCAATCGAACGACCGAGTACGTGTACGATCAGAATGACAACGATTGGGCCGGTCTTGTAAAGATTGCGACTATCGAGCAGTTTGACGCTGCTCAGGCTCTGGACAGTGGTGCCATCGTCATGGTGTGGGAAGATGACAACACCGCCTGCCGAATAAAGCGGCCGAGCGCCACTGCCCAACAGTGGATCGGAGCAGCGTCGGGAGCCGCAAATGCCGGTAGGGCATTCGCCAAGAAGAACGCTTCACCGCTCGACATGCTCCTCTCTGCTGCAGCGCTCGTGGTGACCGCCCTCACACTCATCAGCAATGAGGCCGACGACGATTTTGTCGGACTTGTCGAAAGAAGCGATGTTGTGGGCGCATCCTATCCCGACGCGACACATGCCATTGTTGATCAGAACCAGGTCGTTCGCGGGCGCTTGAACATCGTGAAGAAGGAGCAGTAGAGACAAGTTCATGTCTGTTTGAGGCGCGGCACCCACAGTCCGACTGCGACCGGAGATCCGTACATGACATGCATCCGATCTGGATTGTCGATCGCGGCCATGGCCATAGTCGCCTGTGCCTCAAGCAGCATCTGCATGGGACAGGCTCGGACCGACGGAGAGCGGCTGTGGGCCGGCGTCACCTTGGGACCTACTTCATATGACTTGGCGGGCACAGGCACAGGACTGGTGATCAATGCCGCGCTATTCTGGCAGCCATTGAAAGGGATCCTGATCAGCCCGAGCCTCCCCTTCTTTCACTACGATGCGCAATTCGAGCGGCCAACGAGCTATTTGTTTCCCGAAGTGTCTTTCATTACATCACCCTTCGCAGGGCCCCTTCAGCCCTACTTCGGAGTGGGTGCCGGCTGGGCGGTGTTGCTATCGGGGACTGGAGAGAGCGATCCAACCCTTCATGGCTTGTCCGGCTTACGCCTGAGGTTGAGCCGAGCATTCGCCGTACGCTGCGAGATCAAGGCCCGGGCGGTCGATCCCTTTATCGGCACGACAGCGGATGTGACCTGCGGCGCCGACATCGGGCTGGTGTTCAAGCACTTCTGAAGCACTGCACCGCGCCAAGGTCACGCCAGGAGCAGCCCCGCGACCCTCGCATAGCGGGGATCCCCCACCAGCGGATCAAGGAACTGCTCGAAAAAATGCTCGACCATCAAGAGGTGCCGCCCCTTGATCCCGCGACCCGGGCCCGCGATACGCCGGTGCACTCCACTGCCGACGAGGGGTGGCTCACGGTATTGCAGCCGATGAAGAGGTTCTCCCGTGCCCCTGACCGGACGGCCCGGTAGAGATCGGCGATCACCTCGGCGGTGTTCCGGGAGGCACCCTCGGCGAACTTCAACCCGTCCCGGATCAGTCCGGACCCATCTTGGAAGCCCCACCGGCCGAAGATGTCGAAGGTGGTGTAGTCGTGCTTGATCAACTCGAAGCCCCAGATCCGGAGCCGCGCGCCATCCTCGGTCACCTTCCTGAGCACCTCCGGGATCGTCGGGTCCAGCACCCTGGGCTCCCGCGACAATCACCATCCGTCGGGCGCATCCGCCGGCGCTGGCAGGGGGCGTGCAAATACGCCTGGTGGAATTCAGCACTCGGACTCCCGTTGGCGCGAAATAGATTGAGAATGGCGATTTGATTTCAAGAACGCCCCTGCATGAATCGAGTAGTCGCACGCCTGAAAAGTCGGGAATATTGGAGTTGACCCGCTTTCGCGGAGTGGTAGCGTCTGGGGCTTCACGCTGCCACTGATTGACGGCGCTCGAAGGTGATCGGCGACACGTTGCCGAGCGCGGAGTGCCGCCGGTGCGGATTGTACCACCCTTCCAGGTACTGAAACAGGTCCATCCGGGCTTCGGCGTGGGTGCGATAGATCCGCCGGTCCAGCCGCTCACACTCCAGAGTCGCGAAGAAGCTCTCGGCCATGGCGTTGTCGTAGGCATCGCCGACGGTGCCGCGCGACGGGCGGACCCCCAGCTGCTGACAGCGATGCCCAAACGCGAGGGCGGTGTACTGGGTGGATTCAACTGGTCGTCGCAACACCTCACCAGCGAGGTGTACGATGACTCTTCGAAGGCAGTGGCGTGCAGATCGGGCGAAGCGCGCCAAGTTGCGGTCTCCCGGCCGCCCGCCCGCCGCCGGGAGCGAGCAGCGATGGCAGTTCTGGGCCGCGATTGCGGCGGGCCGCTCGACCGAAGAGGCCGCCATCAGCGTGGGCGCCGCGTCAGCCGTTGGCGTCCGCTGGTTTCGGAGGGCCGGAGGCATGCCACCATCGCAGTACTTGGGTTCATCACCACGCCCGGCCGGGCGATACCTCTCCTTCGCGGAGCGGGAGGAGTTAGCGATCTTGCGGGCGCAGGGACACGGCGTCCGTGAGATGGCGCGTCGTTTGAAGCGCGACGCATCCACGGTCTCGCGTGAGCTGCGGCGGAACGGCGCTACCCGCGCCGGCGCGTACGACTATCGCGCAAGCGCCGCACAGTGGCACGCTGAGCGCGCCGCCCGGCGTCCGAAGCCTGCGCGCCTGGCCGTCCTCACCGCGTTGCGGACCTATGTTCAGGATCGGCTTGTGGGCGTGGTGCGTGCTCCGGACGGAACGCCCGCCCCCGGGCCGACGGTCCCGTGGAAGGGACGCCGACACGGGCCCCGCCATGATCGGCGGTGGGGCCGCGCGTGGAGCCCGGAGCAGATCGCGCATCGCTTGCCGCTCGACTTTCCCATGGACCCGTCCATGCGCATCAGCCATGAGGCGATCTACCAGGCGCTGTTCGTGCAGGGCCGGGGCGCGCTGCGTCGGGAACTCACCGCCTGCCTCCGCACCGGACGCGCGCTGCGCGTCCCCCGCGCGCGTACGCGCGGACGGGGAAAGTCCTACGTGACGCCTGAGATCCTGATCAGCGAACGGCCGGCGGAGGCGGCGGACCGAGCGGTGCCGGGTCACTGGGAAGGGGATCTCATCCTCGGACTACACAGCTCGGCGATCGGCAGCCTGGTCGAGCGCACGAGCCGGTTCACGCTCGTGCTCCACTTGCCTCCGATGGCCGGCCACATTCACGGCCAGGGCGTCAAAAACGGGCCGGCGCTCGCCGGACACGGGGCCGAGGCCGTGCGCGATGCGATCACGCGGAGCATCGCGTCCCTCCCCGAGCACCTCCGACGATCTCTGACCTGGGACCAGGGAACCGAACTGAGCCAGCACGCCCGCCTGCGCGTCGACACCGGCCTGCGGGTCTACTTCTGCGATCCGCACAGCCCGTGGCAGCGGGGCACCAACGAGAACACCAACGGCCTGCTCCGGCAGTACTTTCCCAAGGGCACGGACCTGAGCCTGCACAGCAAGACCGATTTGGCAGCCGTGGCTCTCACCCTCAACACGCGACCGCGAAAGACTCTCGACTGGCGAACACCGGCAGAAGCGCTAGACCAGTTCCTCGTATCGCATCACACAACCCGTGTTGCGACGACCAGTTGAATCCGGGCTGACAGCCATGATCCGAGTGGTGGATCACGTCCTGGGGCCGCCGCTGCGTGATCGCCATGTTCAGCGCGGCGAGCACCAGGTCCGTCTTCAAGTGGGGCGCCATCGCCCAGCCGACGATCCGCCGGCTCCACGCGTCGAGCACGACCGCGAGGTACAGGAAGCCGGCCCAGGTCGGGATGTACGTGATATCGGCGACCCACAACTGATTGGGCCCGGCCGCGGTGAAGTTGCGCTGCACCAGATCGGTCGCGGCATGCTCCTCCGGCCCGCGCCGCGTGGTGCGGACCCCGCGCCGCCGATGGACACCGACCAGCTTGCCGAGGCGCATGAGGCGCGCGACCCGCTTCTGCCCGACGTGAATGGCTATGTCGCGCAGGTCGTCGATCAGGCGGGGCGCGCCGTACGTCCCGTCCGACCGGGCGTGAAAGGCCCGCAGGTGCGTCAGAATCTCGGTATCACGCCGGGCCCGGGCCGAGGGCGGCCGCTCGCGCCACGCGTAGAAGCCGCTGAGGGAGACCTGGAGCACGCGACACATCGTCGCGATGGGGAAGGCGGCCTGGTGGTCCCTCACGAACCCGTAGACCCGCTGGGGATCGTGCCGGTCTCCTTGGCGAACCAGGCCGCGGCTTTTGCCAAGATGTCCCGCTCAAGCCGCAACTGCCGATTCTCCCGGCGGAGCTTGGTGACCTCCTCGTGCTCCGCCGTGGTCGGCCCGTCGTGCCGCGCCCCCGTATCCCGAGCGGCCTGCACCGTCCAATTCCGGATCGTTTGGGCGGAGGGCTCAAACTCCTTCGCCAAGGCCTCTGGCGAGCGCCCGGCCTGGACCAGCTCGATTAGCTGCTGCCGGAACTCTGGTGGGTACCTGCGTCGTGCCATCGTGGATTCCTCCCACCCCAATGGTGAGGGCTCCACGAAACCGGGTCAACTCCAATATTTGCATCATCGAGAGCCTTGTGCCTATCAACTCGACGATACTGTGCCCCGAAGGCCCACGGATAGGCCAGAAAAGGACTCCTGGTACTTCACCGCATCGCGCTCCCCCGTCAGCAGGAGACTCATTAGAGCCTCTAACAAGATTGATACGGCTGCGACGATGGTGGAGTGGCGACAGCAACAGCGTCCACAGATTTCACCGACGACACAGATTCTTTCTCATGGGGGTTAAATCTGTGGAGCCGGAAGCAAGAAGCGCGTCACCCTGACCCCTGACCCCTGACCCCTACCCGCCCCTGCTCCGCTTCTGGTTCAGTTTTCAGGATCCGGTTTCCCCACGGGCCTACTTCCGTCACGGCGTGGGGCTCATGGCCCTCAAGTACCTCGGCGATGTGGCCCTGGTTTTTCTGTCCACCGGCCGCCTCTGGACTCCGCTCGATTACCTCCGCTCGGTGGCCTTCCTGTTGTCCAGCCGGTTCGAGGGCGCGCCCCGCTGGCTGGTGCCGGCGCTGGCCGCCTGGGCGCTTCCCTTCGTCTGGATCGGGGTGACGCTGACCCTCCGGCGGGTGCTCGACGCCGGCGCCTCGGTGTGGATGACGCTGCTCTACTTCGTGCCGTACGTGAACTACTTCTTCATGCTGCTCCTTTCGTTCGGGATGCCCACCGCCGAGCCGACCGAGGAGGCCGCCGCTGAGTGGGGCCCCGGCGACCGCACTCTCCCGCAGGCGCTCCTGGCCATGAGCGCCGGGCTTGGGCTGGCGCTGGTGATGCTCGCCGTGAGCGTCTTCGCGATGCGGATCTACGGCGCATCACTCTTCATGGGCACGCCGTTCCTGCTCGGGGTGGTCACCGCATTCCTCTTCAACCGCCGCCATCCCGGGCCACTTCGCGAGACGCTTCAGGTCGTGGCCATGACGCTGGCGCTCGCCACCGGCGTGGTGTTCCTGCTGGGGCAGGAGGGGGCCATCTGCCTGGTGATGGCGTTCCCGCTCACGCTGATGCTCGCCGCAATGGGTGGATTCCTTGGGCACCGCTTTGCCCGGGCCCAGCCGGGATCGACCGGCTCGGCGGCGCTCTCGGTGATCGTGCTTCCGCTCTCGACGCTGGCGCTGCCCCAATTGTCCGAGCCGGTGTTGCGTGAGGTGAAGAGCAGCGTGGAGATTACGGCACCGGCAGACGTCGTCTGGCGCAACGTCATCGCCTTTCCGCCGATTCCCGAGCCCAGGGGCCTCCTGTTCCGGGCCGGCATCGCCTATCCGCAATCGGCCAGGATCGAGGGGGAGGGGGTCGGTGCGGTGCGTTACTGCGTCTTCTCCACCGGCGCGTTCATCGAGCCGAGTACCGCGTGGGAGCCGGGGCGGCGGCTGGCGTTCGACGTGCGCGCGTCTCCCGCGCCGATGCAGGAATGGTCGATCTATTCCCGGGTCACCCCGCCCCACCTCGACGGCTACCTGGCCAGCCGGCGGGGAGAGTTCCGCCTGGTGCCGCTTCCCGGCGGCCGCACCAGACTCGAGGGAAGTACCTGGTACCAGCTGCAGATCGAACCCCAGGGCTATTGGGCGCTGTTCAGTGACTACCTGATCCACCGGATTCATCAGCGGGTGCTGACCCATATCCAACACGAGGCGGAGGCCGGCAGATGATCTGGCTCAAGCGGCTGGCGTACGTCGCCATCGGCATCCTGGTGCTCCTCGTCGGCGCCCTGACGGTGGTCTGGGTGATTACTTCGGCGCGGATGAACCAGACCTACCTCGTGCCGGCCCGGGCCGTGCCGGTGCCCGCCGACTCGGCAGGGATTGCGCGGGGCCGCCATATCGTGGCGGCGATCGGCAAGTGCACCGAGTGCCACGGCGAGGACCTGGGCGGCAAGCAGATGTTCGATGTCTTCGTCATCGGGCGGCTGGCCGCGAGCAATCTGACGCCGGGGCAGGGCGGGTTAGGGAACCGCTACGACGACCCCACCCTTGCGCGGGCCATCCGCCACGCCCTGAATCCCGAGGGAAAGCCGCTCTTGTTCATGCTGTCCGAGGCCTATCAGCATCTCTCGGACGACGACGCCGGCGCGGTGGTGGGCTACCTCCGATCGCTGCCGCCGGTGGACCGGCGATTCCCGTCCACCAGAGTGGGCCCGATCGGCCGGGCGCTCTCGCTGCTCACCGACTTCCCGCTGATCCCGGCGCGGAAGGTGGACCACGAGCGCGAGCCGCCGGGGTCGGTGGAGGAAGATGCAACGCCGGCATACGGGAAGTATCTGGTTGAGGTCGGCGGCTGCACCGGCTGTCACGGGCCGAACCTCTCGGGCGGATCGGTCGGGCCCGGCACGCCGGCGTCGAACCTCACTCCGGCCGGCATCGGGAGCTGGGCCGAGGCCGATTTCGTGAGGGCACTCCGCGAGGGTATCCGGCCCGGGGGCACTCCGATCGACTCGGTGATGCCGTGGAAGCGGGCGGGACTGATGACGGATTCGGAGATTCATGCGGTGTGGCTGTATCTGCGATCGGTGCCGGCCAGGAAGTTGGGAGAGCGGTAGCTACTGACTGGACACCCCGCCCTCCGCGCCGCTGAGTCCCCAAGCAACCGCGCCAGCTCACTGCGAAGCGATGTTACATGCGTTTCACCATGAAACCCTAGGGATCATGCGAGCGTAGAGGAAGAAATTCCCCCCCGCTCCCCGAGACTCCAATGGATACGCTCCTGGCGGACCTCAAGTACGCGTACCGCTCCCTGCGGCAGGCTCCTGGCGTCTTTCTTGTCGCCGCCCTGTCGCTGGCCATCGGCGTGGCGGTCAACGTCACGCTGTTCGCGGGCGTCGACATCCTCCTGCTCCGTCCGCTCGACTATCCCAACACGGAACGGCTGGTGCAGGTGTGGTCGGACAACCGGGAGCGGGGCTGGGACCAGAACAGCGTTTCCCTGCCTGATATGGTCGACTGGAGGAAGCAGAGCACCACGCTCTCCCTCGCGGCCTACGCGAACGGGAACTACAACCTCGCGGGCGGGGATCGGCCCGAGCGGGTGAGCGGCCTCCGGGTCAGTTCAAACTTCTTCTCGCTGCTTGGGGTGACGCCCGCGCAGGGTCGCCTCTTCACCGAGGATGAGGAGACGCCGGGACGGGGACGGGTGGCGGTGCTCACCGACCGCTTCTGGCACAGCCGGTTCAACGGCGATTTGAGCGTGGTGGGCAAGAGCCTCCGGCTCGACGGCGAGGGCTACACCATCGTGGGCATTCTCCCGGCCGATTTTCGCTTCGGGGACATCAGCAACGAGCTGTACACCCCGCTCGAGATCGCTGTGGGCGAGGAGCGGGGCAATCACTCCTACGAGGCCATCGGCCTGCTCAAGCCGGGGGTGACCCTCGATCGCGCCAATACCGACCTCGCCGCGATCACCAAGCGGCTGGCCGGGCTTTACCCCGCCAGCAACTTCGGTATGAGCGCGCACGCGGTGATGCTGCAGGAGGAGATCGTCGATGAGACTGCCCGGCAAGCCGGCCTCATCTGCATGGTGGCGGTGACCTTCGTGCTGCTGATTGCCTGCGCCAATGTCGCCAACCTGCTGCTGTCCCGCGCCGCGGGACGGAACCGCGAGCTCGCGGTGCGCTCGGCGCTGGGCGCCGCGCGCGGCCGCCTGATCCGCCAGATGCTCACCGAGTCGCTGATGCTGGCGGCGGTGGGCGGGGTGCTCGGCCTGGTGCTCTCGATCGGCGGGATCCGCTGGTTCGCCACGCTCATCCCGGCCGACTTTCCGCGGGTGGAGCAGCTCGGCCTGGACGGGCGGGTCCTCTTCTACGGGTTTCTGATGATCCTGACGGCGGGCGTCATCGCGGGGATCGCGCCGGCGTTCCAGGTCACCCGGGGCAGCCTGACCGAGCCGCTCAAGGACGGCGGACGGGGCGGCTCGGTGGGACTCAAGCACGGACGGCTGCGGGCCTCGCTGGTGGTCGCGGAGATTTCTCTTGCGCTCGTGCTCCTGATTTCGGCGGGGCTGCTCATCAAGGCCTCGCTGCAGCTGGCCAGCACCGAGCTGGGCTTCGAGCCCGCCAATGCGCTCACGTTCGCGGTGACGCTCTCGGAGCGCGAGTACCCCGACACCGCCCAGGTGATGACGGTGCAGGAGCAGCTTCAGACCCGGCTGGCGGCGCTCCCCGGTGTTATCGCCGTCGGCGCGGTGACCCGGCTTCCGATGTCGGGCGGGAGCGGCACGTTTTACCACGTCGAGGGAGAGCCGGTACCCGAGGAAGGCCGCCGTCCGGTGCTTCAGTATCGCGACGCGAGCGCGGGGTACCTCGCCGCGATGAGGATCGACCTGGCCAACGGGCGCGAGTTCACCCCGGCGGACCGGATCGGCGCGCCGAAGGTCCTGGTGATCAACGAGACGCTGGCCGAGCGACACTGGCCCAAGGGCAGCCCGCTGGGCCAGCGGCTGGTATTCGGCAGCGGGTCGTATGAAATCGTGGGGGTGGTGAAGGACGTGCGGGAGTTCGGGCCCGATGACCCGGCGCCGGCGCTGGCCTACTTCTCGGTGCCCCAGTACTTCGTCCGCACGCTGCGCTACGTGGTGCGCACGTCCGGAGATCCCACGGCGATCGTCCCGCAGGTGCGCGAGGTGGTGGCATCGGTGGCGCGGGACCTCCCGCCCTACGACATCAAGACGCTGCAGGCACAGGTGGATCAGGCCACGCAGGGGGACAAGATCATGCCCCGCCTGCTGGCAGTCTTCGGCGCCATCGCGCTGATGCTGGCGGTGATCGGCGTGTACGGGGTGATGGCCTATTCGGTGTCGCAGCGGACCCAGGAGCTGGGCATTCGCCGGGCGCTGGGAGCCGAGGGCAAGGACATCGTACGATTGGTGCTCCGGCAGGGCATGATGCTGGCGGGGCTGGGCGCCGTGATCGGACTGGTGCTCTCGTTCGCGGCCACGCGGGGGCTCTCGAGCTTTCTGTTTGGCGTGAGCGCGTTCGATCCGGTGGTGTTTGGCGGGGTGACCGCGGCGCTGGTCGGGAGTGCGATCCTCGCGAGCCTGGTCCCGGCGCGGCGGGCGACGCGGGTGGATCCGCTGCAGGCGTTGCGGAATGAGTGAGGCCAGGAGGCGAAGAGGCGAAGAGGCTAGGAGGCTAGGAGGCTACCTGGTCCAGATGACGATTGCCGCGCAGGAATCGTCCAGAAATTCCCCGGGGATCTGGCCGACGCCGCGGTACACCTCGATCATTTCGATGCTGCTGGGCCGGAGGTACTCGAGTGCCTCGTTGTGGTTGTTGGTCATGACCCGGGCTCCGTCGATCCACACCGCCACCTTCGCGTCGGGTCCCCGGCAGCGGGTAAAGTCCACCGAGGTGCCCTCCGAGCCGAAGGACACCCGCACGCCAGGGATCATCCGCAGCAGATCGCCGGTGTGGGTCGCATACACGAAGCCGGGATCGTTGCGGGTTCGAAACGTGCCGGCGCGGCTGCGGCGCCGCCGGAAGAAGTCGTCGTAGCGAGTGGTGAGGGCGTATTCGGCCGGTTTGGCGAGGCGCCCGCCTTCGACGATGAGCTCGGGCAGGCGCTGGGGCGCGGGCTCCAAGCTGATGCGACCGATGAATTCGTATCCCTCCTCCATCTTGAGTATGAAGAAGAGCGGCTTCCAGCCGATCGAACGCACGATTACCGGGTGGAGTCCCTTGGGAACTCCCGCAATCCGGAAGAGTCCGTCGCTGTCGGCCACGGCCCGGAGATCGGTGCCCAGCAGGACGATTTCGGCGAGCGGCACCGGGATGCGCAGCGAGTCGGTCACCTGCCCACGGAAGATCCCGGTGCCGGCTTGCGCGGCGAGCGGGGCAGCGAGGCTGACGAGCAAGGCCACGGTCAGGGAGGCGCGCATCATGGTTCAACGCTAGTCGCTCCGGGCCCCGAAGCAATCTCCCGGCCCGTGCGGTAAATTCCGGGCCATGACTACTCGCCGCGATTTCCTCGCTTCCACCGGTCTGGGCCTGGCATCGGTTGGTCTCCCGGCGCTCCATCTTCCCTCAGCCGCCGCCTATGAACTCATCATCCGGGGTGCCGCGGTCTATGGCGCGGCGGGGACGGCGGGCGCCGAGCTGGATGTGGGTATCAGGGCGGGACGGATTGCGGCGGTGGCGCGGAAGCTTGGGGCCCGGGGCGCCGACGAGATCGACGGGAAAGGACTCGCGCTCGCGCCCGGCTTCATCGACATCCATTCGCATGCCGACGGCGGGCTGGGCAGTGATCCCAAGGCCGAGTCGGTGATACGGCAGGGTGTGACCACGGTGGTGGTGGGGCAGGATGGCGGATCGCGGGTGCCGGCGAGCGATGGGACGACGTCGTTCCGCAGATATTTCCGGCGGGTCGAGGCGATGGGGAGCGCGGTGAATGTCGCAACCATGGTGGGGCTGGGGCAGGTGCGGCGCATCGTGGTGGGCGTGGACAACCGTCCCGCCACGAAGGCGGAGCTGGTCAGGATGGCGGCGCTGGTGGAGAAGGCGCTGGCGAGCGGCGCCTGCGGGGCCAGCACGGGATTGGAGTATTCGCCCGGCGCCTTTGCCTCCAGAGAGGAGCTCATTGCGCTCTGCAAGCCGCTTCGGGCGCGGCGGCTTCCGTACGCCACCCATATGCGGAACGAAGACGACACGCTCATCGAGGCCATCGACGAGAGCGTCGCGATCGCGCAGAGGGCCAAGTGTCCGCTGCAGATTTCCCATTTGAAGACCGCGGGCGCGCGGAACTGGGGCAAGCTCGACGCGGTGTTCGCGCGGATCGGTGCGGCGGAGAAGGCGGGGCTGGATGTCACCTTCGATCGCTATCCCTATGTCGCCTGGGCGACCGGGCTCACCAACATGTTCCCGGTCTGGGCGCTGGACGGGGGTGGCGAGCCGTTCCTGAAGCGGCTGGACGATCCCGAGACGGCGGCGCGGATCAGAACCGAGTCGGAGGACAAGGCGGCGCTGGTCGGCGGGTGGCACAACGTGCAGCTCTCCAATGTGGCTGCGGAGGCGGACAGCGACGCGGTGGGCAAGCGGCTGGACGACTGGGGCACGTTGCGCGGCCTGCAGCCTTACGAGGCGGCGATGGCCCTGCTCAGAAACAGCAAGACCAACGTGAGCACGGTGGTGTTCGGGATGAGCGAGGAAAATCTGGAGCGGATCCTGGCGCATCCCAAGTGCATGATCTGCAGTGATGGCGGGGCCTTCGCGGTGAGCGGGCCGGCGCGGAGCGGGCATCCGCATCCGCGGGGGCTGGGGTCGTTTCCGCGGGTGCTGGGGCGCTATGTGCGGGAGCGGAAGGTGCTGACGCTGGCGGAGGCGGTGGACAAGATGAGCGGGATGCCGGCGCGGAGGCTGAGATTGTCGGGGCGGGGGAAGATTGTGGTGGGGGCGTGGGGGGATCTGGTGTTATTCGATCCGGCGACGGTGGCGGACAAAGCGACATTCGAGGATCCGTTCCAGTATCCGGTCGGGGTTCCGACGGTGGTGGTGAATGGGCGGATTGCGTTGAGGGATGGGGAGCGGGTGGGGAAGGGGAGTGGGAAGGCGTTGCGGGGGTAGGGGGGCCTGTCGGAAATTCTGTGTATGAGCCATATCCCATGAGGAGGAGGGGTTATGGCTCGGAAGCGGACCTTACCAGACGGGCTCACCGAGGAATCCCTGGATGCCCTGATGGCGGGGGTGCAGACCCCCGAGCAGCTGGACGCCCTGTTTCGGGATCTGAAGAAAGCCTTGGTCGAGCGCGTGCTGCGGGCGGAGCTGACGCAGCACCTGGGCTATCCGGAGGGGGCGCGGCCGGTCGGGGCGAGCAATGCCCGCAACGGCACGACGCCCAAGACGATCCTGACGGACGAGGGGGCGCTGCCGCTGGCCATTCCTCGCGATCGGGCGAGCACGTTTGTGCCGCAGCTGGTGCCGAAAGGCGTCCGGCGGCTGCCCGGCTTCGACCAGAAGGTGCTGTCGCTGTATGCGCGGGGCCTGACGACGCGCGAGCTCCAAGCCCACCTGGAAGAGTGCTACCAGGTCCCGGTGTCGCCCGATTTGATCAGCGCGATCACGGACGAAGTGCTGCCGGAGCTCGCGGCCTGGCAGCAGCGGCCGCTGGAGCCGGTCTACGTGGCCGTCGTGTTCGATGCGCTGCGGGTCAAGATCCGCGATGAAGGGCTGGTCCAGCACAAGGCGGTCTACCTCGCGCTGGGGATCCTCCCGAGCGGGGGGAAGGAGATCCTGGGCTTCTGGCTGGCGCAGACCGAGGGCGCGGCCTTCTGGCAGCGGGTCATGGGCGAGCTCCAGGGCCGGGGCGTCCGGGACATCCTGATTGCGATGATCGATGGGCTCACGGGCTTCCCGGCCGCGATCGAAGCGGTCTTCCCCCAGACGGTGATTCATCAGTGTGTGGTGCATCTGGTGCGGCAGAGCCTCCAGCACGTGAATTGGAGACCGGAAAGCGGTCGCGCCGCAGCTGCGGGCCATTTATCAGGCGCCCAGCGAAGCGGTGGCCCGCACGGCGCTGGCCGCCCTCGAGGCGAGCCCGACCGGCCAGAAGTACCCGCAGATCGCCCCGCTGTGGCACCGGCACTGGGAGCGGCTCGCCCCGGCCCTGGCGTACCCGATCGCGGTGCGCCGGCTGCTGTACTCGACCAACGCGATCGAGAGCCTGCATATGACGCTCCGCAAAAGCCTCAAGATCCGGGGCCACTTCCCCTCGGACGAGGCCGCGAGCAAACTCCTGTACCTCGCGCTCCGCAACGCCGTCGTCCGGCTCGGGGCCCCCAAAGACTGGCAGGTGGCCATGCAACACATCACGCTGCTCTTCGGCGACCGCGTCCC
>JANNGX010000339.1:0-28656 GCA_031404115.1 Gemmatimonadales bacterium | reverse complement strand
TCCCCGGCGAGCGGCGCACCGGTCTCCTTCATCCGCGCCTTGATCAGCGAGTGACCGGTCTTCCACATCTCGGGCTGCGCGCCGGCCTCCGCCAGCGCCCTGGGCAGGAGGTCCGAGCACTTCACGTCGAAGATCACGTGCACGCCCGGGCCGAATCGCCGGATCGCGTCGCGGCCGAAGATGATCAGGAGCAGGTCGCCAAAGATGATGGCGCCGGTCTCGTCCACCGCGCCGATGCGATCACCGTCCCCGTCGAACGCTATGCCGAGCTCGGCCCCGGTGGTGCGAACCACCCGGCGAAGATCGATCAGATTGGCCGGTACGGTCGGATCGGGATGATGATTGGGAAAGGTTCCGTCCGATTCGGCGAAGAGCGGCGTGACTTCCGCGCCCAGCGCCTCGAGGGCGCTGATCGCGATGAGACTCGAAACGCCGTTGCCGCAGTCGACCACGACTTTCACCGGTCGAGTCAGATGGTGTCGCGACACGATCGCCTCGCGGTACGCTCCGAGGATGGAGGAGTCGGCGCGCTCCTGGCCGGTGCCGGTGCGCCACTCCTCCGTCACGATCGTATCGTAGAGATCGAGAATGGACTCGCCGTGCACCGGGTCTCCGGCCAGGACCATTTTGAAGCCGTTGAATTCCGGGGGGTTGTGACTGCCGGTAACCTGCAGCCCGCCGTCGGCACCGAGGTGGTGCACCGCGAAGTAGAGCGCGGGCGTAGGGAGCTCGCCAACATCGATCACTCGGGCTCCGCTGTCCAGCATCCCGGCTCGCACCCCCTGGCTGAGCCCAACACCCGAAGGCCGGTTGTCACGCCCGACGGCGAGCAGCGGCATCCGGCCCAGCCGGCTCCAGGCCATGGTCCCGTAGGCCCGGCCCAGCGCCCGCGCGAATTCCGGCGTGAGTTCCCTGCCGATGACGCCGCGAACGTCATACTCCCGAAATACCGATTTCGGGACGTTCACAGATCTACCGCCTGAACCCCACGATCGGGGCGCTGCCCGCGGGGCCGAGCGAGCCTGCGGTGTCCATCGCGGACGCGAGAGCGGAAGCGGGCAGGATACCCGCCAGCAGAACGATCGCGACCGCCAGAGCCACCGTGATCACCGCGGGACGGGGCAGCCCGGCGCCGGAGTGGGATTCGCTCCCTGCCGGCTCGCGCATGTAGACCGCCATGACGACCGGCAGATAGTAGCCGGCCGATACCAGGCTGGTAAGCACCACGACCACGGCGAGCACCACCTGTTTGGCCTCCACCACCGCGGCCAGGATGGCCCACTTGCCTACAAATCCGAAAGTGCCCGGGAATCCGAGCAGCGAGAGCATGCAGACCGACAGCGCGAAAGCAAGCCACGGCCGCCGCCGTGCCAACCCGGCGATCGAATCGAGCGTGACGTCGCGCTCTCCGCCCCGGCCCAGCACGCTGAGGATGCCGAACACGGCCAGTGACGTCAGGGTGTACGCGGCAAGGTACAGCAGCGTCGCACCCGACCCCAATCGGCTTCCGGGCCACAGGGCCGTCAGCAGATAGCCCGCATGGGCGATCGAGCTGTAGGCGAGCATTCGCTTGAGCGAGCGCTGGCTCAGCGCGACGAAGTTCCCCAGCACCATGGACGCCACCGCCAGCGCGGCAACCACCGGCTGCCAGACCTCGGTGGCAGCAGGAAAGGCCTCGTACAGGATTCGGGCCAGCCCCAGGAAACCCGCCGCCTTGACGCCGGTGGCCATGAATCCGGTGACCGGCGTCGGCGATCCGTCGTACACGTCGGGCGCCCACATGTGAAACGGAACCGCGGCCACCTTGAACCCCATGCCGATCAGCAGGAGTCCGAGTCCCAGCTTGCCCAGCACCGGGACCTCTCCTCCCGAAAGCCGCGCCCCGATGTCGGCGAGACCGGTGCTACCAGTGGCGCCCCACAGCAGGGCAATCCCATAGAGCAGAAATGCCGACGCGAAGGCACCGACCAGGAAGTACTTGAGCGCGGCTTCGGCCGAGAAGACGCTGCCGCGATTGAAGCCGGCCAGCACATACACCGACACCGACATGATCTCGAGGCCCAGGAACAGAACGATCAGATCTTCGGCCCCGGCCATGAACATCATCCCGGAGGCCGCGAAGAGCACCAGCGAGTAGTACTCCGGCGCGATGAGGCCTTCGCGCTCGAGATAGCCGAGCGAAAGCAGAATCGTGCCCGCGGTAGCCACCAGGATCAGGGCCAGCGCCGCGAACCGGTAGGGGTCGAGCGCCACCATGTAGGCGGGTCCCTCGGCGCGCGCCCCGCCCATCCAGAGGATGCCGAGGGCGATCGCGCTCGGCACCAGGCTGACCAGCGCCAGGTATCCTGAGAGGCGGCTGTCCCTGGCGGTGCCGTTCCGCCAGGCATTCACCAGCAGCAGCACCAGCGCGCCGAGGGTGAGCGCGATCTCCGGCAGGAGCGCCATCGTGGCGCCCAGGGGGGTCGTGAGATCGAGGGGCATCACCGCGGCACCACCGGAGTTTGCTGAGAGACGCCCTGGAATCCGAGGGGCCCCCGGAGCGTTTCGATATAGCGGACCGCCGCGGGCTCGATTCGGCGAAGAATGGGCGCCGGGTAGAGGCCCATCCACAGAATCCCCAGCAGCAGCGGCCCCATGACCACCAGCTCACGAGCCGAGAGATCGGTAAGCGATTCGTTCTCCCGCTTGTCGAGCTTGTTGTAGATGATTCGCTGCAGCGCCCAGAGCAGATAGGCGGCGGCGAAAATGACCCCCGTCGTGGCAATGCCGGTCGCCCAGGGGTGCACCCGGAAGCTTCCCAGCAACACCAGGAACTCCCCGATGAACCCGTTGAGCCCCGGCAAGCCGACTGACGAGAGCGCCACCACCGTGAAGACGAGGCTGAAGACCGGCACCACCTTGGCGAGGCCGCCGTAGGCCGAGATGTCCCGGGTGTGCCTGCGCTCGTAGAGCATGCCCACCAGGAAGAACAGGGCGCCCGTGGAAAGGCCGTGGCCGATCATCACCATGATGGCGCCCTCGATGCTCTGCACCGTCGCGGCCCAGATACCCAGCATGACGAAGCCCAGGTGGCTCACCGAGGAGTAGGCCACCAGTTTCTTGATGTCCGGTTGCACCATCGCGACCAGCGCCCCGTAAACGATGCCGATGACCGCGAGGAGCAGGACCAGGTTGGTGACCCAGGGGCTCGCGGCCACCTCCGGAAAGAACGGGACCGCGTACCGCAGGAATCCGTAGGTGCCGAGCTTGAGCAGCACCCCGGCCAGGAGCACGCTGCCGGCCGTCGGGGCCTCGACATGCGCGTCGGGGAGCCAGGTGTGGAACGGGAAGACCGGCACCTTGATCGCGAACGCCAGCGCGAAGGCGCCAAAGAGCCACGGCGCCAGTCCGCCCACCACATGGGAGTTGGTCAGGAGGTGCTCGTAGGCGAACGACAGCGTCCCGGTGCGTCCCGCCACCGCCCAGGCCAGCGCCAGGATGGCCACCAGCATCAGCAGGGATCCCGCCATCGTGAAGACGAAGAACTTGATGGCCGCGTAGAGCCGGTTCTTGCCGCCCCACATCCCGATGATGAAGTACATCGGAATCAGCATCACTTCCCAGAAGACGTAGAACAGGAACAGGTCGGTGGCGAGGAACACGCCGAGGACGCCGGTGAGCAGCGTCAGCAGCATCACGTAATAGCCCCGCTCCCGTTCGGTGATGTAGTTCCAGCTACCCAGCACGCAGAGCGGCATCAGCAGCGTGGTGAGGAGCACCATGGTCAGCGAAATCCCGTCGATTCCGACCGCGTAGCTGATGCCCCACGCGGGAATCCACGCCATGCTGCTGGTGAGCTGCAGGGTGCCCGGAGTGGTGTTCACCGCCCACCAAAGGCCCGCGGAAAGGACGAATTCGACCACCGTGACGAACAGCGCGGTCCGGCGGGCCATCGCAACCGGGCCGAGCAGCACCGGAATGACACCCACCAGCGGGAGCACCAGCAGCACGTGGAGGATCCAGCGATCGAACCCGATGGAAGCCAGGAATTGGGTCATCGGCGTCTACCGGGCCACGGCGCGGAGGAGCCACACCGCGCCGATGAGGAAGACCACGATGTAAAACCCGAGCTGCCCCGACTGAAGCCGGCTTCCTACCCAGCCCAGGCCGCGGGCCAGCGCGGCGGAGCCGTTGGCACCCACCCCGTCGATCAGGCCCTGATCGACGCCCTTCCAGAGGACGAACCGCGAGATCGCCACCAGCGGCCGCACAATCAGGCCGTCGTAGAGTTCGTCGATGTAATACTTCCGAAACAACACCAGTGAGAAGCCGGTGTCGGGCGGCGCCTCCCGGGCCGGGAGAATCGGCCGGGCCAGCGTCAGCTTCCATCCCAGCAGCAGGCCGATCACGGCGATGGCCACTGCCCCCCCGATCAGCAGCCACTCGGTCTGCCCGTGCGGCATCGCCAGCGGCATGATGTCCTGGGCCTTCGCCACCACCGGCTCCAGCCAGTGCTCCAGCGCCGCGTGCCCGCCGGCGAAAACCGGAAGGTTGATCAATCCACCCAGCACCGTGAGCACCCCCAGTCCCAGCAGCGGTCCGGTCATGCTCCAGGGTGCCTCGTGCAGGTGCTCCCGCTCCTTGGCTCCGACGCGACTTTCACCCAGGAAGGTCATGGCCATGAGGCGCATCATGTAGAACGCGGTCATCAGCGCGGCCAGGACACCCATGCCCCAGAACAGGAACCAGATCGGCTGGCTTTCACCCCGGCCGAAGGCGGCCGCCAGGATTTCGTCCTTGGAGAAGAACCCGGCGAACGGAGGAATCCCGGCGATCGCGAGGGTGGCGATCAGCATGAGCGCGAAGGTCCACGGCAGGTAGCGCCGGAGCCCGCCCATGTTCCGCATGTCCTGGGCATCGTCATGCGAATGGGTGGCGTGGTAGGCGTGGTGCAGTGCGTGAATCACGCTGCCCGCCCCGAGAAAGAGGAGCGCCTTGAAGAAGGCATGGGTGATCAAGTGGAACACGCCGGCGACGTATGCCCCGGTACCGACTGCGAGGAACATGTACCCCAACTGCGAGATGGTGGAGTAGGCCAGCACCCGCTTGATGTCGTATTGACGGAGACCGATCGAGGCCGCAAAGAGCGCGGTGAACGCGCCGACGCCGGCAACCAACGCGCTCGAGACCGGCGCCATGGCGAAGAGCGTGCTGGTCCGTGCCACCAGGTACACACCGGCCGTGACCATCGTGGCCGCGTGGATCAGGGCCGATACCGGAGTCGGGCCGGCCATGGCATCCGGAAGCCAGGTATAAAGCGGGATCTGCGCCGACTTACCGGTACAGCCCAGGAACAGGAAGAGCGTGATCGCCGTGACTCCCGCCCCGCCCGCCGCCAGCCGGAGCGGTGCCCGCTCCGCGATGGTCACGAAGTCCAGGCTACGCAGGGTCCACCAGATGATGAACATGGCGATCAGCACGCCGAAGTCGCCGATCCGGTTCATCAGAAACGCCTTCTTGCCGGCATCGGCGTTGGCCTTGTCCTGGAACCAGAAGCCGATCAGCAGGTAGGAGCAGAGCCCCACCCCCTCCCACCCGACGAACAGGACCGGCAAGTTCGCGCCGAGCACCAGCACCAGCATGAAGGCCACGAACAGGTTCAGATACGCGAAGTAGCGCGCGTACCCCGGGTCGGAGCGCATGTATCCGATGCTGAACAGGTGGATCAGGCTGCCCACCCCGGTCACCACCAGCAGCATCACTGTGGAGAGCTGGTCCACCTGGAACGAAAAGCGGAGGTCGAGGCCGCCGGAGGGAATCCAGCGCCACAGCTCCACGATGAGCGGTGCCTCGGGCGGGTGGCCGCGCAACTGCACGAAGATCGCCGCAGCGACCGCGAAGGCGGCGACGAGCACCCCGGCTCCGATCACCGACACCGCGGTCTTGGCCGCAGGCCGCGTGAGCGCCAGCCAGCCGTTGATCAGGAAGCCCACGAGCGGGAGGGCCACGGCGAGCCAGACCCACCCGACCGCGCCGGCAGGCACGGGCGCGTCGGCGGCCGCTTGAATCAGGGAAAGCGTCATCAGCCCTGGAGCAGGTTGATGTTCTTGAGGTCCACCGACCGCGTGTGGCGGAAGACGGCGAGAATGATGGCCAGACCCACTGCGGCCTCGGCCGCGGCAACTGTCATGACGAAGAAGACGATGACCTGGCCGCCCAGCCCGAGGACCTGGGAAAACGCCACGAAGGTGAGGTTCACCGCATTGAGCATGAGCTCGACGCACATGAAGAGCACGATCGCGTTGCGCCGGAGTAGCACACCGGCCACACCGATCGTGAAGAGCACCGCGGAAAGCAGCAGAGCGGGTCCCAGGAGCATGGCTAGAGCTTCCGCTTGGCCAGCACGACAGCGCCGACAGCCGCCGTGAGCAGCAGGAGGGACGTGAGCTCGAAGGGCACCAGGTATTGCCGGAAGAGCGGCTCGGCGATGGCGCCGACCACGCCCTGCGCCGCGGGGGCCGTCAGAGCCGTCTGGCCCGCCGGAAAGGCGTCCATCGGGCTCCCCGAGCCGGCCGCCGCCCCCCGGAGCACCGCCATACCGCCCGGGGTCACCCGCCCAAGAAAGAACAGCTGCGCCAGGAGCGCTCCGCCGATCAGCATGGCCACCAGGCGCACCGGGGCGCCCCGGAGATCGTTCCCGCCCCGCCCCACGTTGAGAAGCATGATCACGAAGAGGAAGAGCACCATCACCGCCCCGGCGTACACCAGGACCTGGATGGCCGCGATGAACTGGGCATTCAGCAGGACGTAGATCCCCGCCAGCGAGAACATGGTGGACACCAGCCACATCGCCGAGGCGATGATGTTCCGCTGGGTGATGCACAGCAGCGCGGAGACCACCGCGAAGCCCGCCATCAGGTAGAAGACTACTTCAGCGCTCATCTACTCGCCCTTGGGGTCGGACGGGTCCCACAGGGTCGACACCGGATGTACCTGCGAGCTGAGCCGCTCCAGATCGTAGACGAACCGGTCCCGGCTGTACTCGGAGTTTTCGAAGTGCACGCCGACGTGAATGGCCTCCTCCGGACAAACCTCCTGGCAATACCCGCAGAAGACGCAGCGAAACTCGTCGATTTCGTAGATCAGCGGATAGCGGTTGCCCGACTCGTCTTCTCCGGGAACCAGCTTGATGCAATTGGCGGGGCAGATCTGGGGGCAGAGCCCGCACGCCACGCATTTGGTCCGGCCCTGCTCGTCCGAGAGCATGCGATGGGTGCCGCGCCACCGGGGAGAGATGGTGTACTGGCCCCGGGCATCGCCGGTGCTCTTCTCCTCGGGATACTGCATCGTCACCTTGGGCTGCAGCATGTGCTTGAAGGTGAGGGCCATGCCCTTGAGCGTGGCCCGCACGTAGCTCACCTGCCGCTCGGGACGCTTCATGACCTTGACGCCGATCGCCATCAGGCCGCCGCCCGGGCGCGACGGGCGCCCGCATCGAGAGTGGAGGACGCGCGATAGGAGCCGGACACGATATGGCCGCGGTCCAGAAGGAAAAACACCAGGTAGGCGATCACCACGTTGAGACCGAAGAGAATCAGCATCGTGCGGCGCGGGCTGGTAACCCGGGCCAGGTGCTCGATCCCCCAGAGGGCCAGGGACGTCACCATGATGTATCCCAGCGCCAGCGGCAGCATGACCTTCCATCCCAACGACATGAGCTGGTCGTAGCGGAACCGGGGCAGCGTCCACCGGATCCACATGAAAAAGAACAGGAAGAACATCACTTTGAGGAACATGAACAGCGCGGTGGCCAGCGTGGCGAGGCCGCTGCCGCTCTGGTCCCAGGAGATGAACGGGATGTCCCACCCACCGAAGAACAGGGTGACCACCATGGCCGAGACGGTCGCCATGTTCGAGTACTCGCTGATCGGGAACATCGAGAACTTCATTGCGCTGTACTCGGTGTGATACCCCGCGATCAGCTCCGATTCCGCCTCGGGCAGGTCAAAGGGCAGCCGGTTGGTCTCCGCGAACCCGGCCACCAGGAAAATGAAGAACGAGAGGAACAGCGGCAGGACGAACCAGAGTCCCTGTTGTTGAGACTGAATGATTTGTTGAAAATTGACGTTGCCGGTGAGCAGCAGGACCGGGATCCAACTCATTCCCATCGCCACTTCGTACGAGATCATCTGGGCACTGGACCGCAGGCCGCCCAGCAGCGAGTACTTGTTGTTGGACGCCCACCCGGCCAACGCGATGCCGTACACGCCAAGACTGCTGATGGCCAGGACGAAGAGAAAGCCGATTGGCAGGTCGGTCAGGGCCATCGTCAGCATGCCGTGGTAGCTCACCGCTCCGAGCAACGGCAGGTGCGCGTCCCAGTCGACCCGCATAGGGGCCGCCCAGGGAATCACTGCCCCCAGCAGCATAGCGGGAATGAACGCCAGGGCCGGCGCGAGCATGAAGATTCCCTTGCTCGCCTCGGCGGGCAGGGTTTCTTCCTTGATGATGTTCTTGACGCCGTCCGCGGCCGGCTGGAGCAGCCCCGCCCAACCCACCCGGTTGGGACCATGCCGGTTCTGCATCCAGGCGCTGACCTTCCGCTCCATGAGCGTCAGAAGCGCAACCCCCACCATGGTGATCGTGAAGATCCCGATCATCTTGATAATGGTGAAGATCCAGAAGCCCTTGTCGGCCGCCGTCATCGCGCTGCCCCATGACGTGCGCCGGATGCCGTCGGCGCCGGCTCCAGCACCCTGCCTGTCAGGCCGAGATCCCCATAGCTGAGACCGTTGAGTGCCGGAATGAAGTCGCTCAATCCGGAGAAGGCCTCGGCCGACGTCAGCGGTCCACCCTGTCCCGGGTTGTTCTCGCTCCATGCCTGTGAGGCAATCCACCAGGCCGGGCGCGCCATCCCGGGCGCGGCCTTGGCCTCGGTGAACCGCTGGACCCGCTGGTCCCGGTTCACGTAGGTGCCGTTCTCCTCCGCCATGGTGGACACCGGCAGGAGCATCGCGGCGCACTTCACCCGGTCATCGTCCACGCTCTGCAGACCGATGACGGTTTCGGCGGTGACCAGCCGAGCCACCTCCTGGTCGTCCATGTCCGCGTCCAGCAGTACCACCAGCGCGGCCCCTTCTACCCCGGCCAGGGCGTCTTTCCAGCGGGCGGAGTATCCGGCTAGTTTCGCGCCGTCCAGATTGGGCACCCGCTCTGTCCGAAGAGCCAGGTTCGGCACTCCGGGCAGCGGGGCCTCCGGGCCCTGCGGGACCTTGATGGCCGCGGTGACATCGCGACTCTCCAGGAGGCGCCTCACCCAGCCAAGGGATTCCAGCGACGCGCGGCCCGACGCGAGGAGCACCACCCGGCCGGTCGCACCCTTGATGGTGGCGGCCAGCCGCGGCAAGGCAGTTTCCCAGTCGCTCGGCACCATGCGGGTGCCGTCACGAACCAGCGGCGTCTCGATCCGGTCCCCCCGGTTCATCCAGCGGTAGTCGGCGCGCCCCGTATCGCAGATGAAGTGGCGGTTCACATCCAGGTTGGCCCGGGGGCGGAGCCGGACCACGACATCGTCACGGGTGTCGATCATGATGTTGCAGCCCTGCGTACAGCCGGGGCACACGCTCGCGGTCTTGTCGAGGTCCCAGGCGCGCGCCTTGTGCAGGAAATCCTTGGAAATCAGCGAGCCGACCGGACAGAGGTCGACCACATTGCCCGACCAGGGGTGGTCGAGCTCTTGCCCCCGGTCGATGCCGATGTACGCGCGGTCGCCGCGCTCCGAGACGTTGAGCACCGGGGTCTCGGCGACATCCTCCATAAAGCGGACGCACCGGGTGCAGAGGATGCAGCGATTCGGCACGTAGAGCACGTCGGGGCCGAAATCTTCGACCGGGTTGAATCGTTTGGCGTAGTCGGCGTACCGGGTGCCGGCCCGGCCCTCCTGAAACACGTAGTCCTGCAGCTCGCACTCGCCGGCCTGATCGCAGATCGGGCAATCGAGGGGGTGGTTGATCAGCAGGAACTCCAGCACGCTCTCCCGGGCCTTGAGTGCCGGCTCGCTCATCACCTTCACCACCTGCCCCTCGGCCACCGTGGTCACGCACGCCGGCATCAGCTTGGGCGCCTTCTCGACTTCCACCAGACACATCCGGCAGACGGCGGGAGACGGGAGCGAGGGGTGATAGCAGTAGTGCGGCACCAGGACGCCCGCCTGCTTGGCGGCCTCGATGATGGTGGTGCCCTTGGGCACGCTCACCGAGACACCGTCGATGGTGACGTTGACGAGGTCTGCGCTCATGCCGCTAGACCCCTGCCGGCGCGGGCGCCTTGGCCCGGCTCAGATATGCATCGAATTCTGATTGGAACTTCTGGATGCCGCTCACGATGGGCGCGGCACAGCTGTCGGACAATACGCAAATGGTCTTGCCGGTCATCTGCTCGGACAACTCGAGCAGCAGCCCCAGGTCCTCCTGCTTGCCCTGCCCTTTGAGGATGCGCTCCAGGATCTTGGTGGTCCACGCGGTTCCTTCGCGGCACTGGGTGCACTGCGCGCAACTCTCGTGGGCGTAGAACTTGGCCAGCCGGTATACCTCGTACACGATATCGGCGGAATCGTCCATCACGATGAATCCCGCCGAGCCCAGCATCGATCCCTTCTCGATGATGCCCTCGTAGTCGCACAGCGCGCTCTCGGCCTCTTCCCGGTTCATCAGCGGCACCGACGACCCGCCGGGAATGACCGCCTTCAGGGTCCGCCCGGGCCGCAGGCCGCCGGCCATCTCGTAGATGAGATCCTTCATGGGATAGCCCATGGTGACCTCGAAGTTGCCCGGCTTCATCACGTGGCCGCAGACCGAGAACAGTTTGGTGCCGGTGCTTTTGGGATTGCCGAGGCAGAGGGCCTTGTACCAGGCCGCGCCACGATTCAGGATGTGCGGCACCGCGGCCAGAGTCTCGACGTTGTTGATCGTCGTGGGCATGCCGAACAGGCCGGCGGCCGCGGGAAAGGGGGGCTTGATCCGCGGGTTGCCGCGCTTGCCCTCGAGAGAATTCATGAGCGCGGTTTCTTCGCCACAGATGTACGCGCCCGCCCCCCGGAACAGCACGATATCGATCCGCTTGCCGGAGCCCATGGCGTTGGCCCCCACGGTGCCGGCGGCGTACGCCTCCGCCACGGCCTTCTCCATCACGTCCCACGGATCGGTGAATTCGCCCCGGATGTAGACGTAGCAGGTCTCGGCGCCGATCGCGTGGCAGGCCACCGCGCATCCCTCGATCAGCGCGTGGGGCGTCCAGCGCATGATCTCGCGGTCCTTGAAGGTTCCCGGCTCCGACTCGTCGGCGTTACAGCAGAGGTAGTGGGGCTTCCCGTCGCCCTTAGGCATGAACCCCCACTTGAGGCCGGTCGGGAACCCCGCTCCGCCCCGGCCCCGGAGTCCCGACGCCTTGAGCTCCTCGATGATCGCGTCGGGGCTCATCCCCAGCGCCTTTTTCAGGCCCTCGTACCCGCCCCGCTCGACCCATCCCTGGTGGGTGCGGGCGGCAGCGTCGCCGAAATACTTCGAGAGGACGACCGTTTCCTTCGGATGGGAGGGGTGCGGATAGCCCATTACCGGTACCCCGCCAGAATCCCGGGCACCCGCTCGGGGCTCGTGCTCTCGATGAAGTCATTGTCGACCAGAATGGGCGTCGCGAAGCCGCACGCGCCGAGGCACTCCACCTCGATGACCGTGAACCGGCCGTCGGGACTGGTGGCACCCAGTTCGCCGCAGCCGGATTCCTTGAGCAGCGCCTTCACGACCTCATCGGAGCCGCAGAGATGGCATGGCGACGTGGTGCAGACCTGGATGAAATGCCGGCCTACCGGGTGGGTGTGATACATCGTGTAGAAGGTCACCACGCCCCGCACGTACGCGGGCGTGAGCCCGAGGAGGACCGCCACCTCGGCCATGGCGCCAGGCGAGATCCAGCCCCGCTCTTCCTGGATGATCCAGAGCGCCGGGAGCAGGCAGGCCTGTCTGGTCGGAAACTTCGGGTACAGCGCCTCGAGTTGTCCGAGAGCGCCGCCCGTGAAAACCGGCTGGTGCTCTTCGCCGCCGCCGTGGGTGACGCCATGGCCGGCGCTCATCGGTCGATTTCTCCCATGACGATGTCCACACTGGCGTTGATGGCGATGACGTCGGAGAGCAAGGCGCCCTCGCAGAGCTTGGGAAGACAGGCCAGGTTGATGAATGACGGAGGCCGGATACGCCACCGCACCGGCTTGGCGGTGCCGTCGGCGACAAAGTAGTACCCCAGCTCGCCTTTGGGGTTCTCGATGCCCAGATACGCTTCGCCGGCCGGCGCGGGCACCCCTTCCATCACCTGCTTGAAATGGAAGATCATCGCCTCCATGTCGCTCATGGCGCGTGACTTGGGCGGCAGGATCACCTTCGGATCGGAGACGTTCACCGGCGCGCCCTTGAGGCCGGCCAGCCGATCGAGGGTCTGCACCAGAATCCGGGTGGACTGATACATCTCTTCCAGGCGTATCCGATAGCGATCGTAGATGTCGCCATGCTCACCCACCGGCACGTCGAAATCATAGGTGTCGTACCCCAGGTACGGCCGGTCCTTGCGCACATCGTAGTCGACGCCGCTGGCCCGAAGCATCGGCCCGGAGAGCGAGTAGTTGATGGCTTCGTCCCGCCCGATGACCCCGACGCCCTGGGTTCGTCCGCACCAGATCGCGTTCCGGGTGAACATGGTGTCTACTTCATCGAGCGTCGTGGGAAAAGTCCGGCAGTACTCCCGAAGGCTCGCCTCGAAGCCGTCGGGAATGTCCGCCATCATGCCGCCCACCCGGGTCAGGCTGGTGGTGAGGCGCGCGCCGGTCCAGGCTTCCTGGAGGTTGTAGATCCGCTCCCGCTCGTAGAACGACCAGAGAAACGGCGTGAACGCGCCGAGGTCGATGCCGGTGGTGCCGAGCCAGACCAGGTGCGAGATGATCCGGCTCATCTCGCAGGCGATTACCCGCAGGACGGCGCACCGCTCCGTAATTTCGATGCCCATCAGCTTCTCGACCGCCAGCGCCAGGCAGACATTGTTGGCCATCGGCGACAGGTAGTCGGTCCGGTCGGTCAGGGGGATAATCTGATTGTAGTGACGGTACTCGCCCAGCTTTTCGAAGCCAGAGTGCAGGTAGCCGATGTGGGGAATGCACCGGATGACCGTCTCGCCCTCCAGCTCGAGGACCAGGCGGAGTACCCCATGGGTGGCGGGGTGCTGGGGGCCGATGTTGATCAGCATCGGCTCGGCGCCGAACTCGTCGTTGGGATCACCCCGGCCGGACACACCGAGTGGCACGCGCGCGGGACGGCCCTGCGCGTCGAGGGATGGAGTGGAGAGCGCCATCTCGAGGGTGCGGGTCGTCATAGCACATGCCCCCGGTCTCCGTGCGCGAGCCGCCGCCGCACGTCCTCGGGCAGCTCGTCATAGGCCTCGGCGATGCTCAGCTCCGCGATGGAATAGTGCGCCTCGGGATTGGCGGCCAGCGCCTGGCGAGTCTGTTCTGCCCGCGTAAAGTGGCCCCGAAGCGGGAAATCCTTGCGCAGCGGAAAGCCCTCGGCGTAGGTCTCCCACATGAGGATACGGCGCAGGTCGGGATGTCCCCTGAAGGTCACGCCGAACATGTCGAATACTTCCCGCTCCAGCCAGTCGGCTCCCTTCCACAGGTCGAACACCGACTCGACCTCCAGCGCCAGGGCCTTGTCGAGCGGAATCTTGATTCGGAGGTCGGCCTTCCGGGAGAGCGAGCGCAACTGATAGACCACCTCCAGCGCGCGCTCCGGATCCCGGTAGTCCACTGCGGTAATGTCGGTCAGATAGTTGAATTCCTGCGCCGGGGTGTCCCGCAGCCAGGCCAGGATGTCGTGCGCGCGCGGCTGAACCACCCACACGATGGTATCGCCGCAGGACACCTCACTCCGGAGAATCCCCGGCCCGAACGCGGCCGTGAGCGCCCCGACGGAAGGCGATATCACGCCGACCTCGTCTGGTGCACCGAGTTACCGAAGGGCTCCGAGATCTCGTCGATCTTCTCCGGGGGCAGGAAGAACCCCCGTGCATCCATCAGGTGCTCGACCCGGAGCGTGGGGTCCGAGAGGCTCTCACCCATGATTTTTTTCTGGAGCATCGTGATGCCATAGATGAGACCCTCGGGCCGGGGCGGGCAGCCCGGTACGTAGACGTCGACGGGGATGATCGTGTCGATGCCCTGCACCATTGTATAGGTGTCGAAGATGCCGCCCGTCGAGGCGCATGCCCCCATGCTGATGGACCATTTGGGCTGGGGCATCTGATCCCAGATGCGCCGGATGATCGGCGCCAGCTTGAACGGTAGCCGGCCCGCGCAAATAAGCAGGTCCGCCTGCCGGGGCGAGAAGCTCATCCGCTCCATGCCGAAGCGGGCCAGGTCGAAGCGGCCCGCCGCCGAGGCCATGAACTCGATGGCGCAGCACGCCGTTCCGAACGGCATGGGCCACAAGGAATTGGCCCGCCCCCAGTTGGCAACCCAGGACAGCTTGGTGGTCAGGAAATTCGGCGAGACCCCGGCCACTTCGGCCTCGGTGGGCTCCTGCTCGGATTCGGGCGTGGTCAATCCCATTGCAATGCCCCGCGCTTCCAGATGTACACGTACCCGACGCCCAGCACGGCGATGAAGATGAACATCTCGACGATCAACAGCCCGCTGATGTCCGTGAGCTGCCGGAACGCCACCGCCCAGGGAATCATGAAGACCGTCTCGATGTCGAAGATGATGAACAGCATCGCGACGAGGTAGAATTTGATCGAGAACCGCTCCCGGGCATCGCCCAGCACCGGGATACCCGATTCGTACGGCGCCGATTTGACCGGCGTGCGCCGATAGCTCGACAAAACGTGGGAGAGCGCCAGTATGAGGATGGCGTTCGCGACCACGAATGCGATCAGGACGAGGAGCGGAACGTAGGGTTGGAGCATTCCGGATGGTGTGAGGGGACCGAGCCGAAAACCCAAGGCCCAATTGTAACTTGCAGGGGTGTCCAGTTCAACCGGCGGGGTGGGGCAACCTTCGGTGGGGGTTATATTTAGGAAGCTGGCGCGGCCCTTTCTTCAACCCCCCTTCCCCATGTCGATCAAATCCGACCGCTGGATCCGCCGGATGGCTCGTGAACACAACATGATCGACCCGTTCACCGACGCGCAGGTCCGGAACACCGACTCCCAGGGTACCAAGGTCATTTCCTACGGGGTGAGCTCGTACGGCTACGACATGCGAGTGGCGCCGGAGTTCAAGATTTTCACCAACGCGCTCTCGGTGATCGTGGATCCCAAGGAATTCAACCCCAAGAGCTTCGTCGAGTACGAGGGGGACGTCTGCGTCGTCCCGCCCAACAGCTTTGCTCTAGCCCGCTCAGTGGAATACTTCCGCATCCCGCGCAACATCCTCACGATCTGCGTCGGCAAGTCCACCTATGCCCGGTGCGGCATCATCACGAACGTCACGCCGTTCGAGCCGGAGTGGGAAGGGCACGTCACGCTGGAAATCAGCAACACCACGCCCCTCCCCGCGAAGATCTACGCGAACGAGGGGATCTGCCAGGTGCTGTTCTTCGAAGCCGACGACGACGACATCTGTGAGACCAGCTATGCCGACAAGAAGGGGAAATACCAGGCACAGCGAGGGGTCACCCTGCCGCGCTTGTGAGGCCGGCTCAGGGAACCCGGATCAGCATCGGCACCGCGGCGCCAAGAGCGACCACCGAGGGCAAGGTCGACCCGCCGGGACCATCCAGCAGACGATCCGACGAGGCGCCGTAGTGAACCAGCTCGTCCCGCAGCCGCATCCCCCGACGCCGAGCCTGCAGCGTGTCGGGCGGCCAGCCGGGAGCTGCTTCCGGCGGCACCGTCACCCGGTAGGCGCCCTGAGCCATACCCAGCGCCCGGGCCACCTGCGCAAAGTGGGCCGGCGAGAGCGTCTCGATCGTGTCCTGGCCCGGCCGGAACCGCACCTCGTCAAGCACGAGGCAGCCCCGCTCGAGCTCGAGGACCATCTCGGCGAGCGTCAGCGGTCGAGTCAGGAGTCCGAGGAGCACCCGCGGCCGGGCGCTGGGACAACCGGGAACCTCGGCAAGGAACGCCCCAAAGGGCGGACCGGCCCGGGGCGCAGCGGCCAGGAGTTCGATCAGGAGGAGCACCGGAATCGACAAAGAAAAGCTCTTCCTGGGTGACGGGTGGCGGCGATCAGTCCGCTTGCCGGGATCGGATCGAGCGAGCTAGCTTATGATAGGACGGTACTTCGGCGCCGTCACTCCCGGATCATTCCTGAATCACCGCCCGATCAGCGCGAGCCTCGTGTTCCGACTACGGACCTTTGGCGGGCTTTGGCTGGAACGGGACCACCAGCGGGTCGGTGGGGCCAGTCCGCGCCGGCTCGGGCTCCTGGCGGCCGTCGTGGCAGCCGGAGAGCACGGAATCAGTCGCGATCGGCTGCTGCTGCTCCTCTGGCCCGATACCACCGAATCCAAGGCGCGTCATGCGCTCGCCCAGACGCTCTACAGTCTCCGGCGCGAGTTGGGACAGGACCTGATCCGCTCGGAAACGGCGGAGCTCCTGCTCGACCCGGAGCAACTCGGCAGCGATCTCACCGAATTCCTCGACGCCAAAGCCCGCGGACACGTCGAGCGCGCCTCCACGCTCTACACCGGACCATTTCTCGACGGCTTCTACATCCCCGGCGCCGACGAGTTCGAGCGCTGGGCGGAGATCGAACGGTCCCGGCTTCGCGAATTGGCGATCCAGGCGATGGAGGCCGCCGCCAGACAGGCATCCGATGCCGGCAGGCTGGAGGATGCGTCGGCCTGTTGGCGGCGCCTAAGCGTCCTCGCGCCCCTCAACTCGAGGGTTGCGCTCGGTTTCATGACCTCGCTCGCCGAGGCGGGAGACGTGGCCGGCGCCATCCAGTATGGCCGCTCGCACGAGCTCGCCCGTCGCCGGGAGCTCGGTGCGCAACCGGATCCATCCGTCGGTGCCTTGCTGGCCCGGCTCACCCGCGGAGAGTGGCGATCCACCGCCCCGGTTCCCACCCTGAAGCCCGAGCCGGTCCAGGCGCCACCGCAAGCCGGTGCCATGCTCTCGGAGTCCGCTCCCGAGTTGCCAGTGGCGGATTCAGGCCCCCGCCGGCCGCCGCGCCGCTGGATCGCGGCCGCGGCCGTGTCCGTATTCGCTGCGCTCGCCCTGTGGCTGCTCCCCCCGATGCTCTCCGGGCGCAGCGCCTTTCCCGCCGGCAGCACTGTGGTCATGGCCGACCCCCTCGACCTGAGCGGCGATCCGGGGCTGGGCCGGGCCCTCGCCTCCGCGGCGGCGGTGGGACTCCAGCAATCGCGCCATCTAACCCCGCTCCCCCGCACCAGAGTCTCCGACGCGCTCCGGCGCATGGGCCGCACCGGAGACACGGTGCTGACCGATTCGCTTGCCCTCGAAGTGGCCGCCCGGGAAAACGCCCGCGCCGTGCTCTCCCTGAGTGTGGCGCATATAAGCGGGAAGTACATCCTGACCGGCCGGCTGCTCACACCCGTCGACGGGACGGAAATCGTGGTGGACCGCGTCTCGGTTGCTCGCCTCGATGATGTGATTGACGGGCTCGACCGTATCCTCCGGAAGCTGCAGACCAGCGCCGGTGACCCGCGGCGCTACCGGGACAGTCTTCCCCCGCTTCCCCTCGTCACGACCCAGTCGCTGGAAGCCCTGAAGCTGTATGCCGAGGGAGGGGTCTCGTGGCGTCGGGCCCGGTACGACCGGGCCCGCCAGCTCTTCCACCAGGCGGTCGCCATCGATTCCGGATTTGCCCTCGCGCACGCCGCCCTGGGCTCCTACTACTACTTCGTCAACGACCGACCCACCGGGGACGTCCATTACGCCACGGCGCGACGACTCCGCCACCGGCTCACCTTTCGGGAGCAGCTCTCCCTCGACAGCCGGCTGGCCGGAGCCCGGGGCGACCGGGAGGAAGAGGGCCGGATCGATCGCATCCTGGCCGAGCGGTATCCGTCCTCGGAAACCTGGTACAACTACGGCACCACGCTGATGCGGCTGAAGCGGTGCCAGGAGAGCATCCCGGCGCTGCAACGCGCCCTGACGTTCGACTCGAGCGCTTCGAACACCCATGTGAACATCGCCACCTGCTACAAGGGGATGGGTGAGAATCGGCTTGCCCTCGACGCCTACTCTGCAGCGGAGCGTGCCGATTCCACCGCGCTGACCAACAACTTCATCAATCACGAATGGGGCAGCGTCTTCGTTCGCCTCGGGCGGTACTCGGAGGCCGAGGCCGCGTTTCGACGCATGCTGGCGCTGCCCGAGCGGAACGACCAGGCTCGCGGACACCGGTCCCTGGCGTATCTCGACATGCTGCAGGGCCGGTACCGTGCAGCCATCGTCCATCTGACCACCGCGGCAGTGCTTTCCCGGGAGTCGGGCGCCGGGCTGTCCCTGCTTCGGAACGAGATGCTGCTGGCCGAGGCCTACCTGGTGCGCGGCGCCCCGGATCTAGCCTCACGGGAGCTTGACGAGGCGCTCAAGGTGGCTCGTGCGCAGTTCGTGGAGCCCATGTTCCTCGCCGTGCTCGGCCGCGTGCTGGTGCGGGCGAACCGGCTTGGCGATGCGCGCGAGCTGCTCGCTCGGCTGGAAGGCGTCCTCAAACCCGGCAATCCCACCGATCGCAGCGCCCAGGGCCTGCTGACCGCCGAGTTGGCCCTGGCGCGCGGGGCGCCCCAGGCGGCCTTCGAGGCCATCCGGAACGACATCGATCCAAGCCTGTCCGTCTGGCGGGCCGCCCTGATCGGGCGGATCCTCACGGGGCGAGGGGTGCTGGATTCCGCGCTCATCGCCACCGCCCGGTTTGCCGGCAGCGAAGGGTTCGGCGGTGACACGCAAGGAGACTGGGTGCTGGCGCCCCTCGAGGTGGCGCGCCTTGCCGAAGCCCTCGGTGATTCCGCCACCGCCCGCGCCGCGCTGCAGTCGCTCCTGGATCGCTGGAAGGAGGCCGACCCCGACCTCCGGATCGTGCGAGAGACCCGGCTGCACCTCGCCCGGCTTCAGCGGGACGCCCGGCGCTGATCGCGCCGGGCCCCCATCCCCACTTCCGGGCAATCAGGGACGCGGCGGCAATTTGTCGATCGTGATGGTCGTCCTCTCGGTAATCGCCTTGATCGTCCCGTACCCCATACGATCCTTCATTTTCCTCGCGTTGTGGGAAATCGTGCACACCGTCCTGGTAGCACTCACGTCTGTGATGCACTCGCCGGGGTCCGTGAACATGAAGTTGTCGAGGGCTGCAGCCAATTGCCCTTTCGCGCCCGGCACCACGCCGTTCATCAACTGCCCGAGCTTCGCCATGTCCGCCGGGTTGTTGGGGTTCAGGTTCTGGGCCATCGCCGCCAGCTTTTCCGGGTCCATCGCCATCAGTTTTCCCATGTCGATCGCGTCGCCGGTTGGCGAGCTCAGCTTGGGCGGCGCCGGGGTCCCACTCTTCCCCAGCGCGTTCGTCGCCTTGATCATCTCCTTCTGGTCCGCCGATTGGGGAGCAGCGACCTTACCCTCCCCGTGCAACTTGATCCAGGCCGGACTGAAAATGGCTTCCTTCCCCGGCAACCCATTGTGCCACCTGCCCAGTTCATCCTTGCACCGGGTCTCGATGGGATGGAGCTCATCCCCATCGGGTGAGATTCGCACGCCGACTTTGGGAAGCGGCGAGTGCGTCACCCCGAGCCAGAACGCGAACAGCGTGTAGTCCAGCGGCCTGGGGGTCACCTCGCACTTGGGCCTGGTGATCTTGACGGACGAGGCGTCCCACCTGATCGGCGCGGTCAGATCACGCACGCCGGAGGTAAAATCGTAGCCCGATCCGGTATTGTCGGGCGCAAGTCCAAAGGTGATGCTGCCGTGTCCCTTGATCGTGCTCGTCACTCCGGGAACCTCAGTATCCTCGACGGTGATTGTGGAGGACAGGGTTACCCTGTAGAACACACACCCGGCCACTTCCCTCTCCACCTCTATGGGGTCTTGCCCTGGTTTGCCCGACTTCAGCGCGCGCGCGTGATTTCTGCCGTGTTCGCGGCAACGTCAGGACGGAGGCAGGTATGGTCCTTTTGGGGGTTCGGGTCCAGCCTTACTGGTTTCTGGATGGGAACCTGTCCCAGTCCGCCCGGTAGCTGCCGGGCGGCCCCCGGCCCGGCTAGCGTGACCAGCGCGGTCGCAGCGAGCATCATGGTCGTTCGCATGGTGTTCTCCCGTATGCTGTGATAGGGGCCGGCTTCAGATCTTGACCAGCTCCACCCGCCGGTTGTTCTGGCGACCCTCCGCGGTGGTGTTCAACCCCGCCGGCTTGGTACTTCCCAGCCCCTTGGACTGGAGCCGCGCGGCATCGATCCCATGATCCTTGACTAGCGCCGCGGTCACCGCGGCGGCCCTCGCTTCACTCAGCTTCAGGTTCGCCGCCGCGTTTCCCACGTTGTCGGTATGCCCCTCGACCGAGAGCTTGAGGTCGGGATGGGCCGTGAGCATGGCCCCGATCTCCTTCAGAGTGGGCCCCGACTCCGGCTTGATCCGGTCGCTCCCGGTATCGAACAGAATGCCTTGGGTGGCCACCCGGCCCTTGGCGGTCAGCTCGTCGTAAATGGTCTTGTCGCTCGCGGCCACCCGAATCCTGCCTATATAGATCGGATTCTCCTCGCCGCGTCCTTCGGCTTGAAGGGTCAGGCCCTTGGAGCGCTCGAAGTTCGCGTTGGGAATGTTGGCATAGCGCTTTTCGTCGAGATAGATCTTGATGTACTGCCCGTCACCCAGAATCCGGAGCTGCGACGGCTTCCCGCGGTAGCGGAGCTTGTTGACTTCGTTGAGGGCGATCGCCGCCACTCCGCCGCCGCCGGCCCATTGAGAGAGCCCCGCCCCGTCACTGCCCCATTCGACCGTCGAGGTCTTGCCGGTGTTGTTCCACAGGAGACCGCCCTGGAGCCGGAAGGCCGCGCCGTCGAGGACCTTGCGGTTGATGACATCGATCTCGATGGTGAATTTGGCCGGCAGCACTTCCGGCAGCGGAATTCCGAGCATGCTGCTGCCGGTAATCCGCAGGTAGCGCTGACCGTCCAGCTCGGCGACTTCCATGTTCCCGTTCCGGAAGGTGAGCCGCTTCGGGAAGTTGCCGACCTGATCGTCGAGGTAATCGGCAAAGTAGATCACCCGGTTGCCCGGCACGAAGTCGTAGTTGACCCAGAGTTTGGGTCCGGAATCGACCGCTGCCGGCTTGGCCGCCTGCGCGGCCGCAGTCCCCGGCAGGCTCAGGGCCACGATGAGGGCGAGGAGCCGGAGCTCCGGGGGAGCCGGATTGATCATCAGGGCAGTCTCTGAAATTGGATGGTCCAAGGCGGGCCGCAGCCCGAGTACGTTGCACTGTAGATGCCAATGCCCACCGGCCCCGACGCGAGGACGTGGCGTTGGTTCACGGTTCGATCCTTCATGCAAGCATCGGGTCCGGGTCGGCGCCGTCTCATGGGCAACTCGGAAAGCCGAGCGTCGTGGCAAGCAGACCAGGCAGGAACAGCGCGCCGGTATCCTTGAGCCAGAATTGCGTGAATGCGATCTCCGCGTGCGGCATCGTGCGCGTCTTGCAGACGGCCGTGTGGATGGCCGCAGCGTTCTGCTGGAAGTTGCCCCACGACGAGAAGCTCACGTGGGCGGGCGCGGCCAGGTGGCACATGGCGCAGTACGGCCTGACGACCGAGCGGTAGAAGCCCGCCTGCGGAGCCCAGCCCGCGGGAACGTAGTCGCTCACGGCTTGGGCGCCCGGCTGAGCGACGGCACCGTTGTACAGGCCATAGACATAGTTCTTCACCGCCGCGCTCGCCGAAGAGTTCGCCACCATCAAATTGATCTTCCGGATCTTCTCCTCCTCACTTAGTCTGTTCACCCGGGTCCACTCCGCCTGATACTCAGCCCCCCCCGGCGGCGATCCGCTGAACACCAGCAGTCCCGGGTCGAGAGGGAGCAGCGAGGCGCCATCGACCCGGTTGGTCGACGGGTTGTACCGTCCGCCATGACAGGCAATGCAGGAATGGGGAACGAACTTGGGTCCCTCCGTGTCCAGGGCTATGGCAGGGGTGAGTTGTGGCTGCTCGATCCAGTCGGGCCACCACGACAAGCCTCCACGCTCCGCACCACGAGTAAGGTCCCAAACGCCCGGAGTCATGGCGAGAAAGGTCGTGCCCATCGGGTTCTGGATGATCATCGTGGCGCTGCGCGGCATCCCCCCCCACGGGTCATGCAACACGCCACCGCCGAAAGTGAAATTCACACCGTCAGCCGCCGCCGTAATGACTTGGGGGTTTCCAAAGCCTGACGCTCCCGGTTGCGGGCCATGGCTTGTCGCGTAGCAGATCGTGAGAAAGCCGGGTACCGGCGGCCCCAGAAACCATTGCTTGCAGTCGGTCCGTCGCCCGAAACCCAGGTCCCCGGTGTTGCCATAGACTGCTTCCTGGCGCGCCTGGTTGTAGGGCCACTCCTTGAAGGGATCGCCCCATTGGATGAACGGTGGCTGGGTCTTGCCCGGCAATTTCTGGACCGCTTCAAGGCAGTGAAGGGTGCCGCAAATCTGGCTGGAATGCGCTTGCGCAATCGCCAGACTCCCCGAACCATTGTTCTTGGCTAGCCACGGCGTCGTACGCGACGGAAGCACTCGGACCATCGCCTGGGCCAGCGTGCCGGTGGCGTAGTCGGCGAAGTTGCCGGGATAGAGCGCCGTCACCTTCCAGGTGCCCGGGCCGGGGGGTATGCCGGCGATGGTGACGGCGGTCGCTGTCTGATGACGTCCGGTGTTCGGCAAGCCGGGGCCGTCGAGCCGGTATTGCGCGGCGCCCGGGACGACCTGCCATTTAAAGGCGACGTTCCCTCCGCCCAAGTGGCTCGCCGTGAAGCCAGCCGGGTTGACCAGTGGCGGGGAGATGAACGGCACCGCCGGCGACTCCCCCCAAGTCCCGTCGGCGTAGTACGCAACGACCGTGTACATGTATGTGGGGCGGGGGTCGGGGAGCTGGTCCTGGAACTGGATACCGGTGAATCCTGCCGGCGTCCGCTCGACCGACGGGCCGGTGCCATCATTGCGATAGACCGCGTAGCGGCTCGCGTTGGGCGTCGCTTTCCACGCCAGCCGGGCCACTAGGGGTATTCCGCTGACGGTTACTGCTTGCGGCGGCGGTCCCGGCGGCAGCCGTCCCGGCTGCGGGGTGATCGGCGTCAGATTTCCGGGCGGAATCGGTGCCACTCCGACCGGCTGCCCTTTCCCGACGCCGGTCGGGAGCGCCGCCGGTTGCGCGATCCCCGCCCCCGCGAACGTAATAACCACCGAGGCCGCAGCTCCGGTGGTCCCATCGGGATACACGGCGACGACCTGATAGAAATAGGTCGTGCCCGGCACCACGTTCGGGTCGACGACCGAGGCGATGTCGACGGGCCTGGTGATGTCGACCCCCTGCGCCCGGGCATCGAGCCCGCGGAGGACTCGGTAGGTCACCCCCGGGCTCTCGACCGGCGTCCACGACACGAGCACTGAGGTTGCTCCCCCCACCACCGTCACCTTACTCGGCCCCGGGGCTCCGCTCTTCGACAACGGGTCTCGTTGAGCAGACAAGAACCCTGGACCCATCCCGATGACGGCCAGCGTCAGGAGTGCGGCTACTCCGGCGGATCGGCGATGCCTCAACATGGTCCTACCTCTTCGACTGAGTTTCACGGTGGCGGCGGGTTCCCCGCCTTCAGCCGCACGATGTTCCCGCGCGAAAACCCTTCTCCGCCGACGATCTTCGCGGTGCTGAACTTCTCCAGGACCGAACTCACCACGATGCTGCCGATCATCCGGTCCGGGGCCCCGAGATTCTTGCCGGTCTCCGGGTCCACCAGCGCGGGCTGGATCTCGTAGACGTCGAGCTCCATGCCGACCCGGATGCCCTGATCGACGCCGGCGTTGAGGTACACCACGCCCTCGCGCACGTCCACGATCCGCCCGCCCCATTTCACCCTGGGCATGCCGATCAGGATCCCCGCCACTGCGTTCTGCAGCGCCTGCCGCGACGCCTGTCCCAACGGCGTGGTCAAGGTCACGCTGCCGCTGTAGCTCTTCTCGTCCTTGATCAGGTCGGCCGCGAAGCCCGTCTGGCTCGCCTTGCCCACCCCCTTGTGGGACATCAGCACTTCGCCAGTCGAGGCGTCGATCAACCGGAGATCGATGATCACCTCGGCGGTCACCCGCTCCGAGGCGACCGACAGGCCCTTGACGATGTTCGTGAGCGCACCACCGATCCCCGACCGGTCGTGGGTGTATCCGGTGATGTCGCCGGTGATCATCACCTGGGCGCCGAGCAATGCCCCGGTCAGTGCCGCGGTCTCCTTGGTAACTGCCCCGGACGCGCCGATCTGCTGCTCCTGCTGCACTGCCTGCATCGCCGCGCGCTCGAGCACGATGAACTTGCCGGTCTTGACCAGCACCGTGGTCAGCGCCTCGGTGAGCCCGCGGGCAAATTCGGACGGGGGCGGAATGGCCACGGTCACCGTGGTCTGTCGGGTGGCCGGCTGTCCGTATTGCTGCGGCGGCATGCCGGGCTGGCCGCCCGGCATCATGGTGGTCATGCTCTGCATCTTGAGCGCGGAGCCGGACAGGTCCATCACGGCGACCCGCAGCTTCTGCGTCGGAGTGCCGAGGGGCTGCTGGGCGACGGCAACCTGAACCGCAGCCAAACCCATACCCATCAAACGCAGCAGTCGTCCGGTCATGGAAGCCTCGTGACGCGCAGGTAGAGCGTATAGCTCCCACCTATGACGTCCTGAGGTAGGTTCCAGTCATAGGAGACATCGGTCATCGTGATGGCGATTACACCGGGCTCTCGGCCGCCGAAAGTAGTCGTAGCCGCCAAAGTCGCCTCGATTTTTTCCCGCGTGAGGACTACAACCCACTGCCTCGCCGCCGTTAGCGTCAGGACAGGATCCAAGAAGATCAGGGGGCGTTCTCCCGCTTCAAACCTGCTGATGCCCAGAGGCCGGTCCATGTTCTTCCAGGGCATCGGGTAGGTGAACTCCCAGCCGACAACGGGGTTCAAGCCCGTGGCGGCGGCTTCCGCCACGACAGCGGGATTCCCCAGAATGAAGGGAATCGCCTGCGCCAGAGTAAAATTCCATTGTTTGAATGCTGTCTGTTGATCGTCGCTTTCCCACAGCATTGGGGCCACGATAATCTGGTCCACACCATCGGTGAGGAGGCCCTCCCACAGCACGAATTCCGGCCATCCGCCTGCCTGCATCTGGCCGACCACCGGACTCACATCCCCGGTCTTGAAGCCCCCCATGTTCGTGGCCGAGCCGCGCGCCACCCGGGCCGGTGCCGCCCAAGCTCCGTACTCGGCACCTTCACCATGAATCACACTTCGAAGGGTGGCTGATTGGCCGAGGGCCCCGTTCTGCCGATTCACCATCTGTACGTGCGCGGAGACGTAGACCTCGTCGCCATGGCCGTCGCCGTCCCAATCAAAGCTCTGCTTTTCGACGCGAATCGTCTCCACCGTGAGCCGATACCGCCCGCTACGGCGGACGACATCGAGGCTGGTGGACGTGAAAGCGCTGCCGGCCCGGTGGACCCCGTCCGGATCGTAGGTGCTGCCGAGCTGCCAGGACTGTTTCCCCGGCTGGACCCCAGTCACGGTGGTGCTGGTACCGTTAACCCGCATCGCCTGATTCGTGGGTGGGCCGCCGACAACGTAGTAGGACGCGTTGGGCACCGGCTGCCAGGAGAGCGTGACGATGCCTTCCCCTGTTTGCACGGCCTTGAAGCCTGCGGGAATCTGTGGCTCCGGATACAGGTAGCTCACGTCCACGAAGCCCGGGGCGTTGTTGGGATAGATCGCAGTGACACGGTAGATCCAGGTGCCGGACCATTGGACCAGGTCGTCCCAGCTCGTTGCCGAGGCCGGAAGCACCGCCGATTGCGCACGACAGCAATTGGGATCCGCCTGTTTCCAGCGCAACACGGAGTACCCGCTCACTCCGGGCGTCGGCTTCCAGGCCACCTGGGCCTGGGCGGGTGTGCCGGTGACGGTCACACCGACCGGGGGCGCCCCGACCACCATAGCCATCGGAGTCCGCGGCCCAACCGGTTTCCCCGATTCCACCGGAAGCGGGACCGGTCGCTGGGCAGCCATCGGGCTCACCGCCAGTGCGACAAGCACGGCCGCCATTCCCGCGAGCAGGGCCGTCACCCCCAGCGCTCGACCGGCAGCCCGCATACTCATCGTTGGCATTATGGCAGCGTCCTCTCCGCAAAGTTGTTTCCCGGCCGTGGATCGGGCGTATCGCTCATTGCGAAGGCCCCGAAGGTCTTGGCCACACCGGCCGGCGGGATGGTAGTGATCACGAACACCTCCCGGCTTCCCCGCACCGCCATGTTGCCCAGCTCGCAGGTGACCCGACCCCGCAGCGCGCTGACGCCCGGCGGTGCCGCGCTGGCGGTGCACCCGGCACCCATCCGCACGATCCCCACCCCGACCGGCATCAGCACCTCCACTCGCGCCGCGCGGGACTCGTCGTCGGCTTCACTCACCAGCAGTATCCGCACGACCAGATTGCCGTTGAGCACCGACAGATCCAGCGAACGCACCTGGATATCAGCCTGCCACAGCCGTTGTGCCCGGAGCGGACTGGCCCACACAGCGAGACCGAGCACGGCCGCGGTCGCCCACATGCGATGCCGCATTTATGGCTGTTTCGGCAGCAGGATGAATTCGACCCGCGCCTTGCCGGGCTTCGGCGGCTTGCGTCCTGCCTGCAGTTCGGCCGGAAGCACGCCAACCGCGATGATCCGCTGGTCCGATACGCCGTTGACCAGAATCGCGGCCCATACCTTTTCGATACGCTTCCGTGCCAGCACGGTATCGGGCGGCGCGTCCTTCTCCCCGGACTCGGCCGCCACGTGGAGGATGTAGGTCCCCTCCGCGAGCTGAAGCGCCTCGCCCAGCGCCGCGAGGCTCGCTTCGAATCCTGGCTCGATCTCCGCGGTGCCTTCGATGAACTTCACGTCCTTGAGCTCGAGACGTCCTTTGCCGAGCTCGCGGAGCATGGCGATCTTGTCCTGGCGCTTGCCGCCGAGGATTCCCTTGATGCCCTTGATTGCCCCGGGCGCGACGCCGATTGCCAGGCCCACCGGGGTCATGCCCGCGATCGCGCCAATGCCGGCCATCGGATTGGCGCCTTGCATGGCCGCGGCGGGATCGGTTCCGGCCGGCATGCCCGGCATTCCAGCGGGCATCCCGGGGATTCCGCCTGGCGGCATGCCGGGGATCTGTACGCCCTGCGTACAGGGCGCCGGTGCCGGTGGCGAGTCGCCGGTCTTCTTGATGACGCCCTTCGCCACGCCCACGATCGCCGAACCGGCGGAGGCGGCCGACCCCGGAGCGCACGGGTTCACGCCGCCGACCCCCAGTGCATTGGCAACCCCACCCGCCTTCTTGCCCAGCAGCGACTGCACCCCGGCCCCGGCAGCGGCGGTCGCGGCCGTATCGGCCAATCGCTTCATGGCCGACTTGAGCTTGCTGGGTGGCTTCTTGACCTTGGTGGTGGTGTCAGGGGGCGTCTGGGCCTGCCCTGTCGCCAAAGGAGCCGTCGACATCCCGAACGCCAGCAACAGGGTGATGGTGAGCAGTCGCATGAAGTCGCCTTCTTCCTCCGAGGGGTGTCCGGGGCCGTGGTGGCTTGGCACTTTGGCCGCGGACGAGATAGATATGGGCAACAAAGTACGCGCCACCCATCAGCGCCGGTTCATACCCCAATCAGCGTGGAATCATCTCCAGTAACCTGTTGCGGCTGCGAACGTTCGGCGGGCTCTGGGTCGAGGGAATGGGTGGCGCTGACGCCCCCGCGCCCCCGCCAAGGCGGCTTGCGCTGCTGGCGGTGCTGGCCAGCGCCGGACCCCGGGGAGTAAGCCGGGAGCGCTTGCTCGGGATCCTCTGGCCCGACGGCTCCGAGGAGCGCGGCAGGCACGCGCTGGCCCAGACCGTGTACAGCCTCAGGCGGGATCTGGGCAATGACGCCGCGATCGCCGGCCCGGCAGAACTGCACCTCGACCCAACGGTGCTGAGCAGTGACACCTTCGACCTCGCCGCCGCCCTGGAGTCAGGTGACGGGGAAGCGGTGGCCCGCCTCTACTGTGGTCCCTTCCTGGACGGGTTCTACCTGCACGACGCGCCGGCGTTCGAGCGGTGGGTGGAAGCGGAGCGCGCCCGGTTCGCGGCGGCGGCGATCGTCGCGATCGAACAGCTCGCCGCGGCGAGCGATCGCGCCGGCCGGCATGCCCAGGCGCTTCCGCTCTGGCGCCGCCTCACCGAGCTCGACCCGTTGCGGGGACGTTTCGCCGCGGCCTGCATGCGAGCCCTTGCGAATACCGGGGATCGCGCCGGCGCCCTCGCCCAGGCGCGCGACCACGAGGCCGCGCTGCGCCGGGATCTGGATGCTCCACCCGAGCCGGAGGTCAGGGAACTGCTCGAACGGTTGCGCGCGGAGCATTCCCAGCCGGTTCCCCACCGCGAAGCGCGCTGGACCGAATCGGTCCCCACGGACCTGACTCCC
>JANNGX010000338.1:0-6736 GCA_031404115.1 Gemmatimonadales bacterium | reverse complement strand
GCCTGCACGATGCAGCGGATGACGCCCGCCGAGGCGCTCCGCGGGGCCACGGTGGTGGGTGCGCAGGCCCTCCAGCTCGACTGGGAAATCGGCTCGCTGGAACCCGGAAAATCGGCGGACTTTGCGGTGATCGATTCGGATTCGGTGGAGCACTGGCTCTATCATCTTCGTCCCAACGCCTGCCTGCGGACGGTGGCGCGGGGCCGGGACATCTGGCGCGCCACCCCGCCTAGCTGAATTTCATCTCGACCATCGCCAGGATGTCGGCTTCCTGCGTGGCCGCCGATTTCTCCAGCCGTTCCCCCTCGACCAGCATGCTCGCGATCGCCGCCTTGTTCTTGATGCCGGTGGCGTTGGTGCGGACATTCAGCCAGGCACCCCGGATGGCGGCTCGCGCGCACAGCGCCCCCACACCGGCATCCGATGCCGAAGCGGGATTGCCCTGATCGGCCATGGCCCGGAGCAGCGGAAATGCTTCCCAGGCCGCCTGCATCACCTTCCAGGGCACCTCGAGCGCGCCGAGGTTTGCGGCTTCCAGCGCGTCGGCCCGGGCGGATTTGTCCGAGTCGGTGTCCCGGGGCATCCCCAGCGCGTCCATCACCCTGCCGAACGCGCGGGTGTCCTCGTCGACCAGGCAGAGGAGCTCCTCCTTCATGCGCTGGCCCTGCTCGGCCCATCGGGAGAACTCCTCCCAGCGCGCATCCCAGCCACGCTTATGCGCCGAGAGGTTGGCCACCATCGTCCCGAGCGCGGCACCCAGGGCTCCGACTGCGGCCGCCACCGAGCCGCCGCCCGGCGCCACCGACTCCGACGCGGTTTCCTCGATGAACTCTCGCAGGGAGAGATCCGCGAGGCGGCTGTCTCCCGGCTTGCGAAGGCGATATTCGATGATGCGCTCCTCCGGCACGAAGCTGCCCAGATTCTCCAGCCCCATCGACGCCACCGCGAGGCGGATCAGTTCCGCGTCGGATACGCCGGTCGAGCGCTGCTGCTTGCGGAGAAAGTATCGCCCCGCCTCCACCATGGCAGACAGCGGGATGAGCCCCACCAGCTCCGACCCGGTCACCAGCAGTCCGCGCGCCTGGGCGGCCCGGGACACTTCGTCGAACGCCTGGTGGAGCGGCGTGACCTTGATGTCGGTCAAGTTCATCGAAACCTGAGCCAGGCCGTATTCTTCGATGAACCAGCCGATGGCCTTGACCGCTTTGAGCGTGCCGGGAACCATCACCGGCTGCCCTGCGGCGTCCTTGACCACCGTGCCAGTCAGCGGATCTCCCTCGCGCCTGGGGCGGCCGCTTTCCCGGACGTCGAACGCCACGGCATTGGCCCGGCGGGTCGAGGTGGTGTTCAGGTTCACGTTGAACGCCACCAGGAAATCCCGGGCTCCGATGACCGTGGCTCCGCTTTTCGGAGTCAGCGCCGCCGGGCCGAAGTCGGGCTTCCAGGCGGGGTCGGCCAGCTTGCGCGCCAGGCCCTCGTACTCGCCGGCCCGGATCGAGGCCAGGTTTTTCCTGGCGGGGTTAGGCTGGGCGGCTTCGTAGAGGTACACCGGGATGCCGAGCTCCCGGCCGACCCGCTCGGCCAGGCGGCGGGCCCACTCGGCGGCCTCCTCCATGGTGATACCGGAAATCGGCACCAGCGGGCAGACGTCGGTGGCTCCCATCCGGGGGTGCGCCCCGCTGTGCTGGCGCATGTCGATAAGCTCCGCGGCGGCGGCGATGCCCCGGAAGGCCGCCTCGACTACCGGCCCGGGCGCTCCCGCAAAGGTCACCACGGTGCGGTTGGTCGCTTTGCCGGGATCCACATGCAGGAGAGTGGCCCCTTCAACCGACTCGATGCGTGCGGTAATCTTCCGCACGACGTCGAGATCCCGTCCCGCACTGAAATTCGGCACGCACTCGATCAACGCGGACATGAGCGGTCGCAGGTAAGGGGTGGCTGGGGCACAAATCTACCAGAGGAACGCCGATGCCGACACCGGACTCGCCTGCAGGGCTCGACCGCCGGGCTTTCATGGGACTCTGCTCCATCGCCGGCATGGCGCGGGGCCTGCCGGCCGCCCTGTGGAGCACCGCGGCGCCGGCGCTCGCGGCGGCCCAAGGGGCACAGACCCCCCAGACGCCGCCCAAGATCACCCGGGAAATGCTGATCGCCGCGGAGACGGTGATCGGCCTCGAATTCAACGACACCAAGCGCGACCTGATGCTGGACAATGTCAACCAGGCGCTCACGGCCTACGCCGCCATTCGCCGCATCGGCCTCGCGAATTCGGTGATGCCGGCCATCCGCTTTGACCCGCTCCTCCCCGGGATCAAGTCGCTGCCCACCCTCAGACGCCACGGTTCGAGGCGCACGCCCCGATCCGCGCCGGCAGTCCGACCTGCGACCGATGGGGAACTGGCCTACTTGAGCGTGGTCGAGCTGGGGGCGCTGCTGCGCGCGAGAAAGGTGACGTCCACCGAGCTGACGCGCCTGTCGCTCGACCGGTTCAAGCGCTTCGACCCCGAGCTGCTGGCCGTGGTTACCCTGCTGGAAGAGCGCGCGATGGCGCAGGCCGGCCAGGCGGACGCCGAGCTCAAGCGCGGCAGCCTCCGGGGCCCGCTGCACGGCATCCCGTGGGGCGCCAAGGACCTGCTTGCTGTGCCGGGGTATCCGACCACCTGGGGCTCCCCGATCTACAAGACGCAGGTGCTTCCCGAAACAGCCACGGTCGTGGAGCGCCTCGACGCGGCCGGCGCCGTCCTGGTGGCCAAGCTCTCGCTGGGTGAGTTCGCCCAGGGCGACGTCTGGTACGGAGGAACCACGAAGAATCCCTGGAAGACCGACCAGGGCTCCAGCGGCTCCTCGGCGGGGCCGGCCTCAGCCACCGCGGCGGGTTGCGTCGCCTTCGCCATAGGGAGCGAGACGCAGGGGTCGATCGTTTCGCCCGCCACCCGGTGCGGCGTCACCGGCCTGCGACCCACGTTTGGTCGCGTGAGCCGCAATGGGGCCATGGCATTGTCCTGGACGATGGACAAGCTGGGGCCGATGTGCCGGACCGCCACCGATTGTGGGCTGGTGTTCCGCGTCATCCACGGCCCGGACGGGAAGGACCCCACGGTACACGACCGGCCGTTCGACTGGTCGCCATCCCGTGGGCTGACCGGGATCCGGGTCGGGTACCTCAAGCCGGCCTTCGACGCCGAGCACAACACCAAGGTGTTCGACGCGAAGGCGCTCGAGGTGTTCGCCGCCATGGGCGTGACGTTGATCCCGATGGAGCTGCCGGCCGACCTGCCGACCGGGGGGCTCCGGGTGATCCTCACGGCGGAGGCCGCCGCGGCGTTCGACGAGGTGACTCGCTCGGGAAAGGACGACCAGATGGTGCAGCAGACCCGGACCGCCTGGCCGAACAGCTTTCGAACGGCCCGGTTCATTCCGGCGGTCGAGTACATCCAGGCCAACCGGATTCGAACGCTCCTGATGCAGAAGCTCGACGACTTCATGGAGCCGGTGGATCTGTTCGTGACTCCGTCCTTCGCGTCCAACCTTATCCAGATCACCAACCTCACCGGCCATCCCGCGCTGGTCATGCCCAACGGCTTCAATCCCGACGGGACCCCGGTCTCGCTCTCCTTCATCGGCCGGCTGTTCGGCGAAGCGGACCTGCTCGCGGTGGGGGAGGCCTATCAGGCCGCCACCGACTTCCACCGCCGCCAGCCGCAGAAGTTTGCCTGAGCCGTGAACACCGCGTTGCGGTTCTACCCCTGGTACCGGTATCTCACCGCCCTGCTCCTCGCGGCTGCGGCGGTGCTGGTGCTGGGGTTTTTCCCGGTGGTGATTCGCGATGCGTTGTACCTGCCGGTCTGGTTCGTCACCCTGATCACCCTGATGCTCTCGGGGGTAGGCCCGACGATCCTGGCCCAGACCATCATCCTGGGCGCGATCGTGGTCCTCGGGCCCCCGGCAGGGGCCGGCATCCTCCTGCGGATCGGGATGCTGGCGCTCGCCGACGTGCTGGGCTGGCGGCTCCAGCGGGAGCGCACCGCCTCCACCCAGAGGGAATCTGTGTTGCTCGAGAGCGAGACCCGGTACCGCCACATCCTCGAGCAGGCCTCCGACGGGATCGTGCTGGCTCAACCCGAAGGACAGCTGGTGCTGGTGAATCAGCGGATCTGCGAGATGATGGGCTACACCGAGGCCGAGTTGCTCCAGCTCCCGCTTTCGAGCCTGTACGAGCCGGGGGAGCTGGCCCGAACGCCACTGGGCTGGGACGAAGTGCTCCGCAGTTCGATGGTCATCCGGGAGCGCCGGCTGCAGCGGAAAGATGGCTCCACCTTCATCGCCGAGCTGAGTGTCCGCCGCACCGCCGATGGGCTGGCCCAGGCCATCGTGCGGGACATCACCGAGCGGCGCCGGTCGGAGGCTGCGATCCGGGCGGAGCGTGACCTCCTCGATGGCGTGCTGACCACGAGCGTCGCCGGCATCGTGGTGGTGAACCCGAGCGGCCAGGTCATTTTCCTCAATCCGAGCGCCGAGGCGGTACTCGGCGTCACCCGCGTGGAACTGGCCGCGGGCACCGATCTGCCTCCGGGATGGAAGCTGATGAACCTGGACGGCACGCCGATGCTTCCCGAGGCGCGTCCCGCCCGCCGGGTGGTGCGCACCGGCGAACCGGTGAACGACACCCGGTTTGCGGTGCTCAGGCCCGACGGGCGGCGCGTCATCGTGTCGGTCAACGCGGCGCCGCTCCGGAACGCCGGCGGCGTGACCACGGCCGTGGTGCTCTCGCTCTCCGATATCACCGATCAATACGTGGCGCAGCAGGCACTCCGGGACCGGGAAGAACAGCTCCACCGTATCACCGCGGCGGTGCCGGGTGTGGTCTATCAGTACGTGGCGGGCCCCGGTCCGGAGGAGCGCTTTGTCTTCATGAGCGAAGGCGCCCGGGAGCTGCTCGGGGCCTCCGCCGAAGAGATCCTGGCCGATGCTACCAGGGCCTGGACCCTCATGGACCCCGAGGACCGCACGGCGATGTCCGCCCAATTTGCCCGCTACTCGGCGACGCTGGAACCGTGGAGCTTCGATTTCCGGTTGCGGGGTCCGGGCCCGCGGGTTCGCTGGCTCCGCGACATCGCCACGGCGATCGCCGCGCCGGACCTCGGCCAAGTGGTATGGTATGGGGTGATCGTCGACATCACCGAGCGGAAACGCCTGGAGGAGGAGCTGCGTCAATCCCAGAAAATGGAGAGCCTTGGCCGGCTGGCCGGCGGCGTCGCCCACGACTTCAACAACCTGCTCACCGTGATCCGCGGCTACGCCGACGTCCTCTCACGGGAGCTCGCGGAAGGCGATCCGCGCTTCGGCGAGGTTCGGGAGATCCGGCGCGCGGCCGATCGGGCTACCGCGCTCACCCGGCAGCTGCTGGCACTGAGCCGGCGCCAGGTGCTGGTGCCCCGCGAGGTGGACCTGAATGCGCTGGTGCAGGAGATGGAACAGATGCTGCGTCGGGTCCTCGGGGAGAACTTTTCCATCGTGACGGTACGCGGCCCCGATCTCGGCCTGGTGCGGGCCGATCCGGGGCAACTGGAACAGGTGCTCCTCAACCTGGCGGTGAACGCGCGCGACGCGATGCCGGGCGGCGGCACGCTCACGATCGACACGATCAGAATGGTCCTCCCCGCCGGGGGCGATGAGCCGGCAACGCGCGGGGTTCCTCCGGGCGACTACGTCGTGTTGCGGGTGACCGATACCGGCATGGGCATCGACCGGGAAACCCAGGCCAAGATCTTCGAGCCGTTCTTCACCACCAAGCCCCTGGGCGAGGGCACCGGCCTTGGCCTGTCGACCGTCTACGGCATCGTGCAACAGAGCAGCGGCGCGATCACCGTCGAGAGCAACGTCGGGGCTGGAACCACATTCCGGATATTCCTCCCCCGCCTGGCCGAAGGCGCGGTGGTCTCCGCCGACGCGCCACTGCCGGGGGTACCGAGGCCCGCGGGCCGCCGCCGCCGTAGCACGGTGCTCCTGGTGGAGGACGACGATGGCGTGCGGCAGCTGACCCGGCGGATTCTCGAGGACTTCGGCTTCGGGGTGCTCGAGGCCCGGAACGGGTCGGAAGCGCTGACGCACCTGGATGCAGGAAGTCCCCGCATTGACGCCGTCGTTTCGGATGTGGTGATGCCCGGCATGGGCGGGCGGGAGCTGGTGGGGCGGCTGCGACTCAGGCGGCCGGATCTGCCGGTGTTGTTTCTCTCCGGTTACACCGGCGACGAAGTGAGCGACGAAGTCCGGGGTCAACTCCACCAGGCTTTCCTGCAGAAGCCGTTCTCTCCCGACGCGCTGGGCGCGGCGCTCGAGGAGCTGCTCGCCGAGGGCGAGCCGGTGACGCCTTCAGGGTGAGAGTGCCGGCCATTGCTGGGTGACGCAGTGGATCGCGCCGAGGCCCCAGACCAGGTCGGTACACGGAATCACCACGACACGGCGGTCGGGAAAGACATCCTGCAGCGCCGCACGAGCCTGCTCGTCCCGGATCGCGTCGAATCCCGGTAACAGCACCACTCCGTTGGCGATATAACAGTTGGCGTAGCGCGCCGGAAGGCGCTGGCCTTCCCGGTGCAGGGCCGGCGGCATCGGCAGCTCCACGACGCGGAGTGGCCGACCGTCCTGGTCTGCCATGCGGCCGAGCCGCTCCAGGTTGTCCCGCAGCGGGGCGTAGTTACTGTCCCGCGGATCGTCCTCCACCACGGTCACGACG
>JANNGX010000337.1:0-11779 GCA_031404115.1 Gemmatimonadales bacterium | reverse complement strand
CGAGCTGGGGCGCTACATCGCCGCGCTCAACAGCTCCGGGAACGACACCAAGAAGCTCCAGGTCCAGCACGCCGTGAAGCTGGCGCTGCCGGCGGCGTGCCTGATCATTGCGCTCTTCGGGGCACCGCTCGCCGTCTCCTCACCGCGCGCGGGGGCGGCGATGGGCATCGCCATCAGTCTGGGCACCACGATCGTCTATCTGCTGATGATCAATCTCTCCCAGGCCGTGGGCGCGTCGGGTATCATGAATCCCACCGCGGCGGCCTGGGCGCCGAACCTGGTGTTTCTGGCGCTGGGCGGATGGCTGCTGGTGCGGGTACGGACGTAGGAGGAGGCAAAGAGGCCAAGGGGCCAAGGGCTGGGAAAGCAAAAGCCCCCGGGTCGTTCCCGAGGGCTTTCACTTAGCCGCTTGGCGTCCGAAGCCTCTTAGCCTCTAGAATGTGTACTTCCCGCCCAGCTGAATCCGCCACCGCTGCGCGCCCACCGTGATCCGGTTCAGCACCGGCAGCACCGTGGGAACAATCAGCCGCGGGCGATCGTCCGCCACGGTCGCGGTACCGCGGGTGTCCAACGTAGCTCCAGTTCGGGGCAGCTCAAGGAAGTTCGCCTCTTCGAACCGGGAGGTCTCCTTGACCAAACCCCAGCGCCGCTTGATCAGATTGGCAAAATTAAAGATGTCCGCGGTGATCTCGAGGCGCTGGCCGCTCATCGTCGGGATGACCTTGGCGAGCCGGATATCAATGAACTTCTGCCAGGCGTTGCGGCAGGAATTCCGTTCCATGATCCGCCCGCGCTGGGTCCGCAGGCACGGTTCACTGGTGATGAAGGCGTTGAGCCGGTCCCAGTCCGCCGGATTCTGGAGGCTGATGTCGTTCTGATCACGCGGGATATACAGCAGATCGTTCCCCGAAATGCCGTCGGCGTTGAGGTCACTGCTCGAGGTGTAGGCATAGGGCAGGCCCGCCCGGGCGGTGAAGATCGCCGACGCTTCAATTCCGAACGGGAGATCGGTCGAGCCGCTGAGCGAAATCTTGTGGGGGACATCGAACCCCGAGGTCCGAAGATTCCGGTTCTCCAGCGTGCCGTCGAGCGCCGTAAAATTCAAGTTTGACGTCGCCCGGCTCGAGGTGAGCGACATCAGATCCTTGGCCTCTGCACGGGTGTACGCGGCACTGAACGCCAGCCCGCTGCCGAAGGCTTTCTGAAGCTGGACCGTGAACAGCGTGGAGTAGTCCCCGGTCTTGTTGAGATGATGAATTACCTGAGTGACGCCATTGGCCTTGGTGAATCGGGCCAAGGCCGTGCCCGCCGAGTTCGGCGCGCCATACAGCTGGCGCCCTTCCCCATTCACGGTCCCAAGCCGAACGTTGTCGTCCGTCTGATACAGCTGGTTCTTGTTCCGGGTATGGAGAAAATCGAGGGTGACGACAACTCCCCCAGGGAGCCGGTGGTCGATCCCGACGGCGTATTTGAGCGCCTGCTGGAACTTGAAGTCCTTGTCAAAATAGGCCACCAGGGGGGTGAAGCTGGTGCTACCGCCACTCGCGCACGCCTGGGGGATGCTGCTCAGGTCGGTTGTGAAGGGGGGCGGCGACCCGGGATTGGTGCTGGCGGCCGGGTTACAGAGGAGGGTCGCCTGCTCGAGGCCGGTGCCGGTGAAGGCGTTGGAGCTCCAGACATAGGGCGGCCGGCCGGAGAAGATCCCGACGCCGCCGCGGACGATGGTGTTGCCGGTACCGGTCGGGTCCCAGTTGAACCCGAGCCGCGGAGACCACAACATGTTCCCGCTGGGAAACTCTCCGGTGTTGATCCCCAACGTGTCGGTCAGCGCCTTGCTGGGATTTTGGAACGGAGTACTTCCGAAGTAGGGGACGTCCATCCGGAGGCCCGCGATCAGGGTGAGCCGGCTGGTCGGCGTCCAGGCATCCTGAACATATCCACCGATCTGCTTGACGTCGAACTGCGCGGTGAAGCCGCCCGGCCGCCGTTCGACCGCCACCTCGAATCTCCGGGCCAGGCCGGCCTCCAGCGAGTCGGCACTCGCAAAGGTCCACGTGCCATACCGGTTATCCGCGAAGAGATTCCGGAACTTGAAGAACTCGTTGTGGGTCCCGATGGTCACCCGGTGATTCCGCCCCATGCCGAACGTCACGTTGGCGGTCGCCTCGTAGACGTCGGAGTCCCGCTCATTGCCGACTGAAAACCTCTCGCCTCCGGCCCCGAGGTAATTGCCGTTCAGTCCATGCACCAGAATCAGCGGGCTCAGGATGTTGGGGGACCGGGCATCTCGCACCCGCAAATAGCCGAGGAGGACCTCAAAATTTGCGTTGCCAAGCAGACCGGTGAATTTCGCCCGGGCGGTATTGGTGACGCTGGACTCGATATTGCCGCTGTTGGACAACTGCCACCCGTCCCGATCGTCGCGGGTTCGGCTCGTGCGGTTGAAACTCTCGGTGTTCCCTTTGACATAATTGTAGGAAACTTCCAGTTGTGAGCTCCCGCCCGCCTGCCAGGTCAGCTTGCCGAAGAGATTCTTGTCGGGATTCTTCAGATTGTCCGGCACCTCGATGCCGCCCGGATCGAAGCCGTACTTGGTCTTGATGATGTCCCGCACCCGTTCCGCAAAGGCCACCGGAATGCCGGTCACCGGATCGTCCGCCGTGAATCCGAAGAACTGCCGGGCCGACGACTGGAGGTCCACGCTGCCGAAAAAGTGCAGCTTGTTCCTAATGATCGGCCCGCCGAGAGTGGCGCCGTACTGCTTGATCTGAAAGTTCGTGACCCGGTTCCCGAGGGTGTCTTTGCCCACCAGTTCCGGGCGCTGGATGTACCCGAATACCGATCCGTGAAACTCGTTGGTGCCCGACTTGGTGATGGCGTTGACGAGACCACCGGAGAAGCTGCCCTGCCGGATGTCGAAGGGGGCCACCAGGATCTGGAACTCCTGCAGCGCCTCGACCGAAAGCGGCTTTGACCCGACGCCGCTTCCCGGCGTGCCGGTAATGACACCAAATACGTCATTGTTGGCGCCGCCGTCGATCAGGAAGGTGTTGAACTTGTTGTTCTGGCCGCCGAACCCGTTGCCGCTCAGTACCTGCGGGCTGGTACGGAGCAGGTCGTTGAAATCCCGGCCCAGCAGCGGCATCCGCTGGATCGCGCTGTCGGTCACAATCTGGGCAGCGCCGGTGCGGCCACTGTTGATGAGCGGGTTGGTCGCCGCCACCACGACCAGCTCCTCGAGCGTGACGATCTGCTGCGCAAGCTGGAAATCCTGCACATAGCGCTGGCCCAGGACCAGCATGATGCCAGTCTTGCTCGCGGGCTGGAAGCCGATGGCGCGAACGTCGATAGTGTAGGGGCCACCGGGCGTGGTGTTCTCCAGGTTGAAGCGGCCCGCCGAGTTTGTGGTGGTCTGCTGCTTGGCACCCGTCCGGGTGTTGGTCAGAACGACGATGGCGCTCTGAACGTTGCCACGACTTTCGGAAGTGATCCGGCCCTGGATCGCGGCGCTGGTAACGCCCTGCGCGGCGAGACCCCGGGCCCCGACAAGTAGTAGTGCCAGCGAGGCCACCCCGAACCGTACTGCGCGCCCGATTGGCTGCATGGAACGAACTCCCGGATCATGTTTGGATGGTACGGCTCAGGCCGGAGTTCCCCGGGTGGGGAGTCGGCGCATGCTGAATCTGATGAAGTGTCCCGGCTTCCCGCCGATGGGAGGCACCCGAGACGACCTAACTTACCGTGCGAACGAGCCAAATCAAGCAGACAGGCAACCGTTACGGACCCTTGACCCTCCCGACGGGGTTGATTTTACCGGCCGCTCGCCCTGCGTAATACACCGGGATCCCGATCAGGATGATCCCGAAGGTGATTCCCGTGCCCACCGGGTCGGTGAGCAGCGCGTTCAGGATCATTCCCACAGCGGACACCAGGAAGAGTATGGGCACCAGCGGGTACCCGATGACCCGGTAGGGACGGGGCAGGTCGGGTGACCGGCGGCGGAGGACGAAGACCGACAGGACCGCCAGAATGTAGAACGGCCAGATACCGAGCACGAACTTGTCGGCGAGCTGCTGAAAGTCGTTGAAGAGGACGTAGACCACGCCGAGCCCGGTGGCCAGGAAAATGGCCGTTGAGGGGCTCTGAAACCTGGGAGACACCCGGGCGATAATCGGGAAGAACAGCCCGCGGTCGGCCATCCCGAAGAAAATCCTCGGGCTCGCCATCATGGTGCCGTTGACGCTGCTGAAGGTCGAGATCATTACCACCGCCGCGACGATACCCGCGCCGGCCCTCCCAAGCATGGGAATCCGTTCCACCGCCGTGGCCGCGATCAGCGGGGAGGCGGCCAGTTCGGGGAGCGGCACCAGATACATGTAGGCCAGGTTGACCAGCAGGTAGATCGCGATGATCGCCAGGGTGCCAAGGATCAGCGCCCGTGGGAGATTCCTGGCCGGGTCCTTGATCTCTCCGCCCATGTAGGACAGATCGGCCCAGCCGTCGTATGCCCACATCACCGAGACCATGGCCGTGGCCAGTGCCGAGATCCCTAGGCCCCCGGTCCAGAGCGGGTGGAAGTTGCTGGCGGACCCCGTCGGCGCGGTGAAGGCGAGGACGACCAGCGCGAGCAGCGCCCCGTACTTCACCGCGGTCGCCACGTTGGTCACCGCCGAGGCCTTCTTGACCCCCACATAGTTGAGCACCCCGACCCCGAAGATCAGCCCCGCAGCGACGTAGTGGACCTGCTGCGAGGTCAGCGGAACAAAATGGGAGAAGTACTCGGCGAAGATGGTGGAAATGGCCCCCAACGCCGAGGCTCGGATCACCGCGAGTTGCGACCACCCGAACAGGAAGGCGGGCATCGGGCCAAGCCCTTCCTCGATATAGGCAAACACTCCCCCGCTCCGCGGGTACATCGCCGCCAGCTCGGCAAGGGTGAGTGCACCCAGGAGGGCCAGGATCCCCCCGAGAACCCAGGCGACCAGCACCATGCCCGGCGAGCCCACCAGCCCGGCGACCCTGGCGGGCACCCGAAAAATGCCGCTTCCGATGGTGATCCCGATTAGAACCAGGATGGCCGGCAGCAGACCCACGGTTCGGGGAAGGCGTTCGCCCCAGGAGTCGCGCGGCGCGGGGTTGGTCATGCCGGCTCGGATAAGGGGAAATCGGGAGTCGTCGTTCGGGGGCCGAAAGTCGTGGGAAGGTATATATTGTGCCGCGAGTTTAGCTAGCGGGGGCCCTGCCCTGCTCCCCGCCTCCCGCTCCCCGCTCCCCGGCTTCCTGAATGGCCCTGCTCCGCGACCTGATCTCCCTGACCAAGCCGCGCGTCATCTCGCTGCTCCTCGTGACGACCGTTGCCCCGATGTTTATCACCGACCGTGGCCTGCCTTCCCTGAGCCTGGTGCTCTGGGTGATGCTGGCGGGGTTTCTGATGGCCGGTGGCGCCAACGCCATCAACATGTGGTTCGACCGGGACATCGACACGCAGATGTCCCGCACCAAACTCCGCCCAATCCCCGCGGGGCGCCTGCCGGCCGGTGCGGCGCTCCTGTTCGGCAGCACGCTCGGCGCCGTGGCGTTCTATCTCTTCTGGCACTTCGTGAATCCGCTCGCGGGATGGCTCGCGCTCTCCGGTCTGCTGTTCTACGTGTTCATCTACACCATGTGGCTCAAGCGCTGGAGCCCGCAGAATATCGTCATCGGGGGCGCGGCCGGCGCCTTCCCGCCGCTGGTCGGGTGGGCGGCCATGACCGGCTCGCTCGATCTCGCGGCACTCTACCTCTTCGCGATCATCTTCTACTGGACCCCGCCCCATTTCTGGGCGCTCGCGCTGATCAAGGAGCAGGAGTACGCCCGAGCCGGTGTCCCCATGATGCCGGTGGTCAAAGGCGCGCACGAAACCAAGGTCCAGATGCTGGTCTACACCCTCATGCTCCTTCCGCTCACCATCCTCCCTGCCCTCGCGGGAACCCAGGGCCTGTTCTATGTAGTGGCGGCGGTCCTGCTGGGGGCGAGGTTGCTCTGGTATTGCCTGCAACTGCTGAAGCAGGAGTCGGTGACCCCGCTGGCGTGGAAGATGTACAAGTTTTCGCTGCTGTATCTGGCTCTGCTCTTCGTGGCGATGGGCGTCGACAAGTACCTACCCATCGGACATCGGGCGCCGAGGCCGCAGGTCGTGATCCTCGACAAGCCGGATGCCCGGTAGTTTTCCTAGCCTCCTAGCCTCCTACAGCAGTATCAAATCCCGCTGCGGCTCCTTGGGCGTCACCATGGGTCCGCTCGGCGCCCAGTACACGTTGACCTCGCTCCGCACCCCGAACTCATTGGGCAGATAGATCCCCGGCTCGACCGAGAATCCGCATCCAGTCAGGATGATGCGGTCGTCCTTGGTCTCGTAGTCGTCCATGTGCGGCCCGGAGCCGTGAAGGTTCTGGTCGATCGAGTGCCCGGTCCGGTGTACGAAATACTCCCCGAATCCGGCCTTCTCGATCACATCGCGGGCGGCCCGGTCCACCTTGTACCCGGGGAGCGGCTCCCCGCTCAGTCCGGCCAGGCGCACCACCTCGAGCGCCGCGTCCCTCGCGTCCCGCACCGCGGTCCACACGGTCAGCACCCGCTCGGTAGGCTCCTTGCCGCTGAAGGCCATCCAGGTCTGATCCGCCGATATCGCACCGGGATATCGGCCGAAGAGATCGAGCAGCACCACCTGGTCCTTGGCCAGCGTCAGATCCTTCCCGGGGACCGGCTCGTAGTGAGGATTCCCCGCGTTGACGCCGAACCCCACGATCGGCGGGTGGTCCGGCACCAAGCCTTCCTTCTCCATCGTGGCCACCACCCGCTGCTGCAGCGCCGACTCGGTCAGGCCCTTACCGCCCCGCGTCACCGCGAAGTCCAGCGCATCCCTGGCAATCCACGCCAGTACCTCGGCGGCCTCGATGTGTCGCGCTGCTTCGTCCTCGGTCCAGCGCGCCGCGAACTGGGTCACCAGCGGCGCGCTCGACACCACCGTTCCGCCCAGCGACTGGATCAGGTCCACCACACCGTAGGGCACCCGATCGAGATAGGGCACGCCATTCCGGGGAGAGATTTCCATCGCGACGGTTTTTCCCGCCACCAGCCCCTTGAGCGCCGCGTGGAGCTCTTCCCACCGGGCATAGGGAATAACCCTCCCCGGAAAATCGGCCACCGGCTGCAGCTCGATCTTGTGGGCCACCGCGACCGGCTCCTGGTCCGGTACCAGCAGCGCAAAGAGCCGGCGGGATCCCAAACCGCCCAGCGCCAGGAACCGGCTGGCCACGGGGTTGTGGCCCTGAAAATCGAAGAGGAGCCACCCGTCCGCCCCGCAGGCCAGCAGGCCTTCGCGCAGCAATTGGTGGTCCGCCGGCCTCAGTGGCTTCATTCGTAGCCTCCCGCCTCCGCGGCGCGCCAGAAACAGTGGTCGTCGCCCCGCGCATGGCAGCGTTCGTGAACCATCGCCCCCTCGAAACCGGTCGCCACCCGGAGCAGCTCAGCGATCACGGCGCTGTAAAAGTAGCAGCCGGTGCCCGGAAACCCCGCCGCCGTGGCGAGCGACTCGGTGAGCCGGACCTGATGACCGGCGGGCAGCAGCTCGAGCTGAATGCCGAGGAGCTTCCGGGCGACTTGCGCCGCCGACTTGGCGCCCAGCCTCCGGCGGAGTGGCCGCGGGCTGACTCCCAGGAGGACCTTGGTGCCGAGGCCCGCCGACCGGGCCGCGTAGCGCGCCGCCCGGCGGCCCGCGTCGGAGTAGACCAGTGTCGCGTCGGGCCGGCGCCCGACCAGCCGAAACACCGAGATGGCCTCTTCGGCGGGAACGGCGCCATGGTGCTCGACCGCCTCGCGATAGCGCTCGATCTGCTGCGCAACGGTTGTGGAGAGGCCCAGGCGCTTGGACACAGTCTCACCGGCCAGTTCGTTCAGGCCGTCGTCGAGGGGGGTGTCCAGGTTTCGGATGGCCTCGAGCAGGCTGAGCGGGATGAGCGCATGGATGGGAGGCGTCGAGAGGCTCACGGCGCGGCAACTTACCGCTTTGTCTGCGGCGGTGGAATGGGCGCTTGCGACCGTTCGGAGAGCAGGGGACATTCCGCTGAATGGACGCCGTCCTGGCGCTCGGAATCTCATCGTTCGCGGCCGCGGCGGCGTTTCGGGCCCGCGCGCTCACCCCGGCGGGGGCCGTCGCGGCCGCGCTGGTGGGAACCGCGGTGATCTTTGGAACCGGCGGCGGCGGCGCGGGCATGCTGGCCGCGTTTTTCGTCTTCAGCACCCTGGTCGGCCGTCTGGCAGTGGCCCATGGCAAGGCCGTCGATCCCGCCGGGGAGAGACGGAACGCCCGGCAGGTGCTCGCCAACGGTGCCGCCGCCGCCGCGGGCGCGCTGCTCGAGCGCCAGACTCCCGGCCTGGGACTATGGATTGTGGGCGGTTCCCTGGCCGCCGCCGCCGCGGACACCTGGGCCACGTCGATCGGCGCATTCAGCGGGACTAATCCCCGCCACGTGCTCCATTGGCGGAGAGTGCCCAGGGGAACCAGCGGCGGCGTCTCCGGTATGGGCACCCTTGCCGCCTTGGCCGGGGCCGCGACAGTGGCGGTTTCAGGTGCGTTTGCCGGTGGAGGGGGGTCCCTTCTCATTGCGGGCATCGCAATCGGCTTCGGAGGTATGCTTCTGGACTCCCTGCTCGGAGCCTCCGTGCAGGGCCAGTTCGAGTGTCCCCGTTGTGGAGTCGCGACCGAACGCCGGCTGCATCGCTGCGGCACCCGGACCCGCCTTGTCGGAGGGTGGAAATGGCTGGACAACGACGGGGTCAATGCGCTCTCTACCGGGGTGGCCGCGCTCGCTGCCGGAGCCTGGTGGGCCTGCGCCAGGTGACGGCGGCTCCCCGATGACCGCTTCGCTCGACGTGCTGATCGCCGGAGCGGGGCCCGCGGGCGCCGCCGCCGCGCTCCGCTTGGCCCGAGCCGGCTTCCGGGTGGCCGTCGTCGACCGCGCCCGGTTTCCGCGCGAGAAGATCTGTTCGGAGTACATGAGTCCCGAAGGCGTGCGCCACCTTGCCGTCCTCGGGGTCCTCGACCGGGTGGAACAGGCCGGCGGGCACCCCATCCGGGGCACCATGGTCGAGGCGCCCAGGGGGTCGCGGCTCACCGGTCTCTTCGCGCGGGCGGGCACCGCACCGTTCCGAGCCACCGGGCTCTCGGTGACCCGGCGGATCCTGGACCATGCCCTGGTCGAAGCGGCACGGGGCGCCGGCGCAACCATCATGGAAGGGACGCCGGTGCAGCGCGTCCTCCTGGAGAACGACCGGGTGGCCGGGCTCTCGGTGCGAACGGAAGGCGGCGCGAGCTGCGATCTCCGGGCGCGGCTCACCATTGGCGCCGACGGACTCCACTCCCTGCTGGCGCGGACCATCGGCGGCCGCCACTTCGGGCCGCTGCGTCGGTATGCATTCGTTGCCCACGTCGAGGGGGTGCCCGGGCTCTCCGACACCGCCGAGATGCATGTGGCGGCCCACGGATACGTGGGCATCAACCCGCTGGGCCGCGGGCTGGCCAACGTGGCGCTGGTGGTACCGCGGGAGGGCGCCGCGGGTGCGCGGGGTCGCCCGGAGGAATTCTTCCTGGACCAGTTGCAGCGGTTCCCCGGCGTGCGCGGCCGGGTGCGCAGCGCTTCCATTGTGCGCGAGGTGCTGGTGACCGGGCCCTTCGCGGCCTGGTCCCGCCACGTGGTCACCGCTGGCGCCCTGCTCACGGGCGATGCCGCCGATTTCTTCGATCCCTTCACCGGCGAAGGCATCTGCGCGGCCCTGCGAGGGGCTGAGCTGCTCGAGATCACCGCACGCGAGGCGTTGGCCCGGCCCGGCCCGCTGTCCGCCGCCGCGCTGGCCCCCTACGCCCGGGCCCGGCGCCGCGCCTTCCTCGGCAAGTGGGCGGTCGAGCGCGCGATCGGATACGCGATGCTCGCGCCCGCGCTGTTCGACCGCGCGGTGGGCCGGCTGGAGCGCCGGGGACTCGCGCACACGCTGATCGGTGTCACCGGCGACTTCGTGCCGCCGCGCGCGGTGCTCAACCCCGTCTTTCTCTCCCAGGTCGTCTTCTGATGCCCCACGCCGACGTCGATCCCGCCGAGTTTCGCCAGCTCTGCGGCCATTTCACCACGGGCGTCGTGATCATCACCGCCCTGGCGGCCGACGGCAAGCCGGCCGGGATGACCGCGAACAGCTTCGCCTCGGTCTCGCTGACGCCACCGCTCATCTCGGTGAACGTCGACCACGCTGCCGACATGCATGCGGTGCTGCGCGATGCCCGTCAGTTCGCGATCAACATCCTGAACAGCGGCCAGGAGGCCCTGTCGCGCCGGTTCGCCGGCAACACCAGCGGCCGCTTCGACGGAATCGGCTACCGCGTCGAAGATCGAGGCTTCGTCATGCTCGACGGGGCGCTCGCGACCCTCACCTGTGAGAGCCACTCTTCCTTCGAGGCAGGAGACCACACCATCCACGTGGGGAGGGTGGTCGGCGGCAGCGTCGCCTCCGGCCGACCCTTGCTGTACTATCGCGGGGGCTACATCACCGCAGGATTGCCATGAGCCGGCTGGAGCCGGCCGCCGGGGGTCGAGCTTCTCGACGACCCCGCCGCCGCGCCGGCCAGGGTCTGCCAGTCGCTCCGCAACATCGCCCGCGCCAATTTCTGGTTCGGCGGCGCGGCGGCCGTGCGGTTCGGCCTCCGGAGCGCACTCCCCCGGGGCGAGACACCGACGGGGCCGGTCACCTTTCTCGATGTGGGCACCGGCATGGGCGACCTGCCCCGCATGGCGGTCGCGTGGGCCCGCACCCGCGGCATCACGCTCACGCCCCTCGGGCTGGAGCGGCACACCGCCGCGGCCCGCCTCGCGCAGGCGGAGGGACTCGCGGTGCTGGTGGGAGACGGCGGTGCGCTGCCGATCCGGGACCGCGGCGTCGACATCGTCCTGCTGAGCCAGGTGGCCCATCACTTCTCGCCCGACGCCATCGTCCGGCTCATCCAGGAGTGCAGCCGGGTGGCCCGGCGGGCCGTCATTCTCACGGATCTGCGCCGCTCGACGCTGGCCGCCGTGGGGTTTCGGATTGCCGGTCACGCCCTCCGTTTTGACGCCGACACGCTTCGGGATGGAATCACCTCGCTGCGGCGGGGATTCAGCTCCGCCTCGCTGCGCGAATTGCTGAGTCGGGCGGGCGTCGGCGCCAGGGTTACCCGCCGGCCCGGTGCGCGCCTAGTGGCGGTGTGGCGGCCTCAGGCATGATGCGAACAGTGGATACCGCGCTGATCGCAGCCCCGCCCGAGCGGGTGTTCCGGCATGCGTCCCTGGTGGAACGCTGGCCGGACATTCTCCCTCACTACCGCTGGGTGCGCATGCTCGAGCGCCGGGCCGATGGCGGGACAGTCGAGATGTCCGCCTACCGGCCGTTCGGTCCGCTCCACTGGCCCACCTGGTGGAGATCCGAGATGTGGGTGGCCCCGGAGCGGCGGGAAGTGCGCTATCGCCATGTGGCGGGCGTTACCCGCGGCATGGACGTACTGTGGATCGTCGAAGCCGAAGGCTCCGGCACCCGCGCCACCATTGTGCATGAATGGACCGGCCCCGCGTGGCCATTGATCGGCGGAATCGCCGCCACCCTCGTCATCGGACCAATCTTCGTGAGCGGGATCGCATCGAGAACCCTGGCGGGCATCCGCCGGGCGGCAGAGGACCGGAATGGCTGACCGTCGCGTAGTGATCACCGGCGTCGGACC